>JAYUSQ010000194.1:0-44135 GCA_043755595.1 Acidobacteriota bacterium | reverse complement strand
TGAAGTAAGGGACAGTCTATCAAAATTGCGTTTCCAACCCTATGAATAGGCCCTTTGGGGCACATTTCTGCGACCCTAATGCGCCGGATCTGAGTAATACTGGTAAGGATGGCGATCCCGGAAAACGAAATCCACCTCAGCTTCGTCCGCGCCTCCGGACCCGGCGGGCAGAATGTGAACAAGGTGGCGACCGCCGTCGAACTGCGCTTCGACGTACGGCAGTCACCGTCGCTCAACGACGCGGTGCGGGCACGGTTAGAGAAGCTGGCGGGCCAGAAACTTACTCAGGACGGCGTGCTCATCATCAACGCGCAACGGCATCGGACGCAGGAGGCCAATCGCCAGGATGCCGTGGCGCGATTGGAGGAGTTGATCGCGCAAGCGCGTGTCGCGCCCAAACGGCGCCGGGCCACTCGGCCGAGTCTGGGATCGAAGATGCGGCGTTTGGAGGGCAAGGCGTCGCGGTCGGAGATCAAGAAGAACCGGGGCAAGTCCGATCCAGAGTGACCATCTGCAAAAAACGGACGGCGTTTGTGCTTGTCGGGCATGAGGAGCTAATCCTCAGGCCGCGAGGCGCGAGATGGCATTGTTGTGGCTGCCCTTCTATGATCTCGGCGGGCCGGTGGGTCCGAATCAAGCAAACCAACCTTTGGATGTGGCTTTGTATACATTTCTCGCCACGAGGTGTTGGAATGTGATCAAGCATTCCTATAGACGCGGTGGCCTCCCGACAACCGGGTCTCACGACACGAAAGAGTGGATTGGCCTGGTGGCACAAACATTTCGGCTTGCCAGAGCCTGCCATCGCCCCCGTCAAACCAGCTTTCGAGAGTGCGGGGTCGATGAAGGCGCTCAACCTGGAGTACTGGAAGCACTACAAGCTGGAGTTTGCATCCCCAACGTTTTCCTCCAACACCACGGGCTCATTGACTCTGGAGAACTTGCCCGGGCACATGGCAATGCAGCCTTTGCGTGCGCTCGGCGTGGCTGGGTACGGCGGCATCGTGCGCGGGTCCCCAGCGCGAAGCTTCTATGATTTGACCGCTCCGTTCGGAATCGGGCAGACGAACTTGATTGCCGATGGGGCGCTGGTGACGGCGTTGCTCAAGATGATCTATGGCGCGCAGGTGGCGCCGTTCACGGGTCTGAATTTGCCTCCCTACGCCGCCACCGGCGTGACGGCCGTGAGCAAGTTCGCGGCGGATGCCAAGAGTGCCGGCTGGCTGTGTTCGGCTGCGGAAACGGTGGTGCAACCCACTTTCGGGTCTCTCAACTCAACAAGCCTGATCCGCGCCCTGAACCACTTCGCATCCAAATTGAGCAAGACAACTTTTATCAAGCTGGCTGCGGCGAATGGTGCCACGACGCCTCCGGCTTTGACTCAGGGATTGGCTGAGAACCAATCGTCAAAGTGGTTCCAGAAGCATTTTCATGGAAGTGTGGACCGCTCCGTGGCCGTCGCGGCTCGGTTCTGAGCCGCCAGGCGCAAGCCTGCGGTCTACAGCAATCCAGAAAATGCTTTAAGCCGCGCAAGTTCGATCAGGAGTGACAAGCGCGGAGTTGGGCGGCGGCGGCTTCAGGCGTCAGGTCGCGCTGCGGTCCACCCAACATTTCAAAGCCGACCATGAATTTGCGGATCGTGGCTGAGCGCAGCAACGGCGGATAGAAGTGGGCGTGGAAGGTGAACGACGGGTGCGGCGCGCCATCGGTTGGACGTTGATGAAAGCCCATGCTGTACGGGAACGGGGTATCGAAGAGCCGGTCGTAGCGAGCGGTGACATCGCGGAGGATCGCAGCGAAATCGCGCCCTTCCGCGGCCGAGAAATCATCAAGCGCCGTCAACTGGCGGCGTGGCAGGATCAACGTTTCAAACGGCCATACCGCCCAATAGGGCACCAGGGCGACGAATGAAGCATTCTCACAGACCAGCCTCTCGCCCGTGGCCAGTTCTTCGGCCAGATAGCGAATCAACAACGGTTCGCCTTGCCGTGTGTGGAATTCGCGCTGCGCGTGTACTTCTTTGCGCAATTCATTGGGGAGCGATTCGCTGGCCCAGATTTGCCCATGGGGATGTGGATTGCTAGAGCCCATCATCTCACCGCGGTTCTCAAAAATCTGCACGGAGTGAATCCAGGGGATGGCGCTCAGTTCGCGATATTGCGCTGTCCATTCGGCGACGACGCTCTCGATCGTTTCGACGCTCATGCATGAGAGGGTGAGAGAGTGATCGGGCGAGAAGCAGACGACGCGACAGATCCCGCGCTCGAATTGCGACACCAGCAGGCTGGACGTTTCCGATGCGGCCACCGTCTGCCCATCGGGTTTCATCGCCGGAAAGTCGTTGTCGAAAACGAACGTCGATTCGTAGATTGGATTGAGGTGACCGGCAGACCTGGCGTTGCCGGGGCAGAGATAACACGCTGCGTTGTAGCCGACCGGAATCGGTGCGGCCGCGCGCTCCATCTGCCCCTGCCAAGGCCGGAGGGCGCGATGCGGCGACACAAGGACCCAATCGCCGGTAAGCGGATTCAAGCGGCGATGCGGGTGAGGCCCGGTCAACCCGCCGTCTCCTCAGCGGCCCCATCCACCGCGCGGCAAATGTAAAGTTGCGGCTCAATGCCGGTGACCAGGTGATAGCGGATTGCGATCTCGCGCATGACCTCTTCAGCCGTTTCGGCGCGAGTCAGCGTGATCGTACAGCCACCGAAACCGCCGCCCATCATGCGAGAGCCGTACACGCCCTCCACCGTTTGAGCGGCCGTCACCATCGCGTCGAGTTCGCTGCAAGAGACTTCGAAATCGTCGCGCAGACTGGCGTGAGAAGCGGACATCAATTGACCCACGCGCGCCAAGCCGCCGCGTTCGAGCGACTGTGCCGCTTCGACGGTGCGCGCGTTCTCAGTCACAACATGACGGACGCGGCGCCGCAGACGCTCATTCGGCAGTTCGGCTTCCCGCGCGCGGAAGGCCGCGGGACTGATCTCACGCAACGACTTCACGCCGAATAGTCTGGCCGCCTCTTCACAATCGGCGCGGCGCAGGTTGTACTCTCCGGCCGCGAGCTCACGTTTCACCATCGTGTTGGCAATGATCAACCGCGTTTCGGGCGGCAGCAGTACGGCGCGATATTCCAGCGAGCGGCAATCGAGAAGCAAGGCGGCGTTGGCTTGACCGAAGCAAACCGTAAATTGATCCATCAAGCCGCAACGGGTGCCTGCGTATTCATGCTCGGCGCGTTGCGACATGCGGGCGATTTCGAGCTTATCGGCCGCGCGCCCGGACATGGCAAGCAACGCAAGCGCGACGGAAATTTCAAACGACGCCGAAGAACTCAAGCCCGCGCCCAACGGCACCGTGCTTTCGATCATCAGATTCGCGCCCGCGATCTCATGGCCCGAAACCGAGAGAATACGCGCTACGCCAAGCACATAGTCGGACCATACGCCCGCCGGTTTGGTCGCGCGATCATCCAGATTCAACACCGCTTCTTCACCGAAGGTGCGCGAGTAAACGACCAACTGCCGATCCCCCCGCGGGGCGGCCGCCGTGCGGGTGGCGAGGTCAATCGCGGCAGGCAGGACGAACCCTTCGTTGTAGTCTGTGTGCTCGCCGATCAGATTGATACGGCCGGGTGCGCGAAAAATGCGAGGCGCGACGCCGAAGCGTTCCGTAAAGGCCTGAGCCAGATCCATCTCAACCATTCTGACCCGAACCACGGCCCAACCACAGGAAAACCGATCCGAACAATCCAAACGCGGCGGCGCACCAGATATTGACGGACGATGTCCCCGTTTGGCCGGCAGCGAGTTTCAATCCCTCATTCGCTAGCAACTCGACGGCAATGAGCGCGAACAGGAGGCCGATCGGTTTGCGTATGTCGAGTCCCATTGATTTTTACCAGAACAGAAGATTCAAGGCGGCGACCAGGGCGAGAATTACCAGGCCGAGAGGCGCGGGCCGCCGGTACCAAACGACGCCTTCGTCGGTAGGCATTTTGGTCAGTGAGTAGACCAAGCCTTCGAGGGTTCGCTCTTCGTGCGCCCGGGTGACAAGGCTAATGGCGATCGTGATCAGGAAGCAGGTGGTCCAGGCGAAAATCGCGGTCCAGAAGTTTTGCGCCATCTCGCTCGGGTAGGTTGTCAGGGAGCCGAGCCAGCCGCCTTTCCAGCCAATCACGGCGCCCTTGGGAAGGCTCAGCCCGTGGTGCGCGGCCGCGGCGGCGGTGCCGGACACCAGCCCCCAAAACGCTCCGTGTCCGGTGGCGCGCTTCCAAAACATTCCCAACAGAAACGTGGCGAACAATGGGGCGTTCACGAAAGCGAACACCAGTTGGAGGAAGTCCATGATGTTGTTGAAGCGCGTGGCGGCGTAGGCGGCGGCCACCGACAGAGCGATGCCGAATACGGTCGACATCCGGCCCATCCACAGATAGTGATCGTCACTCGCTTTGGGCTTGAGGTAGGCCTGATAGATGTCGTAAGTCCACACGGTATTGAAGGCCGTGACGTTGCCGGCCATACCCGACATGAACGAAGCCAACAACGCCGTCAAACCCACGCCCAGCATGCCACTCGGGAAATAGTAAGCCAGCATCATCGGCACGGTCATGTCGTAGTTGAGCGCGCCGTCCGGCTTGGCCGGGAGATGGAACCCGGAGCCGCCCGCGTGAGTCAGCGCAATGGCGATCATCCCGGGCAGGATCACGAGAAAGGGGAACAGCATCTTGGGCACGGCGGCGATCAAAGGCGTGCGGCGCGCGGCTAACATCGAGTCCGCCGCCATCGCTCGCTGCACCACGAGAAAGTCCGTACACCAATAGCCGAACGAGAGCACGAAGCCAAGCCCCATCGCCATGCCGAACCATTCGACGCCCATCGGATTCTGCGAAGGATCCGACATGTGCGCCCACGATTGCGAGTAAGCGCCCGGCGCGAAGCCGTTCGCCACCGAGACTTTTTGGAGGCGCTCAACCAAGCCCGACCAACCGCCGGCATCGCGAAGCCCCAGGATGGCCAAGGGGAAAAAGCCCGCGACGATGAGAAAAAATTGCAGCACTTCGTTGTAGATCGCCGACGTAAGTCCGCCCATCAGGATGTAGATGAGCACCACGACGGCCGAGACTATGATCGACACGTTGAGATCCCATCCGAGCAGCGTCTCCATCAGCAGCCCCATCGCATAGAGAGAGATGCCGGAGGAGAACACGGTCATCGCCGCGAAAGTAACGGCGTTGAAACCGCGGGTCTTTTCGTCGAAACGAAGTTTGAGATACTCCGGCACCGAACGCGCCCGCGAGCCATAGTAGAACGGCATCATGAACACGCCGACGAACACCATCGCGGGCACCGCGCCCATCCAGTAAAAATGCGAAGTGGCAATGCCGTACTTGGCGCCCGAAGCCGCCATGCCCATCACTTCCTGCGCCCCGAGATTCGCCGAGAGAAACGCGAGACCGGTAATCCAGGCGGGGATCGAGCGGCCGGAGAGAAAGAAGTCCGTGCTGGTTTTTACCGAACGCCGGAGAACGATGCCAATACCGAGCACGAAGACGAGGTAGGTAGCGAGGATGAGGTAATCGATGGTGGCGAGGTGAATTTGCGGCATCGCGGTCCTAGGTGGTTTTCGTGGCCGGTGGGGCCGCCGTGGATTGACGAAAACTGAGACTGGTCCGAACGCGATATTCCGCTCCGGCGAGATCCGGGTTCTTCAACAGCCGATTCAGCGCGTCGAATGCGACCCGGCCAATCTCGTCGCGCGGAACCGAGACGGTAGTCAGTGCGGGTTGAGTGTACCGGGCAAACTCGATGTCGTCGAAGCCGACAATGGAGAGGTCGCGCGGCACGTCCAGCCGCAGGTCGTACGCGGCGTGAAGCGCACCGATGGCCGACAGATCGTTGCCCGCCATGATCGCCGAGGGCCGCGCGCCAACGGCGGATGCAAGCAGGCTGGACGATGCGTCATAGCCACCCTTGACGGAAAAGTCTCCATCGATAGCCGCGACAGGGGTTAAGCCAAGCCGTCCGGCCGATTCGATGAACGCGCGCTTGCGGCGTTGGGCCGAAACCAGATGCACGGGGCCGCCGACGTAGGCGATCGAGCGATGGCCGAGTTGGCGCAGGTGCTCGAGGCCTTCGGCGATGCCTTGCTCGTAGTCGACGGCGATGTTACTGACTCCCCGGCCAACGCGCCCGAGATCGAGATAGACGGTGGGCACGTCGGCCCCGGTGAGCATCGCCGAAACGCTCGGGTCGAGTTGCGAGGTGAACACCGCAGCCCCCGCGATCTGCAGGCCGAGCAGCCGCTTGACGCAATCCACCATGCGCGCCGGATCGTAGTTGGTGTTGAGCACCAAGGCTTCGAGTTGGTGGAGTAGCGCCTGGTCTTGAAAGGACGCGACTATGTCGGGGAAGAATGGATTGCGGATGTCGGAGATCAACACGCCCAGGAGGCTGGACCGCCGGCCCATCGCCAGATTGCGCGCGGCGCGATTGATGGAGTAGCCAAGCGCGTCGACAGCGGCCAGCACCCGTTTGCGAGTGGCCGGGCTGATCTTGCGGGTCTCGTTCAAGACGTGCGAGACGGTAGCGGTGGAGACGCCCGCTTTGGCGGCGACGTCTTTGATACTGATGGGCATCGGTGCGCTGGGCCCCGGTCGGGCCAATCGCTTATGGTACAGGGTTTGAGTCGGGAACGCCGAATTCACGCGGCGAGTTCCAAAAGCACTTCAGTTCGAGCACTCCATGGCACAGGTTGAATCCGGTAGGCGCGCAACGCATCAAGGACACCACCTGAAGGTTGCTGCTCCAAATCATTGAGTAGAGCATAGGCCTTCGATTCGGGCGAGCGAACCTGCCTGGTGTCGCTCCACGAATGAATGAATAACTGAGCGCTCTCGCGTGTTGGGCGATTGATCGCTTGCAGGATACGTTCAGGTTGTTTTGAAGATTTTGGAATCACAAAATTGAAAAGATGATCGTAGCCGCTTGTGCCGGTAAATTTCACTTCAGGCGTGTATCGAACATCATTAGCATCCAACCAAGCGACAACATCTTCGAAGAACAGGCTCTCGACCATTGGTTTTGCGAGGTAAAAGAGATCGTTGACCGCCAACATGGCCTGAAGCAAACTGTGCTTTTTGAGAGGGAAATTGTCAGATGTGGCGTGGACCTCCAGAGCGCTGTTATTCCTTTGTACGCCGAAGCCGTTCAGCGTCATCCTCAACAGGTCTTGCCGTTTCCCGGTTTGCAGATTGCAGCCCGACGCTTCGAGGTCGTGAATAACATAGCTATCGTCGGTCAGCACATATCCGCCGTTTTCTTGGCGCACGTAAATTTGGAGGGCATCGTTATGCCTGTCGAGATAAGGAGTTGTGATTTCGATCCATTCGCCATTCACTTCACGCAGGGTTGTCCGATCCTTCAGCCAGGTCCGGTAATCGGTCAAAAGCTTCTCGATACTTGCGACGCTCATGAAAACAGACCCCGCTCGACCCGAGGCGGGTCGATGATATTGCACGCGGCCACAAAGGCCTCAAATGTCAACAACAGGTCCAGCGTGTTTGGGTATGTCTCGATAGGGGCCGGAATCGCCCATTTCACGCCGAAACCTTCACGGTAGGTGTGAAGATGCGGACACGGAATTTCTTCGCCGTCAGGGTTTCGATGCGGAGGGCCATCAATATCCAAGCGCAGCAGAACCAAGGCCTGGCGCGCGCGATTTTGGTAGGTGGCTTTGGTGAGTTTGATTTGGGCTCGGGTCACATCGAGCATGAAATTTTCGCGCTTGTCGATCGAAGTCAGGGCGACGGCCAGGCGATCTCCTGGGGCCGGAAAAAGCCACTCTCGGTCTTCGGCACAACGCTTCTCCATGGCGATCAGCGCATCGGCTTCGGCTTGAGTAATGTCGATATCAGCCATCCGGAACATTCCTTCCCTTCTATACTCAAGAACTTTTATTCTCCTGCTAACGCGATTCGAAGCTCGGCATCGGTCAATGCAATGGGATTGCCTTTCATGCTACTCGATCCTTGAGCTTTCGCGACAATTTCACCGGCGCGCGCGATCTCCACACCATAGCCGGCAAGCGGCCGGATCTCAAGCTGCCGCACCGTTTCCTCGACCCAAGCAACGCTAGGAGCCTCTTCGTACCGTCGCAGCGCAGGGCCATTCGGATCTCGCGCGCGCAACGCCGCCGCATTGATCTTCATCACCGGAGCCAAGAGCGCCGCGCAAATCGCGCCATGTGGCGCAGCGGGAAACATGCCGCCAATCGCAGCGGCGAAGGCGTGTACGGCCCCGAGCCCAGAGTTGGCCAGCGCCATCCCGCTTAGTAAACTCGCTTGCGCCATCGCCTCGCGGTCGAGCGTGCGAAGACCTTGGATCGCGGCCGCCAGTCCTTGACGCGCCGCCATGTCCGACATCGGATTCGCGCGAATGGAAACCAATGGCTCGATGAGTTGCGTCAGGGCGTCGAGCCCTGTATAGGCTGCGATCTCGCTCGGCAGATCGCGAGTCAGGTCCGGGTCGACAATCGCGAGCACCGGCAGCATCATCGGACTGCGCAGACTCGCTTTCACGCCATCGGCCGGCGAGCCCAGCACGGCATTCCGCGTCACCTCCGCCCCCGTGCCGGATGTAGTTGGCACTGCGATAAACGACAGAGGGCGTTGCGAGAGCGGCAGCCCTCGCCCAATCACTTCGATGTAGTCCAGCACGTCGCCGGAATTGGCCGCCAGCGCCGCGATAGCCTTGCCGGCATCAATGGCGCTGCCTCCGCCGATCGCCACCACCACATCGCATCGCTCCGCTTTCGCCAGCGCCGCGCCCTGCCGCGCAACATCCACCGTAGGTTCACCGTGAACCTCAAAAAACAGTTCGGCTTCTGGCAGCAAGCGCCGCCAACGAGCATTCGCCACCAGCAAAGGCCGCTGCCCCATCTCGCGGACAGCCCCTGGGATCTCGCTGGATTTTCCCGCCCCGTAAACGATCCGCGCAGCGGTCGCAAATTCGAAAGCCGCCGCCACGTTACACCGCCACGTAGTTGATGCCCGTGCGCGGCTCGGCCATCATCTCCGCCACCGCATCGCGCCAAGCCTGATAGTGGGCGGTCTGCCGATGCGCTTCCCTGCCCTCTGGCGAGCGGAAGCTTTCGACAAAAACGAAGCGCGTAGGATCGCCGGTTTGCTGGAACACTTCAAAGCGGGCAATACCAGGCTCAAGCACCGAGTGACGCGCGTTTTCGCGCGACGCCTCCTTGAACGCTTCGACGAATTCCGGCTTCACATGCACATGGACATGAACTAGGCTCTGCATCACCATCCAGAATACTGGCACTCTGGTAGGACGTGCCTACCTGGAAACTAACAATCGAATACGACGGCTCCCGCTATAGCGGCTGGCAAGAGCAGATCAACGCGCGCACCGTCGCTGGCGAAATCAAGAAAGCGGCGGAAGACATCTTCGGCGGCCCCGTGGAATTGCAGGGCGCGGGCCGGACCGACGCGGGCGTTCACGCCGGAGCGCAGGTGGCGCACTTGCGAGCCGATGCGCGCCGCCGCGTGTCACCTGCGGATATTCTGCGCGGGCTCAACGAAGGCACGCCCTACGATATCGCCGTGCTGGAGGTTTCCGATGTGTCGCCGGGCTTCCATGCGCGGCACGACGCCATCGCGCGCAGCTACGTTTATCAGATCTCAAAACGCAAAACCGCGTTCTCAAAAAAGTACGTCTGGTGGATCAAAGAGCCGCTCGACATTGCGCTGATGGCGCAGGCGGCGGAGATGATCGTCGGCCGGCACGATTTCATCTGCTTCCGCGCGCTCGATCCCACGCGGCCCGACGAGAGCACCGTCGTGGTCGTCGACACCTGCGAGATCGAAGAGCAACCGGAGACCGGCCTGATCCTGTTTCGCATCTGTGCATCGCACTTCATCTGGCGGATGGTGCGGCGATTGGCCGGGGCTATCGTCAAAGTGGGCTTGAAGGAAGTGACGCTTGAACAATTCAAGCAGTTGATCGCAGGCAAGCCGAATCCCAAGCTCGATGTCGCCGCGTGGACGGCTCCCGCTTCCGGATTATTTCTCGAAGGCGTCCGCTATCCGACGCCCGGAAAGGCTCGCGTGAACGTCCGCCCCGAGCGGCCCGTGCGGCGCAGCAACACCCGCGACAACAGACGATAAATGCCGCGCACGGATTGGGGCTGGCTGGTCACCGAGGCGGAGTTGCGTTCGTGGATCCTGTTTGAAGACGAGCGAATTCTCGCCGTGAATAAGCCGGCGCATGTGGTGTGTCATCCGTCCAAGCACGGCGAATGGTCAAGCCTGATCGGCGCTTGCCGGGCGTACCTGGGCACTTCGGAATTGCACATGCCCACAAGGCTTGACCGTGAAACCAGCGGCGTCTTAGTGATCGTGAAAGACGCTGTCACGCGGCACCGCATTCATCGCGCCGGACTGGCGGGGCAGATCCACAAGTATTATCATGCGGTGCTGCGCGGCTGGCTGATGGAAGAGACGACGGTGGACCAACCGATCGGCCTCGCACCGAACTCGCAAGTGGCCGCCCGGCGCGCCGTCGTTCCCGGCGGTCAAGCGGCAATCACAAACTTCAACCCTGTCTATCGCTCCAACGGCCACACACTGGCGCATGTAACTCCGCGAACCGGACGGACCCATCAGATCCGCGTTCACGCCGAATGGCTTGGCCTGCCCATTGCGGGCGACAAGCTTTATCCGGATGAGAACGTGTTCCTGGAATTTCTCAAGACGGGCCAACCGGAAGAGCGCCAGGCCTTACACGCCTCACAATGGCTATGCGCAGCGCCGGATCTCGAGCTGTTGTTTAACGCGCCGCTGCCGGTAGAGGAGTGGACGCAATGTCTATTGCGTTGACGATCGCCTTGCGCGCGGCGTGGATCGCTTCCACCACCGGCCTTCCCGAATACAGCGGCGCGGGCGGAGCTTGGCCCCAACGCACGCCAGCCGGGTAGACGGCAACTTGATCCCACACGATACTTTTTTCGTCGCGCTCGCCCATCGCGCGCGATAGGAGCCGCCCTGGATCCCACCATTGCGTCGCTCGGAAGTCGCGAATTCGATTCAACGTCGCTGTGGACGGCGCGGCGAAATCAGTTGCCACCACCGGCTCCCACACCACGAAAACGCGCAGTGGTTTCCCGTTGAACTCCTGAAGCAAACGCCCGGCTGCAGAGGCCCCCTGCAGACAGGTCGTTCAAGTGGGCGAGAACATCAAGACCACGCGCACTTCACCGTCGGCCTTGTTGAAAGCGTCCTGGAACGATGCAAAGTTCGCCGGCGAGAGGTCCGCCAGCGGCGGCTGGCCCTCAGGCGCTTGATGGCCGCCATAGTAATAAAAGATCGCTCCGCCGAGAGCGGCGACGGCGGCCAGTCCGAAGATTCGTTTTATGATCATGATTTACCCAAGCCAGTCTGCGGCGGCGTTGGCGAGTACCTGCGGGAAGAGTATCGAAACTCCAACCAACAACAATACCGCCCACAATAGAATCGATGTGAGAGCCTTGGGCCGGCCGCTACATTGCCGCGCTTGGCGGGCCTGATAAAAGCCGTAGGCGATCGAGAGAACCGATACGCCAAGCAGATATGGCCGCCCTTGCAGCAGTAAGGTAGAAGCCCCCGCCGCACCGGCCGCCGCGGCAAAAGGTAATACCGGCAGGCAGCAGCTTGACGCCAATAGGACGCTCCCGATAGCCGCAATACCAGCCCATCCGGACCGTTTTTGTGTCCCCTTGTCCATGCACTAAAAAGGGTACCGCATCACTCAGGTGAATCCCTTACGGAAATTTTACGACTCCTACACGACTTTCGTCGCGTACAGGATTACGCTCATCTTCATGAGTACTCCAAATGCTTAGACCGACGGAGGAATAACAGTAATGAATCTCGCTACCATGTCTCAGCCGGTGTTCACCGGCGTAGTGGAGTCCCTGCCCTCGCAGTTTTACGTGGAACGGCAGAATAAGACCGAGTCGAACGCCCGCACATACGCCCGCCGATTCCAATTGGCGATCCGCCGCGCCCAGGGGCTTTATCTCACCGATACCGATGGCCGCGTTTATATGGACTGCCTTTGCGGCGCCGGAACCCTTGCGCTAGGACATAATCATCCGGTGATAGTCGAAGCGCTTCGCGAGCACTTGACGCAAGGCTACCCGCTGCACACGCTCGATATCACGACGCCGGTCAAAGACGCTTTTGTCGAAGAGTTGTTCTCGACACTGCCTGCGTCATTTGCCAAGAGCGCCAAGGTACACTTCTGCTCACCGAGCGGGGCTGACGCGGTGGAGGCCGCGCTCAAGCTGGTGAAGACCGCCACCGGGCGCGCGGGCATCGTGAGTTTCACCGGCGCCTATCATGGCCAGACGCACGGCGCGCTCGCGCTGATGGGCGACAACGGCCCCAAAGTTCCCGGCCTGATGCCCGGCGCTGTGTTTCAGCCTTATCCCAATTCGTACCGCTGCCCGATGGGCAACCGTGAATGCGGGGCCTGCGGAGGCAAGTGCTGTTCAGACTTCGTCGAGGACCAACTCACCGGCTCGCATTGCGGCGTGCAGAAGCCCGCAGGCATGATTATGGAACTGGTGCAGGGCGAAGGCGGCGTAGTGCCGGCGCCAGCGGAATGGGTGCGTGCGATGCGCCGATTCACGGCGGAACAGGGCATCCCGCTGATCTTCGACGAGGTGCAAACCGGCTGGGGCCGCACCGGCAAGATGTACGCTTTTGAACACGCTGGCGTCACGCCCGATGTGTTGGTTCTTTCAAAAGCGATCGGCGGGAGTCTGCCATTGGCTGTGATCGTTTATCGCGATGAGCTCGACGTCTGGAAGCCGGGCGCGCACACCGGAACGTTCCGCGGCAATCAACTGGCGATGGCCGCTGGACTGGCGACCATGCGCTACTTCCGGGAGAACGATCTGCTGGAAAATGTGGAGCGCGCCAGTGCGCGATTCTTCGAACGGGTGGCGCCGCTGCGGTCGCGCCACGCGTTCGTCGGCGATATTCGCGGACGCGGTCTTATGATAGGAATCGAGATTGTCAATCCGCTCGAATCCGATCGCCGGGGCCGGGCTGTGCCGGACGGCAAGCTCGCCGAGAAGCTGCAGATGGAGTGTTTCTCTCGCGGGTTGATTGTCGAACGCGGCGGGACCGACGACTCGGTCTTCCGGTTGTTGCCTCCGCTCACCATAACGCGCGATCAGGTGGACACCGTTTGCGACATCATTACGGAGGCCTTCGGCCAGCAACAATGTTCGAGCAACTGATCTACGGCGCCAGCGAGAAGAGCCGGTACAACTTCCGGCAGTTGACCGCGCGGATGGTTGAACTTTTGGAAACGGGGCGTCCGGGCGGCGCGTACGAAGGGGACAGTCCGGCCGAGATCGGGGCACGCTTGGCGCGAAGCGGCGGCGGTGATTGGGAAGCGGATCTTGAGTATCTGATTCGTAAGTCGATCGCGCCGTGGCATCCACATACAGCGGCGCACTTGCACACGCCTGTCCTGACGCCGGCCGCCGCGGTGGAGTTGGTGATCGGCGCACTGAATCAATCGATGGATTCGTTCGATCAGGCGCCCTCGGCGTCGATGGTCGAAATCTGGTTGATGGAATGGCTGACGCGGCTGGCCGGACTCCCGGCTGAGGGCGGCGCGGTGATGACGTCGGGCGGAACGCAGTCAAACTACACGGGCATGCTGCTGGCCCGCGACCGTTGCATTCAACGCCTCTGGAACTGGAACGCCGCGGAACAAGGCTTGCCGCCGGAAGCGGCGCGGCTGCGGATCTTCTGTTCGGAAATCGCGCATTTCAGCGTGGAGAAAGCGGCGGCGCAATTGGGCTTGGGCCGACGCGCGGTGATCCGCGTGCCTGTGGATGCGCGCTATCGCATGCGAGTGGATGCACTCGCGGCGGCGATCTCGGAGAGCCGTGCACGTGGGGAAGTGCCGATGGCAGTGGCAGCGACGCTTGGCACGACTGATTTTGGATCGATCGATCCGGTGGAAGAGATCGCGGCGTTTTGTGAGCCGCTGGGATTGTGGCTTCATGCTGACGCGGCGTACGGCGGCGCTATGCTGTTGTCTCCGGCCTTGCGGGGGCGGTTGCGCGGCATCGAACGCGCCGACTCGATCACCATCGATTTCCACAAGGCATTCTTCCAGCCAATCAGTTGCGGCGCGGTGTTGGTGAAAGATCGGGCCTCGTTTGCGCCGCTCCGGTTTCACGCCGACTATTTGAACAGCGAAGACCGCGAGCGCGACGGATTCCCGGATCTGGTGACATGTTCGCTGGCCACGACGCGCCGTTGGGACGCGTTGAAGATGTGGCTCAGCCTGCGTGCGGTGGGCGAATCCACGATGGGTGAGATGGTGGCCGCGCTCGCGAATCTGGCGACGGAGACTGCGCGAATTCTTGCGGCGCGCGCGGGTTTTGAAGTGCTGCATGAACCCGAGTTCGGATGCGTCGTGTTCCGCTACGGCGATAGCGATACTCTGAATGAGGAAATTCCCAAGCGGCTGTTTCTCGCCGGCCAAGCGGTGGTGGGCCACACGCGGGTACACGGGCGTCCGGCAATGAAGTTCACGCTCAACAACCCCTGTGTCGCGCCGGGCGACATCGCGGCATTGCTCGACAAGATCGAGAGATGCGCCGCCGGAATCGAAGAGGCGGAACTAGCGACATGCAAATGAGTCTGATGGCGGCGGCGGCGGCGGCGTTCACCTTCGGCGGCGTGCTGATGAAATGGTCGGAAGGGATGACGCGAGGCTGGTACACGGCGGCGTTTCTATTGTGTTTTGTCACGGGCGCGATCGCGCAGGCAGCGGTGATGCGCGACAACGAAATGAGCTCGGTGTACCTGATTGTGTTGGGCCTGGAATGCGTGTTTGCGTTTGCCTTGGGTGCGGCGGTTTTCGGTGAGCCTTTGCGGATGTCGCGTGTGGCCGCAGCGGCGTTGATCACAGGGGGCGTGGTGTTGTTGCGATCTTGATGACGCGCCAGGGTAGACTTGATTGGAATGCTGACGCGGGTCTATATCGATAATTTCCTGTGCTTCGTCAACTTCGAATACCGGCCTGACCGGAAGCAGCTTATATTCGGTGGCAACGGGTCGGGGAAGACTTCGTTCCTTCGCGCCTTATTGGCAGTCCGTCAGTTCGCCGGAACCGGCCTCAAGCTCGAGGAAGTCCTGCCGGCGCGAACACGAACGCGATGGCTAGAAAAAGCAGAGCAGAAATTCGATATCGAGGCGCGGCTCGATGGCCATGAGTTTATATACCGGTTGGAAGTTGGTCTCGCCGGAGACCCGCCACTGTCTGTCGTCTTGCTTGAGACTGTCCACTGCGACGGTAAACCAATCTTCGAATTCGTAAAGGGTGAGGTACGCCTCTACAATGATCGGTTTCAGAACGAAGTATCGTACCCTTTCGATTCCACGCGCTCGGCATTCGAGACGATAGGACCTCGCAAAGACAATCAACTGTTGATTCGTTTCAAGCAGTGGCTTGTGGGACTGTATTGTTTCCGGCTCGAACCGGGTGGCACGTATGCCGGAGCGGAGCGTGAGGATTTGTACCCTCAGGTGGGATTGAACAACTTTGCATCCTGGTACCGGCACCTCGTGCAAAGCGATCCCAAACAAACCGCATTGATCACAGCTTCGTTGCGAGCTTCAATTGAAGGCTTCAACTTCCTGCAATTGGAGAATGCCGGAGAGAATCGCCGTTTGCTTTTCGCGGACTTTGACGGTGGCGGGGGTAAGAGTTTCCGGTTCGCTTTGCATGAGTTGTCTGATGGCCAAAGGTGTCTGGTCTCCCTTTACGCGATCCTCCACTTTCTTCTGGCAAAGGGCAGCACTGTAATCATCGACGAGCCCGACAACTTCATCTCGCTGCGTGAAATCCAACCATGGCTCATGGCGGTCACCGACACAGTAGAAGAAGGGCACGGACAGATAATCGTCATCTCGCATCATCCTGAAATCCTGAATCAATGGGCGCCCGGCAACGGGGTCCAATTTGTTCGCGACGGGGCTGGACCAGCGCGGATCGAGCCGTTCCAAGGTGATCCTGAAAGTAGCCTGACTCCGGCTGAATTGGTGGCGCGCGGATGGGAACGTGGCTAAGCCTTCCCTGGTGATCGTCCTCGCGGAAGACGCGAGGCATCAGAGCCTGATTCGCCGCTATCTGTCTCGCGCCGGGTTTGACCGTCATCAAATTCGCCTCGTCGAGCTACCCAGCGGGCGAGGTTGCGGTGAACAATGGGTTCGGACCCAATATGCCAAACAGGTCAAAGAATTTCGCCGGCGGGGCGCGAGCGCATCAACGGCCCTCGTCATAGCAATTGACGCGGATACTTACACCCCAGAACAACGGAGCGCCCAGTTGCGAACGGCGTTGGAACAGGCGGCACTGGAACCGCGCGGCGCCGGTGAGCGCATTGGTCATCTCATTCCGAAGCGAAACGTCGAGACGTGGATCCTTGGTTTGGCGGGCGAGAATGTGGACGAAGTGTCTGACTACAAATCGCGGGCGGGAGTCGAACAACTGATCCAGCGAAGCGCCGAGACACTGTTCACCTGGAGCCGCGCCAACACCGGCGCACCCATGAACTGCGTGCCCTCGCTACGGGTCGCCCTCTCCGAAATCCGGCGAGTGGATGCCCCCGCCAACTAATGCGTCATCGCGTAGATGATGTAGTTAATCCCCATCCGGTACGCCTGCGACGCATACTTCTCTGGATACTGCGGATGGTCAGACCATTCCCACGCATCGCCGTTGTCCTGGTTATGGCAGATCGCCATCATCAGGCGGCCGCGATCGTCGTAAATGCCACGCCAGTGCGGCTCAACGCCGCCTTTCTCGGAAATACTGCCGGTATCCCAATACTGAATGCCCGGCACCTGCATCTTGTCGCCCACGTCGTAGAGCACGTGAAAGATTGAGTCGCCTTTTGGGATATCCACCATCGGCCGGTCCGGGAAGACCTTGCCCATGCTGGCCATGAAGGCATCCCACTCGCGAACGCCATGGAAATCGTCGGTCACCAGAAACCCGCCGCGCAGCAGGTATTCCCGCAGGCGCTTGACCTGCCCGGGACTCAGTTGCCAGCGCCCCACTTCCACCGCGTAAATCCAGGGCCACTGGAAAATCCCGTCGTCGTCCAGATTGACCACTTCTTCGACCGAACGCGAATGCACGCGCGTCAGCCGACGCACACCCATGATGAATTGCCGTTCCGACTTAGGTGCATCAATGCCCCAACTGAAGTAGCCACCGCCGAAATCGCCGGACTTGTAGCGGAGCCGCGCAAACGCAAATTCCGCCGGTTCATCGGCATCGGAAGGCAACTGCGATTCGGGGTGCTCGACTTCGTCCGGATACGCGTCCACGCCAAGATTCCGAGGCCTCGATTGCTGGTTGGCCGCCAACGACAGGAGCGCGACAGCCAGCGCGCAACCCAACAGCTTTAGTCCAGGCCCGCCGCGCCTCATAGCCGGGAGACGCAGCCCGGATCGATTTTGGGTACGGTTCAATCTACCTACTCCCCGGCCGCTTTCTTCGCTAAGATCGAGCCCGCAGCCCGATGCTCATAGAGTACCGTCATTCCTTGCGTCTCCGCCCACCGGCGGTCGGCGTCCAGCAGCACGTAGTAGTCGAAATTGCCATGCTGGATATCGCCGTCCGCCTTGACGTCCTCCATCCACTCCCAGCCGCGCGTGCGCCGATAGTAGTTGATCGTGTGGGACATTGGAGCGCTGGCCGCAATGCGTATCGTCTGGCCGTTCGCTCGCGGCTGGGCGGCGATCCGCTCGCAGATGGCGCGCGTACCCGCGTCCCATGCCCATTCAATTGTAGTTGCGGTAGACCAAGCCCGCTGGTAATAGAACAGCGCAATGATCGCGACGGGCGCCGCCAACCAAAGGGCTGGACGAAAGCGCGCCCCGATCGCCGCCAGACTCAAACCGGCCAATAATATCCAGGCGATTCCCGTGCGGCCGTAAGGATAAACCAAGCCTGCGGCGAAGTGACCAATCACCAACAACAGAACACCGCTGGCGATCGACGACGACAGCAGAAACAACGCCCGGGAGCGCTCGCGCAAGGCGGTACCAGCCACCATCGCCGCCGCCAGCGCCAACGTCATGATCGCCATCGCCGGTTGCACTGGGCCCTCGCGTTCTCTAAGATTCCTGGTCAGCGACCCGCCCATCAGCGTGCCCAAGCTCGTCAACAATGAATCCCCGCCAAAGTAAAAGTGTTCGCGCTTGGCGTGCCAAAGCGGCACTACCAACAACACCCCGCCCGCTCCAGCGGCCCAGCATGCCGCGATGATTCCCGGTCTCCGTTCCAGCCAGATCAATCCGGCCAGCACTCCGGCGACGGGGAACAAAAACGTAAGGTTCGCCGCCACGCAAAACCCCAGCGCGATGCCAGCGAGGCGGCGGCCCCAGCCGGTTGGAGGATCGAGCAACAACGAAAGCCCCAGCGTGAAGAAAGCCATCGCCAAGCCATAACCGCGCGCCAGCGGCAGCAAGTCCACCAAGAAGGTATTGCCGCCGATCGAGGCGAAGGCCAGCGGCAACCACCAGCCAGACCCAACCAGCGCCAGCAGCAGCCGGTAGAGCGATAGATAAAACATCGCGGCCCCAGCCAAAGCAGGCAGGCGCAGAGCCGGATCGGAAGGCCCGAAAACCGCCGTAGACGCCTTGGCCAACAGTGTGTACAGCACATGATTGTTCGCATCGTAGTCGACCGCCGCCTCAAGCAATGGGCGAGAAACAAACTGCGTGTAGGTATAGGCTTCGTCGATGGTGACCGACAGGGTCGCCGCCCGATACACCGCCGCGCTAAATAGAACGGCGGCGAGAACGAGCGTGAGCATCTTCCAGAAACGCGGCATCTAATTTAGGAAAGCCGATTTTACCGCAAGCCCGCCTGACCTCTACAATAAGTAGATTGTTGAAGGTCTCGGTCCTCGCCACATCCAGCGCCGGTAACTGCACGTTTGTTGGCACCGATCGCACGCGCATCCTGATCGATGCGGGCCTCAGCCGCAAAGAAACCTTCGAACGCCTGCGCTCCATCGGCGAAGACCCGGACGCGCTCGACGCGATCCTGGTTACGCACGAACATAGCGATCACGTCAGCGGCCTCGGCGTATTGAGCCGATACTACTTGAGCGAAAAGGGCAGCAAGGCGAAGCGGTCCGTTCCGGTCTATATGACCAAGCTCACCGCGCCGCTGATCGAGTGGGCGGGCGCGCCGCCGCCGCTAGAGCATTTCCAGGCCGGCACCGGTTTCACGATCGGCGATCTGGAAATCCAAAGCTTCACGATTCCGCACGACGCGCTTGATCCGGTTGGCTACACTGTGCGTTCGCAGGGCCTGAAATTTGGTCTCGCGATGGATCTGGGTTACATGCCGGAATCGGTGAAGTATCATTTGAGCCGCTGCCATATGTTGGTGCTTGAGTCCAATCACGACATCGAAATGCTCAAAGTCGGCCCATACCCCTGGTCCGTCAAACAGCGCGTGATGGGGCGCAAAGGCCACTTATCCAACGACGTGGTGAGCGAATATATAGCCGGGAATCTGGATGGCGAAAGCCAGACGCTGCTGCTCGGCCACTTGAGCGAACATAACAATCACCCCGAAATCGTACGGCTGGTGGCGACGCAGGCGCTTGAACAGCGCGCGCTCCCCACTCGTCTGGTCGTCGCCGACACCAAAAAGAATTGCGAGGTTTTTCAGCTAGGATGATCGCACGTTACACCCGGCCCGAAATGGGGCAAATCTGGAGCGAGGATAACAAGTACGCCTGCTGGCTGGAGGTGGAACTGGCCGCTTCGGAGTCGCTGGCCGGCCTCGGCGTCGTACCCGTTGAAGCGGCGCGGCTGTTGCGTGAACACGCGGCCTTCGACACCGCGCGCATTCAGGAAATCGAAAACAGGGTCAAGCACGACGTCATCGCGTTCACGACCGCGGTGGCGGAAAAGATGGCGGCCGCGGGCGCGGCGGAATCAAGCCGCTGGTTTCACTACGGCCTCACTTCCAACGATGTGGTCGACACCGCGCAGGCGCTGCAGGTCAAGGAAGCTTCCACGCTGATTGACCGTCAGATCGAAACCCTGCTCGCCGAACTCAAGGTGCGCGCGTACGAATTCAAGGACACCCCTCAGATTGGCCGCACGCATGGCATTCAAGCGGAGCCCATAACTTTCGGATTGAAGATCGCGCTCTGGTACGACGAATTGAAACGCGGGCGCGCGCGCTTCAGCGCCGCCGCCGCGGAGATGCGCGCCGGGAAACTATCGGGCGCCGTGGGCACGTTCGGCCACATCAGCCCAGAAGCCGAGGCGCTCATCTGCGGCAAACTCGGGTTGGAACCTGCCGCGATCGCGTCGCAGGTGATCTCGCGAGACCGTCACGCATCTTACATTTGCGCTTTGGCGTTGCTCGCGGCGCTTTGCGAGAAGATCGCCCTCGAAGTGCGGCACCTGCAGCGGACCGAAGTGCGGGAAGCTGAAGAGCCGTTCGGGGCGGGCCAGAAGGGCTCGTCCGCCATGCCCCACAAGCGAAACCCGGTTACGTGCGAGCAGATCTGCGGCCTGGCACGGCTGGTGCGATCAAACGCTCAAGCGGCTTTTGAGAACATCGCACTGTGGCACGAACGCGACATCTCCCACTCGTCGGTTGAGCGCGTGATCCTGCCGGATTCGACGATCCTGGTCGACTACCTGCTGGACAAGACGGTGTGGCTCGTAAATGGCATGCGGGTGAACCCCGAGCGGATGCGCCAGAACCTGGACCTGACTAAGGGCTTAGTTTTCAGCGGCCAATTGCTACTGGACCTTACCTCAGCCGGCATGCTGAGAGAGGAAGCCTACTGGATCGTTCAAACGCTTGCTATGGAGGCATGGGAAAGCGGGGGCGATTTCCAGGCCGCCATCTCCGCTCATCCGGAAATTTCGTCACGCCTGACGCAAGATCAATTGAATCAAAGCTTTGCATTGCAGCGCCAGTTGTCGAATGTCGATGCCATCTTCGGCCGTGTGTTTGCCTAGTACTCCCATCTCCGAATGACTAGGCGGCCTAGTCCCCGGGACTAGGCTCATTCGCTATGGCCTTTGGAAACAATAATTTACTGTGGGGGATGGTTTGTAACCCCTTGGAACGACAGCACTACGCTTAATGTGAAGCGCCCTACATATAACGAACACCTGAGTCTCCTATAAATTGTGGCTTGTTTTTCGATTCTGTTCGGTTACACTTCCAGTAGAGGTGTCCGGGTGAGGCAAACTATAACTACCGAGCTTGCGCGGGTTCTGGTCGTCGATGACGATCCGACGGCGCGTCTCACCTTGCAGACCGTGCTACAAGCCGGTGGCTACTTCGTTGATTCTGCGGCTTCGGCGGCCGAAGCGGCGGGCAAGATGGACGCAGGCAAGTATGAGTTGGTGCTCAGCGATCTTGGCATGGAATCGCCCACCGCCGGTTACCGGGTGATGGCGCATGCCCGATCCATGGAATACCGTCCGGCAATGGCCCTGGTGACCACCTATAAGAGCAGCGAATCCGACGGGCGCAGCGCTTTGGTCGAAACCCAAGACGTCTCAGGACTCCTTGGCCACGTCGCCGATCTGATCGGCAGCCGTGCGAAGCGCCAATTGCGCCGTTCACGAATCGTTCGCAGCTAAGCCTGGGCACTCTTTACGCTCGCAACTCGGTTCCGAGCCGCCATGCGCAAGCATGCGGTCTGCACTAATTAAGGAACTGCCTTGTCTACCGGCGTTCGTCCGTACAACACCACCACACCTGTAGGGCATTTCGCCAATTGAGCCTCGCCGGCATTTCGGGCTCAATAGAGACACGTGTCACGATTGTGTCTTTTGGCTTTTGGTATCGTCACTCTTGCCCCGGCGGCGGAGATGGTCAAGTTCCGCAGTGGCGTGAAACTCGAAGTCGTCCGCTCGGAGCGTGAAGCCGATGGAGTTTGGCTCTATTCCGCCAACGGCGGCATTCAGTATGTCCCGGTCAGAGAGATTGTCTCGGTCGAGGAGATCCTGCCGGCGGGCGCCGCGAAGAAACCAGCGCCGGCTCCGGCTTTTGCCGCCATGCGGTCTAACCGTGCCAATCCCACCCAACGGATGATCGACGAAGCGGCGTGGCGTCATGGATTGCCGCCCGCCATCGTCCATGCCGTGGCGCAAGCCGAATCCGCGTATAACCAGAAAGCGATTTCGCCCGTGGGCGCAATCGGTGTGATGCAATTGATGCCCTACACCGCCGCCGCGTTGGGCGCCAATCCGCGGAATGAAGCGGAGAATATCGACGCGGGCACCCGCTACTTGCGCGAGATGCTGGTGAAGTATCAGAACAATCCGGATCAAGTGGCGATGGCGCTGGCCGCCTACAATGCCGGACCGGGCGCGGTGCAGAAGTATGGCGGCGTGCCGCCTTATTCGGAAACGCGGGTCTATGTGCGGCGCGTGATCGGCAAGTACGAGAAGATGGCCACCACCGCTCCCGGCATATCCAGTCCACAATTATCGGCATCAAGTGCGGCGTTCGACAGCGCACCGGTGCCGGTGCCCCAGGTTGATCGGCCAACGGTGTCAGGCCTGGAATAAAAAAACCGCCGAGGGATAATTCCCCGGGCGGTTCTTCACAATAAAACGCGGTCGCTTAGCTTAGAACTGAAACTTTAGCGACAGTTGGAACTGACGCTCCCCACCGGCGCCAAGGATCTCGCTGTAGCCCCCAAGAGTGCGAATGCTGCCATCCGGATTTCGCGCGGCATTGGAAACCGTTGCGCCGGGGTTGCCAAACTGCGGCGTGTTGGTCACACCGAAAGCTTCACCCCGGAACTGTAGCTTGTAGCGTTCGGTCAAAGCGAACGTGCGCGTGACGCCGCCGTCCAGATTGAAGAAGCCAGGCCCGCGGAGGATGTTGCGCCCGGAGTTGCCGAAACGGACGGCGGTGACGGGCGCAAAGGCATTCGGATCGAAGTACGGTTGTCCAGAGCCGTGTCCGCCTAGTATTTTCACATCCGAGACGATCTGATCCGCCGTTTGTGTGTTCCCAGGCGAGTTCACGCTCGTGCCGGCTGAGCCTACTGTAAACGGCGTGCCGCTCATCCGGCTCATGATGCCGTTGAGTTGCCAGCCACCGGCGATCTTGGCCACAATGCCGGAGTTGGCAAACTGCTGCCCGGAGCCGAACGGCAACTGGTAAATGCCGTAGAGCTGAAAGTTGTGCGTGCGGTCGAACCCGGCCAGCGCTTTGTTCCGGCTCCACATATCCACCCAATTCCAGGACAAGCCGGAATCGCTATTGTCGGCAAAGCTAATGGCCCTTGAAAATGTATACGAGAGGCCGAAGCTTGAGCCCGTACCGAGCCGTTTGCGTAACTGGCTCTGGAACGAATTGTAAGTAGATGTATTGAAGGGCTGATACATCGTGATGTTAGCAATCCGCGCGGTTTTGGCAAACAGGGCGCGTTGCGCGTTGCCCAGGCCCACGCCTTGGGCGGCATTGATGTTGAGCGCCGCGATGGAGCGGATGGCGCGCGAACCGACATAGCCGCCTTCCAGATTGAATCCGCGCCCGATTTCGCCCTGCACCATGAAGTTGTAGGACTGAATGTAGCCGCGGTTGAAGCGCGTCGGATAGGTAACCGTGCCAACCGCTGCCGGCATAGTCAGCGTGCCCTGGTTCAGCGCAGGTCCAACCACTTCGGGAATGCCCGTACGCAGCGAACCCGCCGCCTCAAACGTCGAGGCGCCCGAATACTGCGTCGAGATCGTGGCCGGGAAGGCATCGCGCATCTGCCGGTAGGAGTTGGGATCGATGCTGATGCCGTAGCCGGTGCGGATCACCAAACGATCGCTCACGCGATAGGCGATGCCGAGGCGCGGAGCCAGTTGTCCCCTGCCAACATCGACGCCCGTATCCCGCGGCGTGTTGCCGACGCCGCCCACCAGAATCCGGTCCGTCGCCACGTCGTAACGTTCAAAGCCGCGATGGTCGCGCGTGGCAAACGGGTAAAATTCGTAGCGGATGCCATAGTTCAACGTCAGGCGGCGATTGACCTGCCATTGGTCGCGAATGTAGAGGCCTTGGGAAGGCATGCGGACCGTCGCCGGATTGATGTATTGAACGTCCTTGCCCATGCCGGTCGGTAGGCCAAGCAGGAAATCCGCCCAGCTATTCACCGGAACCGGCGCGGCGCCGCCGCGCAACGCCGTCAGGCCGCCGGAGAAATTGAAGCCTCCGCGCGGGCCATTGGAAGCCTGCGGTTGGAAGTGGTTGATCTCGTAGCGCGCGTACTCGTAGCCGAACCGGATCGAGTGCGCGCCGCGGATCCAGCCCGCGTTGACTACGGCGACATATTGATTGTCGCGGAACAGGAACGGGTTTGAAACGTTCGGATTGCCAATCGATGAAATCTGATTGAAGGAAAAACGCGGGATGCCGCCTTGCAGCCGGTCCGGTCCGTTGGTGCCGGGGATCTTCAATACGTCCAGACCATAGTTGGAACCGAGGTCGATATTCTCGGCGCCGAGACGTTGGCGCGTGAAGCCGATGTTGCCGTCCACCAAAAGGCGCGGTGTAAGGGTGTAGGCGCCGCCGATCGAGGCGCTCTGGATGCGGCCCGGTGCGGTGCCGGGTTGACCGCCGGCCGTGGCGTCGCCCAAGGCTTCACCGAGCGACGGAGGATCGAAGAGCAGGCTGGGCGAAATACTGTAGCGGCCAAACAAAGAAGATTTGTCGGTCGGGTTGTAGTTGATCTTGATATCGGCGTTGGTGCGATTGAACTGGTACGTGCCAGTCGCCAGATAATTATTCACCGCAAACGGCGGATTGCCAATCTGGGGAATCAGCGAGGTCATTTTCACCGAAGCCGGATCGAAGCTCGACGCCGGGATCTGATTGTTTGCGAAAGGCAAGCGGTTGGATCCATCGACACTGCCAGTGCCTGGATTGTAGATCGTGGCGCCAGTGCCCGCGAAATTCCCCGCTCGCAGCGCTTCGGTCGGAAGTGTGCGGAAGGCAGAAGCCGTCTGGCGGCGCTGCGTCTTTTCCCAATCGGCGAAGAAGAATAATTTATTCTTGAGAATCGGACCGCCAATCGTGCCGCCATATTGATTGAGAATATTTTTGGGCAGACGATTGGGATCGCCCGAGCATGAGTAGAGGCAATAAAAATAGGGGCGCGCCTTCAGCTTACTGTTGGTGTGAAATTCATGTGCGCTGCCGTGGAATCGATTGGTGCCAGACTTGATCGTCACGTTCACGGCGGCTCCGCCAGCCATACCTTGCTCGGCGTCGAAGGCGTTGGTCACGATGTTCACGGTCTCGATTGCGTCGGCTGGCGGCACGTAGGCCACGATGTGTGGCAACCATGGATAGCTGACCGTCGCGCCATCGAGCCGTGTGTTGTTGTTGGAGTAGGAAACGCCATTGACGTTAGTGATCATCGCACGTTGCGGATTGCCCGCGTCCGAGTGCGCGTCGGCGGGCGGCGAAAAGCCGGGAATCGTCTTGTAGAGATTCTGGAAATTGCGGGCCGGGCCGATCGGCAGTTCCGCAATCTTGGCGCGTTCAAGCTGTACGTTCACGTCGGCGCGATCGGTCTGCAAGGCAAGGCCCGTTGCCGCCACCACCACACTCTCGCTCACCTGCGAAACCTGAAGCCGCACGTCCGATCATCGAACGGTGTTGGCGTCGATGCGGACACCGCTTTGTTGCACGCTGCCAAACGACGGCGCGGAAATGGAGACATTGTAGACGCCGGCCTGTAGGTCGTTAAAGACATAGGCGCCGCGCTCGTCGGTGACCACCTGACGTTCGATTCCCGTATTGGCGTTAACGGCCGCGACTTTGGCGTTGGGAATCGCTGCGTCGGTCGAGTCGGTGACATTGCCGGTCAGCGATCCGTACAGAACTTGGGCCAGGAGTGACGAAGCCATCGACAACCCGATGCCCAGTGCGATTAGAACTTTCCAACGGTCAAGCTGCATGAGACTTACCCCTTTCGATCTGTCTCGCAGTATAACCTAAACAATCGTGGGCAATAAATCCGATTCGACGGGGGACGAACGCAGGCTCCCCGGCGCTACGTTAGAATTACAGTCGAGGAGTCGGGTGCAGTTTGAATGGGATGAGCAAAAGGATCGGATCAACCGGCAAAAGCATGGCATCACGTTCAAGGAGGCGTCTCAGGTTTTCTTCGACGAGTTGTCGGCGACCGGCGACGATCCGGAGCATTCGGCAGACGAAAAGCGATTGATCACGTTTGGCCTTTCCATCCGCCGCGAGCTGCTCGTTGTTTGTCACGTTGATCGTGGCACGCCACGAGGGCCGAAAGAAGGATCTATGAACAAGCCTAAGAAAGTTGGGGTCGCCGACGACCTTCGCCCAGAGTACCAACGATCGGATTTCGGAACCTTGGTCCGTAGCAAATACGCCGGACGGCTCAAAGAGAGTTCGAACATAGTGATGCTGGATAAGGACGTCGCCGGGCTGTTTCCCAACGAAGCGGCGGTGAATTCGGCATTACGCGCGCTCGGCGAAATCGCTAAGCGAGCACGCTCAAAGCGGCGCTAGCTTCAGCAGACGCGCGGCGTTATTCCAATACACCTTCTTCAAAATAACCTCCGGCAGCCCAATCCCATAAATTCGCCAGCGCCCTTGCGGCGGCACGCGCGCCGGGGCGTAGTCGAAGTACTCGTCTTCGGTCTCCAAAAACCGGAAGTAGATTTCGTACAACTTCTCGCCAAACACCTGTTGTGGATATTCGTGGCCATTGGGAACGGCGTCGGTGCCGAATAGAATGCGGTCCTGAAACTGGTCGAAGAAACGGCGGGCCGCGCGCGGCTGGCGGCCGAGTTCTCCGATGCGCGCGCCAAACTCCACCCACATGTTCGGATACTTTCGCAGGTTCGCAGTGACGTACTCCAGATTCTCGGAGTTCGCGACGTGGAGCACCACAAACTGAGTTTTCGGATGACGCGCCAGCACGCGAAATCGGGCTTCCTGCAACTCCCGGTCGGACGGATAATCCTTGCCATGGAAGGACCAATCGGGATGGGCGTTGAGCTCCTCGAAGCGCTCGTTGAAGCGGTCGATCGGCGTGAAGAAAGCCTCGGGGTCAGACGTGTGAATCGCGACCGGCATGTCGTGGGCGGCGCAGGCTTCCCACATGGAGTCAAAGCGCCGGTCGTCCACTTTGAGCAGCGGCCCGGAGTCGAACTTCTCGCGAACCACCAGGCCGAGCGACTTCAGCACCTTCAGCCCGCGCGCGCCGGCTTTATGCGCCCGGTCGATTTCGTCACCCTGAAACTTCGCATAACCGGGCTCAGCCACGCGCGGAAACCAGGGCTGCGTAAAAACGAGGAATCGTCCGGGATGCGCCTGGGCGAGTAGCCGCACGCCTTCCTCAAGGCCAAGCCCATAGCCGCCTGTCAGATTCACCAACGTACGAAGGTTCTTGGCGTCCATCACCTTCAGTAACTCAACAGGCGGCAGGATCAGATTCGCCTTCTCGCCCTTTGGATCTCCCCAGTTAAGATGCGTGTGAATATCCAGCAAGGGGAATCGCGCGCGCTTCACCACCGTCTCAGCCACGTGCAGCGCGCTCTTCGGTTCAAACTGTGGCAAGTCCAGCACGGGGCGTTGCGCGCGAATCGCCAAAGGGGTCAGTAACGGAAGGAAGCCGCGTCTCGTCATGGCTATGGAGAAGTCATGATATCAGTAGATATGCCGTTTAATATGAGATCGATCGTTCTGTTCAGTGTTTTTCTCACCGGAGCGATGGCCGCCAATTGGCCAACCTGGCGCGGGCCCAAAGGCGACGGGTCATCCACCGAGACTGGCTTGCCCACTAAGTGGAGTCAGACCGAGAACGTAACGTGGAAGCTGGCCATGCCCGATGTCACCGGATCGACGCCGGTGATCTGGGGCGACACGATTTTCATGAACACGGCAGACCAGGGCTCTATCTGGCTCCTGGCCATTGATCGCAACAAAGGCGAGGTTCGCTGGAAGAAGCAGATCGCCACCGAAGACCACAAAGTGCGTAAAGGCAACATGTCGTCGCCTTCGCCGGTGACAGACGGGAAAACGGTCTGGGTGATGAGCGGCAACGGACACGTCTTCGCGTTCGACTTCGCCGGCAAGGAACTCTGGCATCGCGATTTTTATAAGGACTTCGGCAAGTTCGGCCTCAATCACGGGTATGGTTCGTCGCCGCTGCTGCTCTCCGATGGCTTGGTGATTCAAGTGCTGCATGGCATGCACACCGATGACCCGTCGTACGTCGTGAAGCTCGACCTTGCCAACGGCAAGACGTTGTGGAAAGTGGAGCGGCCTACCGACGCGCAGAGCGAATCGCCGGATTCCTACACGACTCCGGTCACGCTCCAGGTCGATGGCAAAACGCACATCGTCGTCACTGGCGGCGACTACGTGACCGGACATGACCCGGCCACCGGTAAGGAACTGTGGCGCGGCGGCGGCATGAACCCCCGGCAGAATCCCTTCAATCGCATCATCGCGTCTCCGCTGGCGATGGGCGGCCTGGTGTATGTACCTACGCGTGTGAATCCGATGCAGGCCTTTCAGCCGGTCGCCAGCGGCGCGCCGAAACTCGCTTGGGCTACTCCGAACGGACCGGATGTGCCGACGCCGGTGAGCGACGGCAAGCTTCTCTACGTGATCAACGATAGGGGTGTGGCATATTGTTTCGACGCCAAAACCGGCGCTGAAGTTTACGCGGGCCAACGCATCAAACCGGCGGCTTATTCTTCGTCACCGGTGCTGGCCGACGGCAAGATCTACATGTCGAACGAGGAAGGCACGACCGTGGTCCTGAAGGCCGGTCCAACATTTGAGGTGCTGGCCGAAAACGCGCTCGACGACTATATGCTTAGTTCACCGGCGATCTCAGACGGCCAGATTTTCATCCGCACCACAAAGTTCCTTTATTGCATCGGCCAGCGTAAGTGAGGCCCGGTCAGAACCTTCGGACAGCAGCGCGATACTCGCGATAGGACTCGCCGTGCGTGCGCTCCAGGTCCCGTTCTTCCCATCGGACGGCCATTAATACATAAGCCGTCATGACCACCGCGAACAACAGGTGGCCTTGCGTCATGTCGTTCGTCGGCCAGATATAGAGCATGCTGCCGATCATCATCGGATGGCGAGTGTACCGATACAACCCCGTTGCCTTAAATGGCGGCGGCGTATAAGTGCGGCCGTGTGCGTAGGCCAACACCTGGTGGTAGGCGAAAAAGTGGAGCGCGCCTTGCCACAAGACGGACCATACCACCAACACCGTGCCCAGGGCCACCAGAATCAGAAACGGCCAGCGGACGGGCGTGAACCACACCCGCTCCGGCATCGGTTCCCAACGATAAAACAACACGGCCAACACGACAGCCGTGGCTAGTAAGTACACGCTCCGCTCCAGCAACTCCGGGGCCAGACGCTTGACGGACCGGCGCGCCATGCCGCTATGCTGCAACCCGAATAACCCCAGCAACCCAAGGTTCACCAATATCGCCTCGCTCACCGGAATCTGCAGGCCTGAATCAATGGTGCTAAACGAATACCGGTTTTGAATGAAACCGGCTAGATACAGCAAGGCCAATAACGAACTGACTGCGGAGAATGCGCCGAACGCGATCGCCACTATGCCCTTCAAATTCATTCGTTCCCCCAATCGGTATCCAAACACCAGCGAACCACATCCGCATATAATTCGCGCGCTAGCGGCGGTTCCAATCCGCTCGGAGCCAGTAAAGCGCGGGTACGATGATTCTCAAAAATCTGCGCGATGCCGAGATGAGGCAAGCAATACCCTACCACTCTGAGTAGTTCGGCAGCCAGCCTGGACCCGGAGCTCATGGTGCGCTCGACGAATTCTTCGTAATCGATCAAGGGCACCAATCGGGGCAGTTCGATCGGCAGCCATCGCTGCGCCTTGGGATGATGGGCAAACAGGCGGTGTGTCTCGGCCAGCATTTCTTCGAATGTGAAGCGCGAAGTCGGCCCGTCGGTCAAGTGCCACACTTCGCCCGCCTGAAAGCGATTTAGAAATAGCCATGCCATCGCATCGGCCGCCCAATCGCTCGAGATCACGTCTAATAACGCCTTGGGTTCATAAGGAGCTTGTTGCAGATGACTCCGCGGGAACAACCGGAGCAACTGATGTACGTAATTCTGATGGGTCACCACGCCGCGGGAATCGCCCACAATGGTGCTCAAGCGCACAATGGCGACCGGTACCGAACCGGCAAAACTCGCCACCAGCGACTCGGCTTCATACTTCGATTGTTGGTAGGAGTTGGAAAACCGCTGGGAGTGAGCGATCGCCGATTCGGGAATCGCCCCGGTCAACCGGCCGGCGATATAAGCCGTACTCACATGCAGAAACTTGATGAGCCGCTCGCAGTCCGAGGCCAGGCGCAGAAGATTGGCGGTACCCTGGCAATTAGTTTCGCGCGCTTCATGGAGCGGTGCGTCGAAACGCGTGTCGGCGGCGCAGTGTATGATCTCGGTAACGGACCGGCGCAACGCGGTGACTTGCCAATCGCTCAAGCCCAGATTCGGCCGCCGGATGTCACCCTGTAACAGAGAGAATTGCGGGCCGCGGAACCGGGCCGGGATGCGGTCTGGATCGCGCGTCAACACGTAGATGCGAGCGCCCGGCCGGGCAGGAGCGAGCCGTGCGAGCAACTCGCCGCCCAGTAGCCCAGAGGCTCCGGTAAGCAGCAACCCGCTCAATGCGATTTTCCCAGGGGACCGCCTTCGACCGCGGCCATGTCCCGCTCATACCGGAGCTTTGCTTTCGCGCGCGAGCCAGGTGTGTTGATGGACCAGTCGTAGTCGAAGAAGCGAATCTTGGCCTGCTTGCCAGCTTGATCGAGCAGAGCGACGCGCGCGGGTGAAGAATACCGGCGCACAAAGTCGAGCGCAGGACCGCCGAAGTCTTCGGCGTACCACTTGAACAGAATGGTCAGTGTGACCGTCTTCATCCCGGCGTCGATGGCCACGTTGCGCTCTTCAGCCATAGAGCGGCGCGTCACGCGATCGAGTTGCTCTTCAAGGCGGTCGGCTGCCAACGCCTCACGGTCTAATCTGGGGCAACTCACACTCGCGCAGACGATCGCAAAGTGGATGCGCGCGTCGTGGTAGCGCTTGCGGATGATCTCGTTCTCCAGATCCTGCAAACTGAGCTTCCGGCCACCCAGCACATAGTCCTTCCGTCGGAAGAAACCGTAGAGCGCGCCGAGATCCCGCACGCTTTTCGTTGGATAAGCGTCCACCACTCCAAGAATGGTCAGGGCGTTATAAGCGTTGAGCCAATAGGCGAGTTCGGCCGAGCGATCGGGGAACAGTTCCTTCCGCGAGTCCGGACTAGCGGCGGCCAGTGAAGCTACATACGCGTCGAGCGGCGCGCGACTGGCTTTAAGCGCCGCATAATCGACTTCGCCGATCGCATTCACGTACCGCTTCAACACCGCATCCCATGGTGAATGATCGAAGCCAGCCGGTGCAGCGGGGCTCGATACGTTCGCCCCGGCCAGGACCGCCGCCAGTAACACTCCGGCGCTTCTCATGTTTGAATCCGATTAATTCTGCGGGCGGAAGTAGAGCACCATTCCCGCTCCCAGGGAAGCACATAACAGCCCGACGTAGAACATCGGGTTGATCGCGTTTTTCGGCGGATGGATCATAATCGTATAAAGTACGTTCACGACCGGGGCACCGCCGAAAACAAGCGGCATAACGTTGACGGGGATGCCGCCATACTTGTACGAAAAAATGATAAACACCGCGCCGAGTGCGCCCAAGGCGCCGGCCAAAGTTGCTGCCTGAGTGCCGGCGGCGGTAAAGCCATTCAACTGGCCCTGTGCGCTCAGCACCACAACTGGCACCAGCACGCCGACCAGGAAATAGGCGACGCCCACGCACAACAAAGCGCGCAGGGGGTTACCCAGTTGCAGTTGGCCTTTGTGCAGCATGGGCCCGTAGATGCCCCAGGAGAGAACCGCGCCGAGAACGAAGATGATCCAGGTCATGACTTAATATTCTACGCGACGCGGGTTCGCAGCCGGAGTGTCAGCGGCTCGCCCGGCGCGTGCCTTCGAGAGTTTGAGTGAGCGATTCTCGTGGCAACTCGCGGATGATCGGCGTGATCAGCCAGCCCAGCCCCATCGGAATCCCTCGCGTCAATGTGATCGCTTCGCACTCGACCCACACCCCGCCATCGCGCTCCAGAAACCGCCAGAAGGTATTCAGGTTCCAAAGCAGCCCATGGTCGTCTCCAGGCGTAAGTTCGTGTTCGCCGGCCTCGCCTGGGTCTTCTACTTCTGCCACGCGTGTTGTGCGCGACTTACTATATTGACGAGTCGCGTCGACTGGGAAATACGTAATTTCGTGATCGGTGTTCAAGACCACGGTTATGATCTTTTTCTTCAACAATCGAAACCTGACTTTGTAATTATTGCCGCTGCGCGCGAGCAGTCGCGAGTCCGCCACTTCCGGCTGGTAGAACCGTTTGTGGCCATCGTAGTCTTGGATCGTGGCGAGGACCTTGGCGAGCGTCGTCGCAGGCAGAAACGCCGCGCCAATCCAGTCGTTAACCATGCCGCCTTTGACTTCGACCATACCTCGATCAAAGCCCGGCTCAACGACCACTTCACCGGACTTGACCCGGTCGCGCCGATCGCTAGCCTCATCGGCCCAAAGGAACTTGCCGCCATTGATGCGTTTGCTCTGAATCCCGGCTTCACGCTGTTTCACGTGGCGATCGAAAGCCTGGCGCGCTTCGGGACGCAGTTCCGCTTTGGGCATTCTTTGTGCGGAGGCAGGCAAAGCCAACGCGGCCAACATAACTGCAAATAGACAGACCACTACGGCTATTTAGATGCTACCTTGTACCCGTTGGTTTCGCCAAACTCAAACCCGGCGCGCCGAAATAGGGATCCGCTTCCGGCACCGCGGCCCCATCTTTGCGGGGGTCGGAGGCGCCGTAATTCACCTTCGCCCGCGAATCGTGCAGGACAGCTTGGCCGCCGCCCATCCATGACGAAAAATCGCCCTGCATCTGGACGGCATGGCCGCGCGTGCGCAGTCCCTCGACGCTCTTCGCGGGGAATCGCTCTTCCAGCATCACATCGCACCCGGAGAAATTCAGCTTGGTGAAACGAGGCCGCTCCATCGCCATCTGAATGTTATCGCCATGATCGGCGATGTATGAAACAAACTGCGCGTGCGCTTGCGCCTGATTGAGCCCACCCATGATGCCGAAGCCGACGTGTTTCCCCTCCTTCTCCATATAGCCGGGGATGATGGTATGAAAGGGGCGCTTGCGAGGTTTCAATTCGTTGGGATGGCCTTCGTCGAGCGTGAACAGCCCGCCGCGATTGTGGAGGTGGAACCCGAAGTCGTCAACGGCCACGCCTGAGCCGAAGCTGAGATAGACGCTTTGAATGAGGCTCACTACAGTGCCGTCTTTGTCGGCGGTGCTCAGGTAGATCGTGTCGCCCGCCCCGGAAATCGGTTTCCCAGGATCCACGTTGCAATGCGCGCGTTCGGGCTCGATCAGCTTGGCGCGCTGTTCGGCGTAGGATTTCGAGATCAACTCGCGCACCGGAATCCGGCTCGAACGCGGATCGCCGAGATAGCGTTGCAGATCGGCGTAGGCGAGCTTTTGGGCTTCGATCTTGTAGTGAAGTGCGTCAGTGGAGTGCGGCTCCCATTTGCCGATGGCGAACCGCTCCATGATATTGAGCATCGACAGCGCCGCCATCCCCTGCCCATTGGGCGGCAATTCGTAGACGTCCCAGCCGCGATACTTTGTCGAGATCGGCTCCACCCACTCCGATTGATATTCGGTGAGATCGGCCGCCGACATCGAGCCGCCCAGCCGCCGCGACGTCTTGAGAATCGCTTGGGCGATTTCGCCCTTATAAACCGCCGCCGCACCTTGCGCAGCAATCAACTCGAACGCGCGCGCCATGCCAGGCAGCTTCCACACTTCACCCACCTTCGGCGCCTCGCCGTCACGCAGGTAGGCGCGTTTGGCGTTGTCGTCGGCGAGTAGCTTCGAACGCGCGCCATCCCATGAACCTTGAATCCACTCCGTCACCGGGTAGCCGTTGCGCGCATAGTAAATGGCGGGTTGGAACAGATCGGCCCACGCGAGGCGCCCATACTTTTTGTGCAGCCTCTCCCAGCCATCCACCACCCCTGGCACAGTCACCGAATGGATCCCGGCCTGCGGCATCCCGTACGTGTTGGTCTTCGCGAGAAATTCTTTTGTCATCCCCTGCGGCGCCCAGCCCGAGCCGTTGAGGCCGATAATCTTGCCGGTCTTGCCATCGCGCATGATGACGAAAAGGTCGCCGCCGATCCCATTCATCATCGGCTCCACGACAGCCAGCGTAGCGTTGGCCGCAATCGCCGCATCGACGGCATTCCCGCCGCGAGCGAGAATCTGCGCGCCTGCTTGCGAGGCGAGGGTTTGGCTCGTCGCGACCATACCGCGCTGCGAAATCACCATGGATCGAGTTTGGGAACGGTCTTGTGAGAATGCGGCGATAGGCATGATGACAAGGATAGAGAGGAGGCGAAAGACGGACGGAGACATCGAGTCCCAGTATATTGCGGATGCGGATGACCGAGATGCTCCGTGCGCTAGTCCATGTTCTGATTGTCCGGCAACATCCGCTGGTGCAGTATGCGCGACACCAAGACGCCGGCCGCCTCGACCCGGAAAAACGACATCGTGCCTGCCATGCTCAAGGCGGCGCAAGCCAGGCCGGATGTTACTACAAGGGCGACCGAGTTTCGGCTTGTTCGCAAGTTGCTGGCAACAAGACTCAATCCCGTCGATATAGCGGCTGGCCTGATCCTCGCCCCACTCCTGCAAGGTGTAGGCGGCAATGTCCGTGAGGTCCGCCTCGGCGAGGCGAGACAAGCGGAATATGGGCAGGTTAGCGCTTCGGTTGGAGCAATTTGTGAGCTTCGCGGATGCGCGCAAAGGGATCCCCGTCAGCGACACCGCTGGCGTCCCCTTTATCGATCTCTGTCCGAAGCGCGGACAACTTCGCCTCGGTAGGCGGCTCTTCATGATCCATGTCCAACACCTCGGCTAAGTTCACATCGTGAATCGGCATTGCGGAATTTCCCTCGTTGAGTATATCGAAACCTCCCGTTGCTACACTAAATCCTTATGCATCCCCCAGCGGCCGAACCGCCGCAGCCCCAGTCGATTTCCGGAGTCAAGAACGTTATCGCCATCGGGTCCGGTAAAGGCGGCGTGGGCAAAACCACCGTCTCGGTGAACCTGGCGATCGCGCTCACGAGGCTTGGCCACAAAGTCGGGCTGATCGATGCCGATGTCTATGGCCCCAACGTCCCGCTGATGCTTGGCCTCGACGCACAACCGCACGCCGTCGACAATCGCATCCAGCCGCTTGAAAAGAACGGCCTCAAGGTCATCTCCATGGGCTTCCTGAACCCCGGCGACAAGCCTCTGGTGTGGCGTGGACCCATGTTGCATTCGGTGCTTCAACAATTTTTGCGTGGCACCGATTGGGGCACGCTCGACCACTTGATCATCGATCTGCCGCCTGGCACGGGCGACGTGGCGCTGTCGGTCATGCAGACTGTTGCGCTCGCCGGCGCCATCATCGTCACCACCCCTTCGAGCGTCTCGCTGGAGGATGCACGCAAAGCCGTGAATATGTTCCGGAAGGTGCGCGTCGAAGTCCTGGGCCTCGTCGAAAACATGAGCTACCTGATCGCACCGATTTCCAAAGAACGTATCGACGTGTTCGGTCATGGCGCGGGCAAAACCACGGCCGCCGCAATGGGCATCCCTTATCTCGGCGATCTGCCGCTGGATCCTGCCATCCGCATTGGCGGCGATTCGGGCGACCCGGTGGCTTGGCACGATTCGCCCATGTTCATCGAACTGGCGCGGCAAACGCTCGCGCGCCTCGAAGCCACGGCCGGTCCCAAGGGACCGAAGATTACGATCGAAGACTAAGCCGAGCCGTCTACCCTTCGAAAGTGTAGCCTTCCTCGCCGTGAATAGCGAGATCCATACCCTGGATCTCTTCGCGCTCGTCCAAGCGCAGCGGCGTAAACAAGCCGGTGATCTTGAGCGCCACCAAGGTGCCAACAACGGCCAGCACGACGCCGATTCCCGCGCCCATCAATTGATTCACCACTTGCGCGCCATTGCCATCGATCAAGCCGAGCGGGGCCGCCGCGCCATTGGCGAGCTTGAGAGCGTCGTTCACCTGATTGGTGGCCAGAAATCCTGTCAGCGTGCAGCCGATCAGGCCACCGATACCATGCACCCCGAACGCATCGAGCGAATCGTCATAGCCCCAGCGATTCTTCGCCACCGTCACCATCCAAAAGCAAACCAGACCGCCGCATAGCCCAAAGATCATACCCGAAAACGGTTGAACGAAACCAGCCCCTTGCGTCACCGTGGCCAACCCCGCCACGGCGCCTGAGATTGCGCCCAGTGCGCTCGGGCGGCCGCTACGAATCTGCTCGGCCACCATCCAGCCCACAGCCCCGGCAGCGGCCGCAAAGTGCGTGGCGGTGAATGCGCTGGTGGCCAGGGCCGACGATCCAAGCGCACTGCCTGCGTTGAATCCAAACCAACCCACCCACAACAAACAAGCGCCGATGAAGCTGAGCACCAGTGAGTGCGGCGTCATGCGCTCGTTCGGAAACCCGCGACGCTTCCCGATCGTCAAGGCGCAGACCAACGCCGAGATGCCGGTTGAGACGTGTACCACCACACCGCCGGCAAAGTCGAAGACGGGAATTTTCCCGCCAGAGTACGCGTTCAAGAATCCGCCTTTGCCCCACACCATATGCGCCAAGGGAAAGTACACGATCAGGCACCACAGGATCGAGAAAATAATCAAAGCCTTGAAGGGAACCCGTTCGGCGAAAGCGCCGGTAATCAGTCCGGGCGAAATGATCGCGAACATAAGTTGATAGATCATGAACGTCTGATGTGGGATCGTGGCCGCGTAATCCGGATTCGGCGCCGCGCCCACGCCGTGCAGGAATAAATAATCGAAGCCGCCCAGGAAAGGCGATCCCGCCGAAAACACCAGCGAGTAACCGCACACCGCCCACAACACAGTGATCACCGGCATCATCGCGAAGCTCTGCATCATGGTGCCCAGCACGTTCTTGCGCCGCACCAAACCCGCGTAGAAGAGCGCCAGACCCGGGCCGGTCATCATTAGCACCAGCGCCGCCGACGTCAGCATCCAGGCGTTGTCACCCGCCAATTGAGCCGACCGCACGGCGGCCCGCAGCGACTCCATTTCCTGCTGGGTCACTACCGCCGGTTGGGGACTGGTTTGCGCCGCTAGACAAGCGGCAATGGCGAGCGATAAAAAGCAAACGCGTACGGCGCGAGACATCGTGGTCTTCTCCTGGCGGGCGCTAGATCGCGGCGCCTGCGATCAACCACTATACGACACCCGAGCGGCTCTTTAGCCTGCGCCGCCGCTGCCGCTCTGCCCCGCCGGCCGTCGTGACAGGCTCGCCTTCAGGTAGTCGCGATTCATCCGTGCGATGTTCTCAATTGAGATTCGCTTCGGGCAGACGGCCTCGCACTCCTGGATGTTGGTGCAGCCGCCGAAGCCCTCTTCATTCATCCGCATCACCATACGCAGTGCACGGCCGTTCCGCTCCGGCTGTCCCTGCGGCAACAACGCGAGATGGGAAATCTTCGCCGCCGTAAAAAGCGACGCCGAGGCATTCGGACAAGCCGCCACGCAGGCGCCGCATCCGATGCATTGCGCTGCGTCCATCGCCTGGTCGGAATCTTCCTTGCGAATAGGTATAGCGTTGGCGTCGGGCGCGCTGCCGGTATTCACCGAGACGTAGCCCCCGGACGCTATGATTCGATCGAAAGCGGAACGGTCTACGATGAGATCCCGCAGGACCGGAAACGCCTTCGCGCGCCAGGGTTCCAGCGTCAACCGGTCGCCATCCTTGTAGTGACGCATGTGGAGTTGACAGACCGTGGCGCCCGCCTTGGGCCCATGCGCCACGCCATCGATCATAAAACCGCAGGAGCCGCAAATGCCTTCGCGGCAATCGTGCTCAAACGCCACCGGATCGCCGCCCTTCGCGATCAGTTCCTCGTTCAACACATCGAGCATCTCGAGAAACGACATGTCGGGGCTGACGCCGGGCAGTTCGTATCGCGTCATCTGCCCGCCCGCGTTCGTGTTTTTTTGCCGCCAGATATCGAGGACGATTCTCACAACTTACTCTTCCCTCTTGCCCGCTTACTTGTAACTACGCTGGGCCGGATGCACATACTCAAACGAAAGCTGCTCCTGATGACGCACTGGCTTTTCCGTTTCACCCCGATACTCCCAGGCAGCGACGTGCGAAAAATTATCGTCGTCGCGCAGCGCTTCGCCCTCCGGGGTCTGCGAATCTTCCCGGAAGTGGCCGCCGCACGACTCTCGCCGTTCCAGCGCATCGCGGCACATCAACTCACCAAGTTCGAAGAAATCGGCCAGCCGCCCAGCCTTCTCCAACGCCTGATTGATCTCGCCGTCCGACCCGGGCACATTGACGTTGCTCCAGAATTGCTCGCGCAGTTCACCGATCCGGCCGATCGCCTGCTGCAGCCCCGCTTCGTTGCGGGCCATCCCGCAGTGGTCCCAGACCAGCTTGCCGAGCTCGCGGTGAAAGGAGTCCACCGTGCGTTTCCCGCGAATCGAAAGTAACTTATGCGAGAGCCCGCGCACGCCGCTCTCGGCCGCCGTGCAAGCCGGGTGCGACGCATCGACTTTATCGAGCCGGGCACTCGCCAGATAGTCGCCGATCGTATAGGGCAGGATGAAGTAACCGTCGGCCAGTCCCTGCATCAGCGCACTGGCGCCTAAACGATTGGCGCCATGATCGGAAAAATTCGCCTCGCCAATCACAAAGAGTCCGGGTAGCGTGCTCATCAACCGGTAGTCCACCCAGAGCCCCCCCATCGTGTAGTGAATCGCCGGGAAAATCCGCATGGGCGACCGATAGGGGTCTTCGCCGGTGATGCGCTCGTACATTTCAAACAGATTGCCGTAGCGTTCGCGAATAGCGTCTGCGCCCAGCCGGTGGATCGCGTCGGCAAAATCCAGATACACGCCCAGCCCGGTTTCTCCCACGCCTCGCCCTTCATCGCAGACCGCCTTCGCCGCCCGCGACGCCACATCGCGCGGGACCAGATTCCCGAAGCTCGGATAGCGGCGCTCCAGGTAATAATCGCGGTCGGACTCGGCAATTTGCCCAGCGCCCCGCTTTTCGCCCGCCCTCAGCGGCACCCAGATGCGGCCGTCGTTACGCAGCGATTCGCTCATCAGGGTCAGCTTGGACTGGTATTCGCCCGACACCGGAATACAGGTCGGATGAATCTGCGTGAAGCACGGGTTCGCCAACAGGGCTCCGCGCTTGTAGGCGCGCCAGATCGCCGTGGCGTTGGAATTCTTCGCGTTCGTGGAAAGATAAAAGACGTTGCCGTAGCCGCCGGTGCCTAACACGACCGCGTCAGCCATGTGGCTCTCAATCGCGCCCGTCACCAGGTTCCGCGCCACAATGCCGCGCGCCACTCCGTTCACCACCACCAGATCCAACATCTCCGTGCGGGGGAACACAGTCACTCGCCCGGCATCCACTTGCCGTTCCAACGCCTGATAGGCGCCCAACAACAACTGCTGCCCCGTCTGCCCGCGTGCGTAGAACGTGCGTGAAACCTGCATGCCACCGAAGGATCGATTTGCCAGCGTCCCGCCATACTCGCGCGCGAACGGCACACCTTGCGCCGCGCACTGATCGATAATGTTGACGCTGATCTCCGCCAACCGATGGACGTTCGATTCACGCGCGCGGAAATCGCCACCCTTCACAGTGTCATAGAAAAGCCGGTAAACGGAGTCGCCATCGTTCTGATAATTCTTAGCCGCGTTGATGCCGCCCTGCGCGGCGATCGAGTGCGCGCGCCGCGGACTATCGTGATAGATGAAACATTTAACGTTGTAGCCAAGCTCAGCCAGCGTGGCGGAAGCCGAAGCGCCGGCCAGACCGGAGCCCACCACGATCACTGTACATTTCCGCTTGTTGGCTGGATTCACCAGCTTCATGTCGAAGCGGCATTTCTCCCAACGCTTCTCGATCGGACCGGATGGGGTACGCGCGTCGAGTTTCATAATTCGTCGTGGAACCCTAGCAGCACAGCCACCGGAATCGATACGTTACCAAGCACAATCAGCACAGCGATCACGACAGCCGCCTTTCGAACCACCGGCAAATACCGCGGATGATTCGCCCCCATCGATTGAAAGAGGCTCCAGATTCCATGGCTCAAGTGAAAGCCCAGAAACGCCATCGCCACTATGTAAGAAAGCGAAACCGGAATACTCGAAAAACCCGCTACGACATTGTGGTAAGTGTCGGGCACGTCGCCGGAAACGTGCTTAAAATTTGGATGCACGGACCCGATGGTCAGATGCAATAGGTGATACACGATGAACAAACCCAGGATCGGACCGCTGTACTTCATCGTGCGCGCCGAGTAAGTAGATTTTCGCGCCGTCCAGGTTTTGTAACCTTGCGGCCGGGCCGCAGCATTCTGCACCGTCAATTGGACTGCGGCGATGACGTGAGCCGCCAAAGCGGCCAACAGCGTAGAGCGGGCGAACAACAGCACAACCGGGTAATGACGCAGCGAAGCGCTATACCCATTCAGCGCCTCCGGCCCAAGATAGAACTGCAGATTGCCCAGCAGGTGACTGACGACAAAACCGAAGCCGACCACGCCGGTGACCGCCATCACGGTCTTTTTTCCCACCGTGGAACGGTAGAAACCGGCGGCGTGCGTCAGTGCGATTGGTGATGCCACGAGTTATCCCCTTTCCCCTCTTGACTGACGGCTCAACTAGCGGAGGCCTCGCGCAGAAACTGGGCGGACTCTTCAGGCGGCGTGGGATTGATATGAAACCCGGCGCCCCACTCAAACCCGGCGGCCTTGGTGAGTTTCGGCACAATTTCGATGTGCCAGTGATAGTGCTGCATCGGCGCTTCCTGCACCGGCGCGGTGTGAATGACAAGGTTATAGGCAGGCCGCTCCAGCACGCGATCGAGCTTACGTAACACCATCCGCGTCACCCACGCCAGATTTTGCAACGAGCTATGGTCGGACTGCTCGAAATGCGACGCATGACGCCGCGGCAGGATCCAGGTCTCGAACGGATAGCGCGGTGCATAGGGTTGCAGCGCCAGAAACAGGTCGGTCTCCAGCACTACCCGTTGCCCCGCCGACGCTTCCTGACGCGCGATATCGCAGAAGACGCAGCGCTCCTTGAAATCGAAATACTTGCGGGCGCCATCCATCTCTTCCTGAACCTGACGCGGAACGACGGGCAACGCGATCAACTGCGAGTGGGTATGCTCAAGCGTCGCGCCCGCCGCTTCGCCGTGGTTCTTGAACAGCAGAACATACCGCAGCCGCGCGTCCTTGCGTAGATCGAGCGTGCGATCGCGAAAGGCCCAAAACAGATCTTCCACCTGTTTTTCGCTCATGTCGGCAAGCGTAGTGAAATGGTCGGGCGACTCAATGATGACCTCATGCGCCCCTACGCCATTCATCTTGTCGTAGAGCCCTTCGCCCTGCCGGTCCAACTCGCCTTCCACGCGCAACGCCGGGAATTTGTTCGGCACACAGCGAAGCCGCCAACCTGGCGTATTCGGCTCGCTGTCGCTCCGATATGCCAGTAGTTCCGGAGGCGTCTTCTGCTCGTGGCCCGGGCAGAACGGACAAATCCGGCCGCCCTGAATGACCACGGGAGCGCGGAGGAAATCGCTCGGCCGGCGAGCCCGGTCCATGGTGATGATTACCCATCGGCCGGTAACCGGGTCTTTACGAAGTTCAGGCAAGAATATTGAACCCCAGGAGGAATCCGTAATTATAGCGTGGCTGGGCCATGGACACTGGCCAGCCGGGAACTTTGGGCGCGCGAGCAATAAAGTGGAGCTCAGGCGAAGCCGGTCCGAGGCGCGACGTCTAGCTGAGCCACAAGCATAGGCGAGACGGCCGGCGGCTTCCGGGCACGTCCCCGAGAAAACCGCGATAGGCTCGCATTACTGCTCAAGCACATTGCGCGGATCCCATTGTTTCGCAGTACAATTCCGCAACGTCTAAGGGCGCGAATCGCCGGTAGCCAGCTCGTTGCAAAACAGGTCCGTTCGCGCAACATGGCGACGCGGCCCAAGCCCTACGGGTGTTACTAAGCCGCGCCACCCGTAGGAACCAGGCAAGAGCAGGACTACGATCTACGGGCGTCCAAACCGAAGTCCCGCAGCACTGCGTCGTACCAGGCATCGTCGCTTAAAGCATTCCAGTCGACCCACTGCTCGTCCGTCATCGACGCTCTCCAGCCGACGAACGGCGCTGCATTCGGACCGGGCATGTGACGCAATTGCCAGGTGCCGCTCTCAATGACGTGGCGAATCGCGGCGGCGGAGGCATCGGGGGATATCGGATTCGCCAGCGACGCGCGGAAAAGGCCGGAAAACCGGTCCACCTGAGGATAGATCGATTTGGGTCCCTTGCCGATATCGCGGGCCATGCGGGTATCCTGAATACCGGGCTCTATGAGAGCAACTCTGATATTAAAGGGCTTCACTTCCCCGGCCAGCGCTTCACTGAACGCTTCCAGTGCGAACTTAGAAGCGCAGTAGGCGCTCAACGGAGAATGGGCAATTCTGCCTGAGATCGATGAGACGTTCACAATGCAGCCAGATTGGCGTTCCCGCATCTGAGGAAGTACGGCCTTGATGCAGCGTACCGCGCCGAAGCAGTTTGTGTTCATCACGGCGATCATGGATGACATCGGTAATTCCTCCACCGATCCATGCACCTCAATGCCGGCATTGTTCACCAGCACGTCAATTGGTTCTGCGATGGCCTTGAAGCACGAACTCACCGATTCGTCGGAATCGACATCCAACGGCAAAACTTTGATCGGCAATTTCTCGCTTGCAGCGGTCTGCTCAAGTTGCGGCGCCCCCTTCGGATGCCGCATTGTGGCAATCACCTGGTGCCCCGCCCGGGCGAGCTCAAGCGCAGTTGCAAAACCGATTCCCGAACTGCAGCCGGTCACAAGAACAGTAGACATGTCACAAAGGTAGCAAAAGGACGAAAGCCCAGCGTTGGCCTTGCTATGGTCCAGAGCGTTTGATACGTGGTGAGCTTTTCGGGGTCCGAGTCCGGCGTCGCTTCCAGGATCTTGCGTAGTTGATGCGCGGAACGCTCGAAGTATGCCTGATCATTCAAGCCGAGAGAGGCCGAGAAGGCGTTCGCCGCCTCCGGGCACGCCTTGCGATACGCTTCGCGGTGCTCCAGCGACTTGGCCGTGTCCTTGAAGACGCCGAAGGATTGATAGATCGCCGCGAGTTCCAGATGCGCGGGCGCAAACCCAGGATACTCGGCCAGAACAGACTCGTGCATCTGAATCGCCTCGCGCGTATTCGTGCCGAAGATCATTTTGCCGTAAAGGAACCTGTACAAGGGGTACCCGTGATGCTTCTCCACCAGTGCGCGGTACTCGATGATCGGCGCTTTCGAGGTGCGGTACATCGGCCCAATCAGTTGCATGCGTCTCGCCTGATGGAGCGCCAGGTCGCGCGGATACTTCTCGATCATAGTGGCCAAGCGCTGTCCAGCTTCTGTCTGGCGCTGAGCGTACGGAACGTTCGCGTCATCGGATGGCCGCGACATCAGGAAGTCGCGCACTTCGCGCGGGCTCTCGCATGGCGGCAGCGGAAAGCCGGCGGCGGCGGCTGTTGCCAGCGACAGACCGAAAAGGAGGACCGTTCGCGCTAGCATCATTGTTGTTCGACTAGCAGGCGACTGGCCGTTATGAGGGTTCGAAGATCGAAACATCAGACCTTGTTCCTTCCATACATGAAGCAATGCCTTATTAGACCGAAGGCGAGGCAGTCTGGTCAGCGAGCGGGAGCGCGGTGAGAAGAGCGGTGACCGTAAAGGGAGTC
>JAYUSQ010000193.1:0-4662 GCA_043755595.1 Acidobacteriota bacterium | reverse complement strand
GTCATTTCCTTCGAGTTCTTTCCTCCCAAGACCGACGAGGCAGTCGACGATCTGCTGGCGACCGTCAAGGAACTCAAGGAAATAGGGCAGCCTGACTTTGTTTCCGTTACCTATGGCGCGGGTGGTTCCACCCGCAGCCGCACGCTGGACTGTGTGGTGCGCATCCAGGAGGAGGCCGGCGTGACCGCGATGGCGCACTTGGCTTGCCTCGGTCATGACGAATCGGAAATTACCGAAGTCGTGACGCGGCTGGTCGAACGAGGCATCGGCAATGTGCTCGCTCTCCGCGGGGATCCGCCCAGGAATGGAGAAATCAAGCCCACCTCGCTGCGCTACGCCACCGACTTGATGGCGGTCTTACAAGCCGGCAATTTCGGCGTGGACTACGGTGGAGCCTGCTACCCGGAAATGCATCCCCAAGCGGAAAACGCTCAAAGCGATCTCGAAGCCGCTCGCTTGAAAGTGGAACGTGGCGCGCGTTTCCTGATCACTCAGCTCTTCTTCGATAACGCCGATTATTTTCGCTATGTCGAGCGCGCCCGCGCCGCAGGCATCACCGTGCCGATCGTGCCGGGCATCATGCCGGTCAGCAACGTTGCCCAAATCGAACGCTTTACCAAAATGTGCGGCGCTTCAATTTCACCGGCCCTCTTCGCCCGTCTGGACCGTCATCGTGATGAACCGGGCGCGGTGATGGCCATCGGAATGGAGCACGCCATCGGTCAGTGCAAAGCCCTGCTCGCAGGAGGTGCGCCCGGGCTGCACTTCTACACCCTCAACAAGAGTCTGGCCACGCGCGTCATTTTGGCGGCGTTGCGCTAGGCTCTCGCACGGTCAATATCCGATCGGCTTTGACATCGGTCAGCACCTGAAGAACACCGCTCGGCCAGCGAAGTTCGATTCGTCGCGCCACGATTTCCTTGCCCAGGCCAAAACGCACGAGCCGCTCGCTAGCGCTGGCGTAGCCTACTGCCGTGGTAGCGTGATTCCATTGCTCGCGCCCCGCCGCTTGCAGCAAACGCACACGCACGCCGATGCCATCGCGATTGCTGAGCGTTCCTTCCAGCCGCAACGCCAACCAGTGATTCCCCGCCCCGTCCCGGTTGCCCAACAAAGTGGGCTGCCCCCCCAGTCGCGTCACCACCACATCCAGCCGGCCATCGCCATCGAAGTCCGCAAATGCAGCGCCACGGTGCTGCGCCGGCAAGCTAGCTTCTTCCGCCACGAACCTTTTCCCGCGATTCCAGAGCATTAGGCACGGCTGCGCCGACTTACGGCTGGAGAATAATTCGGTGTTGTCATTCACGTCGCCATTCGCTGTGAAGATATCTTTACTGCCGTCGTTATCGAAGTCGTAAATCCCTGTGCTCCACCCGCTCAACGCAAGCGTAGCCGCGCCAATTCGTGATGGGTACGTCTCGTCGCCAAACAGTCCGCCGCCCAGGTTCCGATAGAAAGGAAAGGTCTCATTGGCAAGCGCGGTGACAAACAGATCGTCGCGGCCATCGTTGTCGACGTCGCGAAAATCGGCGCCCATCGATGACAGCGCGCGGCCGTCGTCGTTGTACGCCACGCCCGCCTCGCCCGCCATCTCCCGGAACCGCCCGCCGCCTTCGTTGTGGAAGAGGAAGTTCGGAGTAGTGTCGTTGGTGACCAAGGCATCGGGCCGTCCGTCGGAATCGTAGTCGCCAAACGCCACGGCCATGCCCTTCCCGATGTGACGCGCGATGCCGGATTCTACCGATACATCGGTGAATGTCAGGTTGCCGTTGTTGCGAAGAAGTGTGTTGGGCAGGCCTTGGTAGAACTTCGGATGGCAATAGGTCCGCAGACCTCGCGACGCATCGCCGCAATAAGGTTCCTGCGCTGGGTCGAAGCGGACGTAGTTGACGATCAAGAGGTCCATGTCGCCATCGGAGTCGTAATCGAACCAGCCGCCGCCCACCGCCCAACCGCTGTGTGGAATCCCGGCGCGCACCGTGACATCCTCAAAAACACCGTCGCCACGATTTCGATAGAGAATATTTCGTTCAACACCCGCGACGAAGAGATCCGGCCGGCCATCGTTGTCGAAATCGGCTACCGCAGCGCCGACGCTGTAACCTTCTCCGCGCACGCCGGCCCGCTCTGTCACGTCCTCAAACGAACCATCGCCACGATTGCGATAAAGTCGATTCCAATATTCGCTGTCGATCTTCCGAAGCGCCGGTTGTCGTGCGCCATTGGCAAAAAACAAATCCGGGCGGCCATCGGCATCGAAATCGATGACGGCCACTCCCCCGGCCATCGTTTCAATCTGATGCTTCTCCGGTGTCGCGGCGTGCCGCAGCACCATGCCGAGGTTTGTCTTCGGCCAAGGCGCGAAAGACGCCTGCTCGACGCCCCCAGCTCCAAGAGCGGCCAGCAGTCCAAGTCCTCCGCAGACCACCCAAGGCAATCGCATTGCCTTACTACTATAGAGGTCCGGTGAAACTCAATGAGCCCCGCCATCGGCGATACACTGGACGTTAAACATGCGTTCAGTTAACTTGCTGGTCCTTTCCAACCCTACTGCGAACTATCTGCGTCTCCTCGACGCCTTGCCCTCGGAGACAAACCTGGTCGTCGGCAACCAGTTCGAAATTTTCGAGCCGCACCTGGCCAAAGCCGAAGTCCTCGTCAATTGCATGACGCCGCTTCCGTTTTTCCGCCAGGTTTTTCTGAAAGCGCCCAACCTGAAGTGGGTCCACTCGATGTCGGTCGGCGTCGAGAATTCGTTGTTCCCCGAACTGGTAGCCAGCCCCGTACCTCTCACCAATGCCCGAGGAGTCTACAGCCGTTCGCTGGCTGAGTTTGTCATCGCCGGAGCGCTTTTCTTCGACAAGAAGATCGCCGACATGCGCCGCCAACAGCAGGAAGAACGCTGGGTCAACATGGATGTCGACGAACTGTATGGCAAAACCATGGGTATCGTTAGTTACGGCAACATCGGCGAGCATTGCGCCGAACTGGCGCGCGCCTTCGGCATGAAAGTCCTGGCCATGCGCCGCCGCCCCGAACTATCGGCCAATGACCCGCGCCTCGACAAAGCCTACGGTCACGACGGACTCGCCGAAATGATCTCGCTCAGCGACTTTGTTGTCGTCTGCTCCCCGATCACCCCCGAAACGATCGGCCTCATCGGCGCTCGTGAAATCGCCGCCATGAAGCCCTCCGCCGTCATTATGAACGTGGGCCGCGGAGCCGTCATCGACGAACCCGCACTGCTCACCGCTTTACGCGAAAAACGAATTCGCGGAGCCGCACTCGACGTCTTCACCACCGAGCCGCTGCCGGCCGGCCACGAATTCTACAAACTTGACAACGTGTTGCTCTCCCCGCACAGTGCAGATCACACGCCAGGCTGGACCGATCAATCCATGCGCCTGTTCATTCGCAACTTCGTGCGATACGCCAATGGCGAGGCCCTCCAGAATCTCGTCGACAAACAGGCGGGATATTGACCTTGGTGTCGCGTAAAACATGACCATCTCCTTCGCCGATGTCAAAGCCGCCGCGTTGCGGATTCAAGGAATCGCCCGCAAGACACCGATTTTCACGTCACGCACGTTCGACGCTCTTACCGGCGTCGAAGCCTTCTTCAAGTGCGAAAATTTCCAACTAGGTGGGGCGTTCAAAATCCGAGGTGGCGCCAATGCCGTCTTGGCGATCCCCGAGGCCGATCGCGCTCGCGGTGTCGTGGCTTTTTCCTCCGGCAATCATGCGCAGGCCGTGGCGATCGCCGCGCGGCATTGTGGCGTGACGGCCACCATCGTGATGCCCGACGACGCGCCCGCGTCTAAGGTCGAGGCCACGCGTGGATACGGCGCCCGTGTCGTAGTCTATGACCGCCTGAAGGAAGACCGGATCGCGATAGGCAACGCGATCGCGGCTGAGACCGGCGCCACCCTCATTCCTCCGTTTGATCATCCCGATGTCATGGCCGGACAAGGTACAGCCGCCCTTGAGTTCCTCGACCAGGTCCCCGAACTCGACGCTATGATTATCTGCATGAGTGGCGGCGGACTCATTGCCGGTTGCTCGGTCGCGGCGAAGCACCTTCGCCCGTCCATTCGAATCTTCGGCGTCGAGCCGGAAGACGGCAATGATATCTACCTTTCACTGAGGGCCGGACACCGCATAACGATTCCGCCCCCCCGCACCATCGCCGACGGCCTGCGAGTCACTTCACCCGGTGAACTCACCTTCCCCATCATTCAGGAATTGGTGGAAGACGTCGTGCTGGTTTCAGACGAAGAAATCCGCGCAGCCATGAAGTTTGCGCTGCTGCGCATGAAAATCGTGATAGAACCCTCCGGCGCCGTCGCCATGGCCGCGGTGATGCACGGCAAAACGCCGATGCCTAGCGGCAAGATTGGCATCGTCGTTTCAGGCGGCAACGTCGACTACGCAATGCTCGCCTCGCTCTAGACAGAGCGCGAAATGGAAAACAGGCGCCGGAGGATACCTCCTCCAACCGGCGCCTCAGTTTTGGTTCGCGTCGAACTGGTTAGTTGCCGTGTTCCTTCTTGTGGTCGTCCTTCTTGTGATCGTCTTTTTTGTGATCGTCTTTCTTGTCTTTGTCGTGGTGCTCGTCCTTCTTCTCAGCCTTATGCGGGTCGGCTTTGTGTTCGTCGTTGAACG
>JAYUSQ010000192.1:0-44512 GCA_043755595.1 Acidobacteriota bacterium | reverse complement strand
CTTGCGTGTTTTTGGCATTGACTCTCTCCTTCATTTTCAATGCCGCCCACCATCTAAGGAAGGGCCTCTATCCTGCCCAAGAAACGGGGTCCATTACAAAACTCGCGAGGCGTGCGCACCGTACTGAAGTCGCGCTTGATCGCTCGCTCCATCTCCTCCCGGCTCCAACGCGGCACATGCACGCGGTGGGTAGGGCGCTCCTCCGGCCGTCGCATATCGCCTTCCGGATAGCTGAACGCCACCAAAAGCCTTGGATTCAGAATTGTTTCGTCAATCAACTGGGCGGCAACGCAACGTCCAAAGTGTGGGCGTCGCGAACGTGCAAGATCAAACGCCGATGCTGAGTCACACGTTCGAGGAGCCGGCCACTACGCGGCGGGCCGACCAATTCGACGATCCGGGGAGACCGAGGGTCATAGGAGGCCAGCAGCGCAGCAAGTTGCTCGATCATCGCGGGGCTATGAATGTTGTACTGGCCAAACTCGGCGCCGGGGCTTGGATAAAGATAGTGGCTCTCCGCTTCCATTCCGTTCCTGGACCTCCTGCCTGTCCATCATACCTACGAAGCGGGCTTCATCATCGCGAGGTAAGCTTGATGAGACAAATCATGTTTCATCGCCTGTTACCGCTCGCCTTGATCATCGCTGGCGCTGCCGTTTCTGCCGAGACCAGCCCCGCGCATGGACAACCTTGGACGCTACCGCTTTCCAACGACGGTGCGAACGTGAAGCTCGTCTGGATTCCGCCAGGCAGCTTCACCATGGGCAGCCCGGAATCGGAGCCCGGGCGCAAGAACGACGAGACACAACACCAAGTCACGCTCACACATGGCTACTGGCTAGGCGCGACCGAAGTGACCGTCGCACAATGGCGCGCCGTGATGGGGACCGATCTGCGCGGGCACTTGACCAAGGCGATCAAGGACGACACACTCTATGAATTCACCGGACGCCGGCGCACCATTCGCGATTTCATGAATATGTCGCCTGAGGCCGACATCAAACGATATCTGGCCAATGAAGACGACACGCTGCCGATGTATTTCACCAGTTGGAATGACGCGATGGAGTTCTGCGAGAAACTCACGCAGGAGGAGCGAAAGGCTGGACGGCTCCCGTCTGGCTACAAGTACACACTGCCCACCGAAGCCCAATGGGAACATGCCTCACGTGCGGGCGTGGCCGAATCGGCGGACATCGCGAGCGTGGCGTGGTACGGAGCTAACAGCACCGAAGGTTACACAGGCAAGAGCCTGGGGCGAACCGTCGCGGGACCTCGCACATCTGGCGTGAAGAAGCCAAATCCGTGGGGCCTTCGCGATATCTCGGGCAACCTGTGGGAGTGGTGCCTTGATTGGTATGGGCCGTACGCACCTGGTCCTGTCGCCGATCCGCAAGGTCCAGCCACTGGAACATTTCGAGTGAATCGCGGGGGGAGTTGGGGCAGCTCACCCGCCTCCCTCCGTCCGGCTGGACGCGCCACGAATCCCCAAGCCGAGGCGAGCGCTTGGCGGGGTTTCCGGTTGGCTCTTGCCTATGTGGATGAGAAAGCGTCGCAGGACTGGATCCAACTATTCAACGGCCGGGACCTGACCGGTTGGACTCCGAAAATCCGCGGCTATGCGGCGGGTGAAAACTTCGCCAACACCTTCGCGGTGCGCGACGGCAAACTCGCAGTCGACTACTCTGGCTACCCGGAATTCAAAGAACGTTTCGGTCATCTCTTCTGGAAGGATTCGTACTCTTACTACACTGTCGCCGTCGAGTATCGCTTCGTTGGAGAGCAGGCAACAGCGGGCCCAGGGTGGGCGCTCCGCAACAGCGGCATCATGGTTCACGGACAAACGGCGGAGAGCATGGGTAAGGATCAGGATTTCCCGATTTCCATCGAAGTGCAATTGCTGGGCGGTAACGGCAAAGATGCGCGGCGCACTTCAAATCTCTGCACGCCCGGCACCAACGTAGTGATAGGCGGCAAACTCATCACGGCGCATTGCGTTCAGTCCAGTTCACAGACTTATCACGGAGATCAATGGGTGCGCGCCGAAGCGACAGTGCTTGGGAGCGAACGCATCATTCATCGCGTCAATGGCGAGACGGTGCTTGAGTACGAGCAGCCGCAGGTCGGCGGTGGAAATGTCAGCGGCCACGATCCGGCGGTTAGGCACGACGGCGCTCTGCTGGAGTCCGGCAGCATCTCTTTGCAAAGCGAAAGCCACCCGATCGAGTTCCGTAAGGTGGAACTATTGGATCTTGCGGGTTGCCTGGACCCGAAGGCGAAGAACTATCGCAGCTACTTCGTCAAAGACGTGAAGTCGCGCTGCCGTTATTAACCGCTTATGAAGATTCGCGCCCTCCATTGCCACGTCGCCCGCATGGCGCCGTCCTGGCTCACTGAATCGGTCATCGCCAATCCGATGTCGATCTACCCGGAGTATTGGGAGCGCCGGTCATCGTGGTTTCGCACGATGTCGGCGGCGGTGATTGAAATCGAGCTTGAAGATGGCACGCGAGGTTACGGCTTCGCGGGCGGTGGCAAGGGTTCGGCTGTTGCGGCGGCGATAGATGAGCAGATGCGGGACTTGGTGGTGGGCCGCGGGGTTTTCGAAACGGAATTGATTCAGGAGCAACTCTACCGCGCATCGATTTTCTATGGCCGTGGCGGACTCACGCAAGCTGCGCTGTCAGGCATCGACATCGCGCTCTGGGATGCGCAGGGTAAGTTACTCGGCCGCCCAGTCTCTCACTTACTCGGTGGAGCCGCCCGCAATCAGCTCCGCGTCTATTACACCGGCAACGATCCGTCGGCCCTCGCCGAGTTCGGCATTAAAGACATGAAGATGGCAGTTCCGTATGGACCCGCTCACGGCGAGGCCGGCATGCGAGCCAATGAGGACGCCATCGCCCGCGCCCGCGACATGCTGGGGCCGGATGGTTTTCTCGCGCTCGACATCTACATGGCCTGGGATGTCACTTACACGCTCCGAATGTATGGGCGTCTGGAGAAATATAACATCGCCTGGCTCGAAGAGCCCGTGCTGCCGGATGACTATCGCGCCTACGCCGAGATTCGCCGCCGGGTCAACACAATGGTATCGGGCGGCGAACACGAATACACGCTCGAAGGCTTCCGCCGGTTGATCGGCGATGGCTGCGTGGATCTTGTGCAACCCGATATCTATCGCGCGGGCGGCCCCACGGGGTTGCGCAAGATTGCCGCGCTCGCCAAGGCTGCCGGATTGAAGCTGATTTGCCACGGCACGGGCAGCGCGACGTATCATTTCCTGAGTTCACTCGGGCCGGAAATGACGCCATACGCCGAGTTCCTGGATATCTATCGGGGCGAAGCGAAATCCTGGGTCTTGACCGATGACCCGCGTCCCGTTGGCGGCTTGCTGACAATTCCCACGTCTTCGGGATTCGGTTACGATCTGAATCGAAGTGCCTTCGTGAATGGCGCGCCGGCCGTAGCTACGATCTGGTAGCGGAACGAGCCCACTCGCGCAAGCCGCGAATCCATTGTGGGCGTTTCTGTTCCAGGCCGGCCGCGAGAAATGCAGTGAGCAAGTCTCCGGTGAGCGGAGCCATGGCCTCGCTCATCGCCGCTTCCACATACCGGCCAGCACGCAGCAGGTGAATCGTCACGCGACCATCGCGGTAGCGCCACACTTCCTGTACGCCCACAGCGGCGAAGATCGGAAACTTGTTCATCGAGTCGCTACTGATATCGATTTCGATCGCCAAATCCGGCGGCGGATCAACGGTAAAATCCAAATCCTTGCCCCGCACGGCGGCCCCGTTGCGCACATAAAAAGAAGAGTCGGGCTCGAATCCCTTGTACAGATCCGGGCGCTTGATCGTCACAGACCCGCCCAAAACGATATCCAGTTCCCATTCCATCGCCACCAATTCGACAATCGCCGCTAGCTGCCGATTCGGATTTTCGTGCCTAAAGGAAAGAACCATGATTTGCAACGTCCCGTTGTCATAAGTGAAACGCTTCCCTCGACCGGGATTATTCTCGGCCAGCAGCCGCTCATATGTCTCCCAACTCACGTCTTCGAGAATAACGAGCTGCTCAGCCTTCGGCAGTGTCGCAACAGCGGCCATGAATCTATTATCGCCTCAATCCTAATTCGGACACGCTGAAAGCCCACCGCTAGAACAACGTCGCTTGTTTGGGCCCCTTGGGCACCGAAGCCGGCGCTGGTGCCCATCGATCAGCGCAAACCCGTAGTGATCGAGAATATCCCGCAAGGTCGCGCCCAAGGATATCCAAGTCTGGCGTGAAAGGTCGGTCCAAACCGTAGCTTCGTTAAACACTGCTATTGCCACTCGAGAAGGATCGTGCCGGACCGGATAGTATATGCCATCCACTTTCTCCGGGTGGCATCGCAAGGCGCGAGACCAATCACGGGCAGGGCCGTGTTCTCCAGCAAATAGGCGGGCGTCCGCCCCGAGGCGCGCCAAACCGGGGCCGGTGAGATCCACTAACCGCAAAGGCTTTTCGGATCGGAACTCGCTCAGCGCTTTCCGGGCTAACTCCTGACTGGAAACCGGCCTGGGGAGGCGATCCGGGCGAATGGCGAGTTGACCGAATGTCTCAATGAAAGCCCCATGGCGGTCAGCCGCGGCATACAGGACTCCGAACTCGCCCAGCAGATCGTCGAAGCGATACCGGATCGCTCTGCCAAAGTAGTAAGGGGATCGATTCAACGAGTGAGTGCGAAACCATGGACCGCCACGCTCAATGAGCGGCAACCGCGTTCCCGCTAACCCTAACCAAGGCGCGGGCAGCGGGCCAACTCGGCCACCCTCCACTTACAATGCTCCCTGCTCGCCGAATCGCACCGCAGCTTCAAGGACCGCCTCCACTTTACCAGCCCGAAGTACGTCAAGAGGTGAGTCCGAATCAAGATCGATGTTAGGAGAGAGTGACAACTGCATCCAACCATCGCGATCGCCGAGTTCCGACAACATTTCCTCTAATCCCGGTAGGGTTCCGCCTTGTTCGGCAAGCTGGCACGCCGGGTACACAAAGCGGTGTTGGCCCCGTGGAATCGCAATGAGCTTTCCGGCTTGACGCCGTTTGTCCACAGCCTGGCGGCTGAGACCGAGAACTTGCGCGAGTTGTTCGGACGACAAGGTGCCGCCGGCTTGCTTCAGAAGGTCCTGTTGCGCTTGCCAGCCCCTCATATAAGGAGAGGCAAGGGGCTCGATCCGTTCCAGCTCGGGCAAAATTTCCGGACTCTGCAAGCCCGGAAAAGTACCATCACATTGCTGCCGGCCGCCGCAGTCTGTTCCAGCGATTTGGGTGGTAACATCTTAGTGATTTGCACCACGGCCTCAAATGCGCGTTCAAGAAAGATGTTCCGTGCGGAATCGACTGGCACATCGCGCAGGCCCGCTTGAACGCGATTCAGCCAAGCGGGAACTTCCGGCGGTCCCGGCTCAAGCTGATCACGTTCGAGAACTGTAGTAAAGTTTCGCCTTACTTTCGCCATTTGGTTGCCTAATTACACTATAGGCCCGAGAAGCCATTCTGTCAACCAGCATCATCAATTCGGCCGCGCCGAATAGCGGTCCGATAGCTTCGTATGCCGTGTCTCCAAATCGACAGCCTTCCCTCGAATCCACATCATCTTGATCTGCGTCCGGGTCTCCAGCAGATCCCCGTCGGCCAACACCAAGTCAGCCCACTTGCCCTTCTCCACGGACCCGATCTTATCGTCGACGCCCCAGATCTTCGCCGCGTTGATCGTCACTGCCTTCAAGGCATCCTCCCGCTCCAAGCCAAACGGCACGCTCGCCGCCGCCTGATACGGCAAGTTGCGCGCCGCCGAAGAATCGAACGTCGCGAACGCAAACAGAATCCCCGCGCGATGCAATTCAGCCGGCAGAGAGTAGATCGCGTCATAAGGATCGTCCTCGTCAAGCGGCAGCGCCAGAGTCTCCGGGAGAATCACCGCGATGTTATGTGCCTTGATCTCCTTGAGTAACTCCGGCGTGAATTCACGGCAACCGGCCAGCACGATCTTGATGTTTTCGCGCTTGGCAAACTCAAGCGCCTCGGAGATCGTCCGGTTGCGCGCCGCCGTCACCATTACTTGTTGTCTGCCCTCCAACACCGGCAACATCGCCTCAAACTTACGATCCACCACCAACCCGGGAGTTCCGGTTCCAGCCTTCGCCTTCTGATACCGCCGAGCGTCTTCAAAGAAGAGCCGCAGCTTCGACAACATCTCTTCATGCCGGCGCTTGGCCTCGGCAAAGCTCGGACGGGCCCCAACTGGCCGCCCACCCACCGCCGGCGTACCCGTCGTAGTCAAAACCGGAAAGCGCAAATGCATCGCCGCCGAGCGCTTGACGTCCATCTCTTCCCACGTCCAGCCATCAAGATGCATCAAGCCCGCTTGGCCCGCAATGATTCCGCCATTAGGCAGAGCGATAGCCGAGGTGATCCCATTGGCGCGCGCCACCGGAATATGTTCACTCGAGGGATTCACCGCAATCAACGACCGCAATTGCGGATTGAAGTCGCCCAACTCGGCGACATCGTTCGTCTCCCTCACCGCCCCGATCTCGGCCATTCCCAAAGTAGTCGCCGAGTTAATCATTCCTGGATAAAGGTGCAGCCCCTTGCCCTCGATCACTTTCACGCCTTTTGCCGCGGCAATCTTCAGTGCGATCTCCGCCACCAGCCCATCGCGCACTAACACTGAAGTTACTGGCACATCGGGCCCCGTCACCGGGTGCAACGCCACATCCTTGATGAGAAACGTCTCACCCAGCATCGCCGAACTAACCACCGCGCAAAGCCAAACAGATCGCTTCAGCATGTTACTCGGTCCTGCGTGGGGGCGTCCGATCCTGCTCCCGCTCACGCTTCGCCTTGTCGAGCAGCGCCTTCTTCTTCACCTCGCGCTCGGCTCGCTGCGCCAGATCCTTCTGCCGGTCGAAATAAAGTTGCCCATCGATGAATACCTTCTGCACCTTGCCATAGTTCGACAGTGGATGCGCGTCGAACATCGCCAGATCCGCATCTTTCCCCACCTCGATCGAACCCACGCGCGACTCGATCTCAAGCTGCTTCGCAGGATTGATGGTGACCATCGCCAGCGCCTCATCTTCCGTCAGGCCGCCATACTTCATCGTCTTGGCCGCTTCGTTGTTCAGATGGCGGATTAACTCATCGGAATCGGAATTGACTGAAACAACGACGCCCTTCTTATGCATAATCGCCGCGTTGTAAGGCGTCGCATCGAACGCCTCGACCTTGTAAGACCACCAATCGCTAAACGTCGAAGCGCCGCCGCCGTGCGCCGCGATTTCCTTGGCCACTTTGTAGCCCTCCAGCACGTGCTGAAACGTCCGAATCTTGAAGCCCATCTCATCAGCCACGCGAATCAGCATGAGAATTTCGTCGGCCCGGTAACAATGCGCGTGTACCTGCCGCTTGCCTTCCAAGACCTCCACTAATGGCTCTAACTTCAGGTTGCGCCGGGGCGGTGACGCCGTCTTCCTCTCCGCCTGATACTGCTTGGCTTCAAGAAACGCCTCGCGAATCACGTCCTCGACGCCCATCCGGGTCGCCGGATAACGAGAAGTGACGCCAGGCGCCGCAGCCTGTTGCCCGCGCCGCTTTGGATTCTCGCCCAAGGCAAACTTGATACCGGGCTTAGCGCCCTCAAACTTCAGCCCCGCCGCATTTTTGCCCCAGCGCATTTTGATCACCTGGCACTTCCCGCCGATCGAGTTGGCGCTCCCATGCAGCACGTTAGCCGTGGTAGTTCCACCAGCCAAAGCGCGATAGATCGCGATATCGCCGGGATCCAAAACATCCTCGATTCCGACCATCGACGACACTGAGACACTGCCTTCGTTGATCGACTCAGCCGCCAGATGCGAATGGCAATCGATAATCCCCGGCATCACATACATCCCACCAGCATCGAGAATCTCCGCGCCCTGCGGAACCAGAACTTTCGCCGCCACTTCGGCGATCTTGCCGTCCCGAATCAGAATCGCACCGTCGATTCGGCCATTAGCAACCGTCAGAATCTTCGCGTTCTGAATGACTAAGTCAGCCGCACTGCCCCAAGCGACGGCGCCTAAAAACAGGATCGAATATCGCATTTCCTACCTTGCCCCCTCACCACGAGGCGACGGCGGCGCCACCTCCGGTATCGGCTCGTACTTCACGCCGTCGATCAAGACGAATTTCACCTTCGTGCCGGTTTGAAACAGATCGCCGCCCGTCACCGTAAGGTTCCCGATCTTACCCGGCTCGATCGATCCCATCCGGTCACTCACGCCAAAGATCTCAGCCGTCGAAAGCGTCAGCGCCCGCACGGCGGCCTCGCGATCGAGACCGGCGTCGATCGCCTTCTTCACGGCTGCCCGCAGATCGGCGGGCCGCTCCACACCACCTGAATAGAACGCAAACTTCACCCCAGCCTTCAACAGTGCGGCCGGCGCCGCAGGAGCCTGATCCCGCAATTCCAACAACCGCATCGCCTCATCGGTTTCGGGATCCGCTTCGCGATCGCGCTCCGGCCATTTCAAGCTGATCAGCACTGGCGTCTTCGCTTTCGCCAGCCTATCCGCCATGCGCGCCGCGTCGTGCCCACCATACAACACCACCGGGCGTTTCAGCTCGGCCCCGAACAAGAGCATCCGATCGATCTCTTTCGCCCAGACTGCCGGTAACAAAACGCGCGGCGATTCGAGCACTCCTGCCAGGGCGCGATCATACTCCGGCCTCCGCACTCCCTGTGGATTCAGTTGATACCATGTCGTCTCCGCGCGATAAGCGTCGGCATCCAAGTAGGTCTGGCGGATATGCGCGATCGCGCCCATCAGCGACGCCGGAAATTTGTTCCCTCCGCTCAAGGTAAATGCCAAATGCATCCCAACCGAACCGGCGACCATCATCTGGCCCGGCTTCTCGCCCGCCAGATTCATCACCGCGCCCTGCCCGCCGAAAATCCCGGTTGACGGGAACACGACAGCCGTCGTAAAACCGCCGTTCCGCGCGGACGCAATCGATCGATCCGCTGGATTCACCAGATCCTGGGCATGCACCCAACTGGTATTTGACTGCCCAGCCTCGGCGCTCCGGGCCGCCATTCCCCAAGTGGAAAGGGCGTCGGTCAAGCCCGGATAAACATGAAGTCCCGGCGACTCGATCAGCCACGCATCGGCAGGCGGCCCGACGTTCGCGCCCACCGCTTCAATCAGGCCGTTCCTCACGACGACAGTAGCCTTTTCAATGGCCGGCCCCGACGCTGGATGCACCGTCGCGTTGCGGATCGCGATCACCGGCAACGCAGCGGCATGACACCAGGCCAACCCAAAGGTTGCCGCTATCATGGTAGTTCGCATTTCAAACATGGCTCCTCACAAACCCTCGTTATCCTATCGCGACGCAGGCGTCAGCATCGAAGAAGGCAATCGCGCCGTCAGCCGCATCAAGCGCCTGGCGCGCGGAACCTTTAGTAAGAGCGTGCTTACGGGTATTGGCAGCTTCGGGGCCGCGTTCGATCTACAGGGCTGGAAACGTCCGGTGCTGATTTCGTCGGCCGACGGAGTCGGCACAAAGTTGAAGGTAGCATTCCTGGCGAACCGGCACAATACGATCGGTGAAGATCTGGTGAACCACTGTGTCAACGACATCATGGTGCAGGGCGCCGAGCCGCTGTTTTTTCTCGACTATTTCGCCACCGGCAAACTATCCGCGGACGTGATGGCCGAGGTTGTCGAAGGTCTCGCGCGCGGATGCAAAGCGAACGGCTGTGCCCTGATCGGCGGCGAAACAGCCGAGATGCCCGGCCTCTACGCCGAAGGCGAATATGACGTGGCCGGTTTCATCGTTGGAGCCGTCGAGCGCAAGGGTTTGCTCACGGGCGAGAAGATTCGCGCGGGCGACGTGCTCTTCGCGTTTCCATCCACCGGACTTCACACCAACGGCTATTCACTGGCGCGCAAGCTGTTCTTCGAAGTGGCCGGACACAAAGTAGACACCAGCCTTCCCGAGTTAGGTTGCACCGTCGGTGATGAGTTACTCAAGATACACCGCAGTTACGCACGCCCGATCCGCTTATTGCGCGACAAGGGCTGGCTGGGCGGAGCGGCGCATATCACCGGCGGCGGCATCACCGACAATACGCCTCGCATGTTGCCCGAAGGACTAGGTGCCGAGATCGACACCCGCACGTGGCAGGTCCCCGCCGTGTTCGAGGTCATGCGTTCAATCGGCAACGTGCCGGTTGACGACTGGCGCCGCACGTTCAATCTCGGCGTCGGCATGATTCTAGCTATCCCGGCTAAGAAGGCAAGCGAAGCGGCTAAGGCGCTGAAGAAGGCCAAGGAACCGTTCTGGCAAATCGGGCAGGTAGTCAAGTTAACGTCTAAGCGAAAGAATCGTGTGGAGTATCTGAGTTAGTCATGCGCCGGATCGGAATTCTCCTCTCGGGCCGAGGCTCGAACTTCGCCGCCATCGCTAATAACATTGCCTCCGGCACGCTCGACGCCGAAATCGCGACCGTCATTGCGAACAAGCCCGAAGCCGGCGGACTCGAGTCGGCGCGGCGCTTGGGGATCCCCGCTATCTGCCTGCCATCGAAGGGCCTGGAGCGCGAGGCCTATGACCGGCAAGTTATCTTCGAGTTACACAAGCGCAAAGTGGAATTGGTCTGCCTGGCTGGTTATATGCGCCTGCTCAGCGCCGCCTTCGTCAGGGAATTCCCGCTCCGTATTCTCAACATTCACCCTTCGCTTCTGCCGGCCTTCCCGGGCCTTGACGCGCAACATCAGGCCTTCGACTACGGCGCGCGAATCTCCGGCTGCACCGTTCATTTCGTGGATGAGAAACTCGATCACGGCCCGATCCTCCTGCAGGAAGCGGTGCCCATGGAAAACGGCGACACCACCGAATCGCTGTCAGCGCGTATTCTCGCGGCCGAGCACCGCATCTACAGTGAGGCGATCGCGATTGTATTGGCCGGGCGTTACCGCATCGAAGGCCGCCGCGTCATTCTGACATGAAGATCGCAGCCACCGCACTCGCGCTCATGACGCTCGCCTCCTGCCGTCGCGATGCGGCGACCGAGCAGGAAAAGCTTGAGCAAGCCTTCGCCCAAAAGATGACCGGCGCTACGTTGGTGGGCCGCTTCGGCTCCAAGAAAAGCGACAAGCTGCACGAGGACCGCTACACGATCTCGAAGGTTTCCAAACTCGCGGGCGACGTCTGGATCTTCCAGGCGCGCATCCAATACGGCGAGCATGACATCAACGTCCCAGTGCCAGTCAAGATTTTGTGGGCTGGCGATACGCCAGTGATCACGATGACGGATGCCGGCGTGCCCGGCATGGGCAAGTTCACCGTACGATTGCTCTTCTATCGCGACGAATATGCAGGCGCCTGGTCCAACGATCACGGCGGTGGCGGCACGATGTTCGGACGAATCGAAAAGCCTTAACTTAACGCTGCCGTCCGAAGCCGCTCGGCGGACTGCCCCCGAACGGCGATGGCGGTTGCTGTTGTGAGTTGCCGGGCATCGAGCCGCTGTTGTTGCCAGGATTGGAGGCGTCATTGCGGCCTAGCGGATTTGCGCTATTCGAACCCGGCTGCTGCCCTGGTTGATTGCCCGCCATGTTTGGCGCCTTTTCTTCCTTCGGGTCGTAAACGAATTCCCACTCTTGATATTTTTCGCGCTCGGCGTATAACTTGATACCGATGCCTTCGTGTTTGGTGGCGACGCCGACAATGCCCGGGCCTAAGGCCGCCGCGTTCGCTTGACCGGGAACGCCGAGGCCTTGCCGGGGCGTGGTCAATAAACGGTTGATCACATCAAGTGCTTGCCCCTGGCCCCCTCCAGGCCCTCCGCCTGGAAAGGCGCCCGGAAATGCGCCGCCCGGCTGCAATGGCGTTGCGCCGGCGCCGCCGGTTTGCGAATTGATAGGTGCGCCCGGAGAGCCTGCCGGGGCAGCTCCAGGAAATCCACCGGGGAACCCTGGCACGCCGGAAATACCTGGGCTGCCCGTCAGCGGCCTTGGCGCCGGGTAGAGCGGCGCACCTGGAAACTGCGACTGCCCTGGATACGGCGGTTGCCCCGGATAGGGCTGCCCTGGATAGGGACTCTGCCCAGGAATTCCGGGTTGCGGCGGCTGTTGTAAGATCTGTTGTAACTGCTGTTGTAACTGCTGTTGTTGTTGCAATGCGGCATCCCACGGTTTTGAAGGATCGCAACGCGTGGGATCCATCGCCTGCACCGGATCGCAAGCCGGCAGTCCTTGCGGCTGATCGCCTCCTTGTCCGGCATTGGCCGCCGGCCGGTCACTGGCGCGGCGCTGCAACGCCGGATTCGATTCGCACGGCTGCCCTGGAATGCAAGGTTGTTGCACTGGTTGCCCGAAGGCATTGAAAGTTGTAGCAGGCTGCTGCGTGAGCGGTTCGGCAGGCGCACCGGAATCACCCGGCCGCCCGCTGGCGTTCGTAGCGGTTTGCGGTTTCTTAACGAGCGAATTCTTCAGATTCACGCCGTCGGTTTCGATCAGCTTCCAATCGTCCTTGCCCGTGAACGGATCCTTGTATCGCCGGCGAAGAAACCGCGTCTCCGTCCCGCGCTCGAGATCCTCAATCCTTTGCGGCAGTTTTTTATTCTTACGGTAATAGACCTGGATCGCGCGTTTGTACTGCTCGCCGCGTTCAATCAGGAGTTGCTCTTTGTTGCGCTGAGCCTGGAAGAGCACACGCGGGGCTTCCAGATAGAGCAACACCGACATCGCCGCCGCCATCGCAAAGACCAACAGTAGCGCGTACCCTCGCTCGCCCCGCCGCCGCATCAGAGGTTCTCCTTGGGGATTTCCTCGATGCGGAGCGATTGCTGATTGTTCTTGAACTGCGTGTCCTCCACCATGGCCGAACTCAGCCCGATCCGCACGATCTTGTATCGCGACTGAATCGTCTGGCCCTCGCTCGCCATAAAGATCTCTTCTTCACCCAGGCGAAAAAAAGCGCGTTTCCCTCCGGCGCCCTGCACAAAACCGTAGAACTTCAGCGGAATCGCCGGGGGCGGCGGCGGCTCTGTCGGGCCGGTCGGCATGAAGGGCGTGACTGGAGGCTTGGGCGGCTCTGCAGGTGGCCCACCCTTGCCGTTCTTCTTCAGGGCAATCTTCACGTCCTGTGGCATCGGCGGTGGCGGCCCGGTCGTAAAATCGAACAGACTACGGCCAGCGGCGGCGGCACTTACATTCTGAAGCCGCGCAAGCAAATCGAGCTTCAACGTCGGGTCGGTCTTCGCAGGATCGGCGCGATCTTCGGGCCTTCGTCCACCAACTCGCGGCGTCCACTCCTGCGAAGTGTTGCCGCGCCGCGACGCGTTTCCTGCGCGTGCCGCCGGCGGAACCACACTCCGCGCTCCGGCCCCACTGGAACCCGCCGCCGCCGGCTCCTGCGCCGCTGGATCGATGGTCTTAAGTTTCTGCGGCGCCTTCACCACCGCAGGCGCAGGACGGCCCGGGGGCGCACCGGCGCCTCCGTCCCCGGAAAAAAAAGTGCTGTACACCATGTAACAGGCGATCGGAAACAGGACCGCCAGCGCCGCTGTGTTTCTTTGATTGGCGCCGAGATTCAAGGTTTCGCCTCCGTGGCCGTCGAGGACACCGGCTTGACCGCCGTCGCGCCCACCGGCAAGGTTTCGAGTGGAGCCGCAGGGGCCGACGATATCACCCCGCGCGGCGTCTCCCGCACAAAGGCATTGATCTTGAAGCGTGAGGTGAGCTTCGCTCCCGCTTGCTGAGGCGCGGCCTGGATGTTATCGATAATCAAAAACCGTTTCGAGCGGTCAATCAGATTGACAAACTTGACTAACTCAGGATAAGTGCCCTCATAGTTCGCCGTGATTGTCATCATGCCCAGATTTTCCGTGCCTTCCACCGGTTCAAATCCGAACGAATGTTCCTTGGCTATCAAGCCAGCCGACGCCGCCGAAGTCTTGATCTCACTCAAGATTGTCGACGACATCGTGCGCCGGTCCATGAAGTAAGTCCCCATGAACTTATCGTGCTCGGAACGCGCGCCTTCCATCTTTGCGACCAGTCCACGGCTGGTGCGCACCGACAACTGTTGCCGCTTGATCTGCATCTGGAGGTTCGCCAGTTGCGTCTCCAAATCCGCCGCCGAGCCGCCCACCGGCTTGACCAGCAGAAAAAACGCCGCCAGATTCGCCAGAGCCAACACGCTCAACACGATCTTCCACGGCTTGAACAAATCGGTCTTGGCCGCCGGCCCCGCCACGCCCTCACCCATCGCGCCTTCAAACTTGCCCGCACTCCGGCTGCTGCGGCGCACGACGATCTTGGGCAAACTAAAGTTGAGGGGCATAGTTCACGTTCACCCGGTAACGAAACAAGGGGTCGGATTGCGAGGGCGGCACCCAACCGGTCATAGCCGTCGCGCCGAACAAAGGCGAGCCCTCCAGCCGCATCAACATGTCCACGACAGGCTCAGGCGCGGCCGAAGCCACGGTCATATCGAGCAGAATCTGATTGTCGAGATTCAATTGAGGCCTCACGGCGATCAGGCGGACGTTGTGGGGCAGCACCCGCTCCAGATCGCCAAAGATGCGGCTCCAACTAATCGCCTTGCGAGTGATGAGCCCGTTCAGAAAAATTGCGTAGTCCGCCGCTTCGGCGTTCTCAGGCTTGCGGAAAGCCCCGGCCCACCGCGCTTCATCCTGTCGCAGAGAATTCAGCATCTGCTCGGATCGCTCGACCGAGGCGGCTAAATCCCGCCGTTGATCGCGTTCGATCCAGCCCAACGCCACTTGATAGATTAAGAGCCCGGTCAAGACAGCCGTCGCCGCCGCCGCGCCCACCAGGTACGGCCGGTCTTTGCGGAATGGCTCGCTCGCCAGATTGATCGAAACGGCGCTGCGCATCGTCTACTCGCGCTCCTCCTGGGCTTGCAGCCAACCTAGCATCCCGGCATTGTGTTCCTCTGTCTGCCCCCACCGCGAACCCAGCGGCTCAAACGCCAGTCCCATCTCGGAAGCGCACCAGGCTAGCACCTCGGGGTCGACTTTCTCAAACCCACACGTGAACATCCGCAACGGACGCTGCTTCAATTCGTCTTCGGCATAGGCGAACGTCGGATAAAGAACTCCCATCAACTCATCCGCTTCGAAGTTATCCATTTCGACGCACCGCACCAGCCGGGGCTGGCGGCCATCGCAAACAGCCACGGTCATCGTATGCCCGCCGATTTTAGCGCAGACCTGGAGGCCCGTTTTTGGCAGCAGATCCAACGCCGCCAGCATCGATGTCGTGACAAAACCCGTATGAAACCCCGCCACTCGGAAGGGCGCTTCATAACGCGAGACGATCTCGCCGGCGGCCGCGGCCGCCAGCACTTCGGTGGTCTTCGCCGCGCTCTTGCTCGCCTGAAAACTAAGCGCCGCCGAATCCATATCGAAGGGGACGGTCTTCTTCATCCGAAAGCGCACCAGCGCTAGCTGCTCAGCCGGATCCTTGGGGAACGATTCGAAATCCAGCAGCGCAATGCGCGTGCAATAATCCGGCAAGATCAAGGCAGCCTGGCGCCGCCGCTTCACTTGACCGTCCAGGGCCGCAGCGAGCGCCTCCACGTGTGTCTCGAACAACTCCGCGTTCACCACGTTTTCCTTCACGGGCGAAACCTGCAAAATGGGCGCGGGAAAAGGACTGTAATTCAATTCCGGCCCCGACTTGCCACGGCGCGCCGAAGCGATGCCGCCTTCTGAAAGTTCGAAAACATACGCCGGCGGGGGATCTTCCACCATTGACTTGATTTGATCGAGTAGCGCCATAAGGTCCTTCGCGATCAAGCCTCGATAAAAGTCACTTTGTTGATCTCCTTCAGAGTACTCAAGCCCAGGCGAACTTTTTCCACTGCCGATTCGCGCAGGAAGGTCATGCCCTCTTCTTTCGCCTGCCGCTTGATCTCCGACGCGGGCCGCCGATCCAAAATCATTTCGCGAATTTTCTCGGACAGATCCAACAATTCATGAATAGCCGTCCGGCCATGATAGCCCGTGCCGCCGCACTCAAAGCAACCCGCCCCTTCATAACAGATGACGTCGCGCCACTCCTCCGGGTTGAGTGCGCTTTCGCGCAATACTTCATCCGAGTAAATAACGGGCCGCTTGCAATGTTCGCAGTTCAGCCGGACCAGCCGTTGCGCGAGAATGCAGTTCATCGCCGACACGAAGTTGTAAGGCTCAACGCCCATATTCAAAAAGCGCCCCAGCACGTCCAGCACGTTGTTGGCGTGAACGGTCGTGAATACCAAGTGGCCGGTGAGGGCGGCGTTGATGGCGATCTGCGCGGTCTCCTGATCGCGAATTTCGCCGACCATGATTTTGTCGGGGTCGTGGCGCAGAATCGAGCGCAAGCCGCGGGCGAAAGTCAGCCCCTTCTTCTCGTTCACTGGAATCTGCGTGATGCCCTTGAGCTGATATTCCACCGGATCTTCGATCGTGATGATCTTGTCTTCGTCCGTCTTGATTTCCGAGATGGCCGCGTAGAGCGTAGTGGTCTTACCCGATCCGGTCGGCCCGGTCACCAGCACCATCCCGTATGGCTCTTTGATATAGCGCCGGAACTTCAACACATCCTGCGGGGCAAAACCCACCACATCCAGCGTCAGTTTGGTGAACTTCTCGCTCATCGACTCTTTGTCAAGCACCCGGAGCACCGCGTCCTCGCCATGCACGGTCGGCATCACCGACACACGAAAGTCGATCAGACGATTCTTGTAGCGAACGCGGAAGCGGCCATCCTGCGGCACGCGCCGCTCGGCGATATCGAGCTCAGACATCACTTTAATGCGCGAGATGATCGTCGAGTGCCATTCCTTCGAAATCGGCGGCATCGCGTAGTTGAGCACGCCATCGATCCGGTACTTGATCACCACTTCGGTGTCGCGCGTCTCGATGTGAATATCGGACGCGCGCCGTTCGAGCGCATTAAAAATCGTCGTGTCGACCAGCTTGATGACCGGCGCAATGTCGGAATCCGCCGCCGACAGCTTGTCGATCGAAAGCGTCTCGTCGGAGTTCTCTTCGTCCGCCACGACGTCGAGCGAAAATGTTTCGGTTACCTCTTCCAGCACGCGCTGTGACTGCTCGGTCTTCTTCAACAGATCCGAAATCTGGTTCAGCGCGGCGACCTTGACCTTCAGCTTTTTGTCGAGCAGAATCGACAACTCATCGACCAGATTCAAATTCCGCGGATCGGCCAGCGCCACCTCCAGGGTGCCGTTGTAGGCCGCCAGCGGAACGAAGTTGTAGCGGAACATCAGGTCGACCGGTACGGTCTGAAACAGATCGTGGTCGATGTGGGCTTCCTTCAAATCGACGAATTCGCAACGGTAGCGTTCGGCCATGGCGCGCGCCGCCCGGGCTTCATTCTCCCGGACCGTCTGCTTCAGGCCATCGGGCTTGATGATCGTTTGCGTCGGTTGTTGTTGCTGCTGCTGCTGCGTTTGAGGTTCTTGCGCCATTTGTTCGCCTGTGAGTCAGGGCACACGTCCCCTCTTCACCGTCAACAGATATGACGTAGACAGGACGGGAAACGTTGAGAGAGGAGCGCTGGACCCTTCGAATCTGGTGTGGACCGCTCGGTTCAGAGCCGCCATGCGCCAGCATGCGGTCGCCATCAATCCAGAAAATGCTCTAAATTTTGCTGGAATCGAACCTAAGAAATCCCTAAACCTTCTCGGCCAAGGAGAAGATCGGCAGGTAGAGGGCTACCAGCACAAAGGCCACGAAACCGCCCATAAACAGCATGATGGCCGGCTCAATCAGCGCCATCGCCGCCGTCAATCGCGTGTTCACGTCGTCCTCGAAAAACTCGGCGATCGAGGTCAACATCGCCGGCAACGCGCCCGTCGATTCACCCACCTCGATCATGTCGATCGCCAGCGGCGGAAAAATCCCGGTCGTCTTCAGCGAGCCCGACAACGGCTGCCCTTCGCGCACCAGCTTCCGCACCTTTTCCAGGGCTGACTTCACGGTCCGTGCGCCCATCGAATTACCGGCGGTTTCCAACGCCTGTACCAGAGGAATGCCGCCGAGCAGCAGCGTTCCCAGCACCCGCGAAAACTGCGCTACCTGGTATTTCGTCCAGATCTCGCCCACAATCGGCAACCGCATCTGAATATTTTCGACCGCAGTCCCGCCCGTCTCCGTGCGCGACCAGTACCGGAAGGCCACCACTGCCGCCACCACCGCCAGCGCGCCGAACAACACATACCCGCGCGCCGTCGTGCCCACCGCCAGCAGAATTTGCGTCAGGTAGGGAAGATCGGCCTGGAGCGAGTTGTACAGCTGAGCGAAATTCGGCACCACGTAGGTGACCATGAAAATGATCAGTGCCCCCACCATCGTCACCAGGATCGCCGGGTAGATCAGCGAAAGCACGATCTTTTTCCGGACGGCCAGCGCCATACGCTGATAGCCCAGGAACCGCTCGATCACCTCCGGCAGCGCGCCGCTCTTTTCGCCCGCCATCACTGACGTGATGTACATGGGAGGGAAAACTCTCTGATTGGCGAAGGCATCCGACAGCAGCGTGCCATTCTTCACTTCGTCACGCACGGCCCGGATGTACTTGCCTAGTTTAGGGTCGGTCAGCCGGTCCGCCAACAGATCCAGACAGCGCGGAATCGGCAGCCCAGCTTTCACCAGCGTCAGGAACTGCTGGTTAAAAATCAGGAATTTCTCCAGGTCGATCTTCTTGGTCGACCCAAGCTTCGACGCCAATTCGCCGCGGGCTTTGATCGAATAAATCAGGAAACCCTGCTGCGTCATCCGGTCGCGCAGTTCGCGCTCAGACTCGGCTTCGGCCACCTGATTGTGGATCGCCCCTTTGGCGTCGGCGTATTTTAGGACAAATTCAGCCAATCGAAAGGATTGACGCACCGGCCGCGTCAAGCGTGCAGACTATTGATCTTCCTCGACCAATTCGGCCCCATCCGGCTTCACAAACTGAAACGTCGAGGGTGGCAGTACGGGATTTGACTTCTCGCCCGACAGCCGGTATCGCATCACTGAGCCGTCCTGCCCGGTGACGCGCAGCATCTCAATCCGGAAGTCCGGCGTCACCAGAAAATCCACCTGCGTGTAGGGCGCGCGGGGAGACTTCGGGATCGCTGCGATATACGTACTAGCGCCCTCGGGAGTCGTACGAAACTCCTTGAAATCGCGCTGGAAATCGAGCTGTCCGATCATGAACGCCAGCGGCGCCCGCAGATCGTCGGCTTCCTTGATCTTGGACCGCGACACTTGCTTCGAATTCGGCGAATAGTAGTAGGCGAACTTGCCATCGGTCAGGAAGAACTTGCCGGCAGGCCGCGCATATTCCCACCGCATCCGCCCGGGCTTCTGAATCGACACCTCTCCGGATTCGGTCCGCGAAATCTGCCCCTGGCCGGATTGGGTTTGTTCAAACTGCATTTGCATCGTCCGGGCGCGATTGTAGCGGTTCTCCACGCCCTTCAGCAGCGCCGGCAGGTCCACCGCGGCCAAGAGGCCCGCGCTCAACATCATACTGAGTATCACTGCTTCCATTGACGCATGAAGATGCGTGGCGATCAATCCCCTCGGCGTGCGATGCGCCCCGCTACTCTTGCTCGTCCTCAGGCAATCGCGCGTCGAGATCGACCGGGATATCACGAGTCAGCGCCCGAAGCCGGGCCACGAAACGGCGATCCACGGCCAGAGCGCGATTCGGATTCTTCGCGAGGTCCGACGCAAGAAACCCGAGGAGTGTCTCCAGCACAAGATCTCGCTTCTCGTCTAACGTTGCTCCCGGCATAGAAATAGCCTCTCTCTTACGTACTATAGAACGTCACCAGGAACAGAGCGAACCGGTATAGGCGCAGCATCGTCAACCAGGCGTAACAAAGCAGCCCTGCCTTGGCGATCGACAGCAGCCAGCCATTGCGGTACATGGTCCGCACGGCCACCGCCAAATAGAGGCTGAGAATCAGGAGCCACACGCCCGAGACAACCTCGTCGATAGCCTGTGACGTTGGCCGGATGCCCCCGTAGCGCAACGCTCCCAGCACGACCGTGGTCAGTGAAGTCGAAACCGACAGATAGAGCAGAATGAACGCATGAACGTGCACCGAAAAGACCAAGTGTTCGACAACGTACCGGCCGCTCCACAAAGACAGCAATGCAACCGCCACGGCAAAGACCGGCACCATCAGGATCACGAGCGACTTGGCCTGTATCGTCGACTTCGCGTCGAACACCGGCCGGTACTCCTTGAGCGTGACGCCACGTGCAGCCAGCTGTCCGTCTACCATCGACTTGGCAATCTCCTGATGGCCCGTCCACGAAATGTGGGTGTCGAGGTTGGTCGCCAGCGTATTCCAGCCATTTAGAGCCGTAGCGACAAAGTACAACACGTTCATCAGCAGGAACAGTTGCACGGGCGGATGGAAAGACTTACGGCGCCCGGCCGCCCAATCCGCCGTCAAACGCCCGGGCTGGAGAAACCAGCGCCCGCAAAGTCCGTAGAATCGAGTGATCGAAATGAACGAAAGCCTCGAAGGCGTGCTCGAAAAAATGACCAACCGATAGATCGTGATGATCGAAGCGCTTCTCGCCGCATGCAGCGCAAAAGGCCGACTGAATTGATGCTCCGCAGTTAGCGCAGAGCCTGGCGGCTGAGTCGTGCGACATCTCATCAGCCTACTCGATTCTCTGGGGGGCCGGCCAGTGATTTACTTCCGCCCGACCACCAGGAACTGCTTGCCAAACAGCGGCCAAAGCGGCTTCACCTTCAAATACAACCGCAGCATCCAAACCGGGCGCTGTCCGCCGCGCGACATCGTATAAGGCAGGAACCGCGCGATCTGTTCGTCCAGTGCGAAACCCTTCTCGGTCATCGCCTCACCCAGTGATAACTCGGAAAGCGGCAGATAGTGATCGAAAAAATCCCAATACTCGCCGGCCAGATACCGGATGTTCGGACCAAGTGCGATTAACCGGCCGCCTGGGCGTAAACAGCGCCGCGCTTCCATCAAAGTCCGCGATAGATCCCGCTTCGTCTGCAAGTGCTCAAAGAAGTTACTCGTGAAAACAACGTCCAATGAGTCATCCGGCAAGGCCCAGGTCTCCGAGCAGCTCTGCGAGAGAATGCGGACGCCCGGGGCCGCTTTCGTCACGGTGTCGGGATTGAGGTCCATGCCGTACCGGGTTTCGACGCGGACATTATTGATGAATTCACAGTGACCGCACCCCAGATCCAACACCGCGCTTGTCGGCGCCAGCCATTGCGAGAAGTAATCGTCGATCAGCACTCGCCATACCTGGTTGCGGTACTCACTCATGCCGGAAAATCGAGTCTCGTAGAGCTTCTGCAGTTCGGCCGGCGTATGGGGAACTGGAATGGTCATTCTGCCTGCTTTCTATAATCGCCGCGGCTCAAGTATCGCTCCAGCCACAGGTAGAGACAAATAAATAGGTAACGGCTGCCCATCTCCTGAATTTTCAGCTTCGCGATGCCGGTGCGCCGGTTACGCCAGGTGATTGGGATCACGGTCCAGGAGTAACCTCGCACAATCGCCTTCAATGGCATCTCCACCGTTAGATTAAAATGCGCCGCAAGCAACGGCTGGCAACCTTCGATCACAGTCCGGCGGTAAGCCTTGAACGCATTGGTCGTGTCATTGAGCGACGTCCGGAACATTATCCGGATAAACAGATTGGCCAGCCGATTCAGGAAAAGCTTCGGCCAGGGGTAGTCGATCACTCCCCCGCCCTTCATGAAACGGGACCCAAACACCACGTCCCAACCCTCGTTCAACACTTTCCAATACCGCACCACATCGCGGCAATCGTCGGACTCATCGGCCATCATGACCACAACCGCGTCACCCTTCATATGTTGCAAACCGCAGGCGATCGCGCGCCCAAATCCATGGGCCGGCCCGTTCTTCACTAATCGTGCCTCCGGCATATGTTCGCCGAGTGCAGTGACGATGTCCGCCGTCCGGTCCATACTGCCATCGTCAACGACGATGATCTCGTGGGGGACGCCATGCAGGCGCAATTCCAGATGCAGATGCTCAACGGTCGAAGCGATACAGCCTTCTTCGTCGCGCGCGGGAATGACCACCGACAAAAGCGTAAGCGGCGGCGCAGGAGAAACCGGCTTATTCATCCTCCACACCAACTCAGCCAGTCGGGGTGCGCCTCCACATGAACGGCGATTTCTTCGAGAATCGCTTCGAGCGCGATTTCAGCCTGCCACCCTGTCGCGGCGCGAGCCTGGGCGGAGTCAAGCAACAACCAAGGAATATCGTACGGGCGCTCAGAGCCATCGGCCACCGGCGCATGGGGCCCAAAGCGCCGGTCGCACCACGCGGTCAACTCCGCAAGCGACATGGCGTTCGCTTCGCCACCCGCGATATTCAAGGTCGTCCCCGCGCCGTTACCGCGCAGTTGCCAATCCACCAAACGCGCCAGATCGCGCGGATGCAAAGCGTCGCGAACCTGCAAGCCCAGCCCGCCAAAACCAAGATACTTCAGCGGCCTCTTCGATGCGTGCGCGTGCAACCAATACGAAAAAATTCCCTGCTCAGCGGTCCCGAATTGCCCAGCGCCTGCCAGCACTCCACATCTATTAATCCAGACTGGCACCTGAAAACCTGCGGCGTACTCCTGCGCCAAGCGTTCGGACGCCAGCTTCGTCGCGCCATACAGTGAGATCGGAGCCCCATTCGAAAACTCCTCGGTCACTCCTGCCTGACTGACTCCAACCGGCAGAGGCCGCGCGCTGTCCAACCGATAGGCCGCTCCGCTAGCCGTCAACGGCAACGCCGCCAAGGCCGGAATCGAATAGACCCGGCTGGTGCTCAACAGAATAAAACCGGCGCGCGCAACCCGGCAATACTCAAGTAAGTTGATCGTGCCCAATAAATTGTGTTCAAGTAACTGCCGTGGACTCGTCTTCCCGTCGCGGCCCGCCAAAACACTCGGTTGAGCGGCGGCGTCAATCACCCAATCCGTCGCAGGGAGCGCTTCCAAATCGCTCGCCATGCGGATATCGCCATGATAAAGCTGCACGCCCAGACGCCGCAGCGCCACGCGGTTGGTCTCGCTACCCGGCCGCGCCAGATTGTCGATTCCCACGATGGCAATGCCCTCGTGAGCCTCAATCAGATAGCGCGCCAGATGACTCCCGGCGAAGCCGCACACGCCTGAAATCAACACCTTCATGCCGCTGCGCAAACCTCCAGGCGGCTGGCCCAGGAATCGGTAATCTCGGCAAAGGTCCGCTTCAGAGTTTTCGTGATCGACCATTCCGGATAGTGCGCCTTCATCTTGGTCAAGTCGCTGTAATAACAGATATGGTCGCCAATGCGATTCTGGTCGACATAACTCCACACCTGCGGCCGCCCCGACGCTTCCTCAGCCATCGCAAAGGCTTCCAGAATCGAACAAGAGTTACCCAATCCGCCGCCCAGGTTATAGACTTCGCCGCATCGAGGCTTATTGGCGAAAGCCAACATGAACCGCGCAACATCCTCGGAGTGAATGTTGTCGCGAACCTGCTTGCCTTTGTATCCGAAGACCTTGTATTCCTTGCCGATCAGGTTACAGCGGATGAGATAACTCAAGAACCCATGCAACTCGACGCCCGAGTGATTGGGGCCGGTCAGACAGCCGCCGCGCAGCGCGCAGGTCGGCATGCCGAAGTAACGCCCGTACTCTTGCACCATCAAATCAGAAGCCAGCTTCGACGCCCCGAACAACGAATGCAGCGACTGGTCTACCGGGAAGTCTTCCGCAATCCCCAGAGCGTACTCGGCATCGGCAAAGTCCCACCGCGTTTCGTTCTCCACCAGCGCCAGCCGATTCGGGCGATCGCCATAAACCTTATTCGTCGACATATGAATAAAGGGCGATTCCGGAGCCCATCGCCGCGCCGCCTCTAGAAAGTTAATCGTCCCGCCGGCATTCGTATCGAAGTCGTCAAAAGCGATCTGCGCGGCCCGGTCGTGAGACGGCTGCGCTGCGGTATGGACAATCACCGCAGGCCTTTCGCGCTCCACCAAAGCCAGCACGCCCGCCCGGTCCCGAATGTCGATGGCGCAATGCTCATAGCCGGGAATGCTTTGGCGCAGCCGGTCCAGAGACCACGACGTATCGCCTTCCGGTCCAAAGAACACGGCGCGTTGATTGTTATCGACGCCGGTCACCGCATAACCCGCCTGATGAAAATGCTGACATACTTCCGACCCAATCAATCCGCAGGATCCTGTCACTAAGACGCGTTTTTTATTCATTTATTTGTTCCCCTTCTCAGCCCGGGCAGCGTCAATGAGATGTGGCATTTACCGGTTTCCCCACGGCGCGGAAAAATTCGATTCCGCAGGCTGGCTGGTAGTAAGCTAAACCGGGCCCGTCAAATGACAAATTCTCCACCGGCCGGGCGATCGAACCGGAACCGCCGCCTGGCGCAAACAGCGCGGCCAGTTCGGCCAGAGTCGCGGGAGCGGCGTTGGCGATCATGGGATTTGTCAACGACTGGGGCACGATTCGGGAACGGATGGAAGCCTGCCCCTGGTGGACCGCCATGCGTACCTCCGGGACTCGAAGCGCCAGGCTTCCAAGCGCGCCCACGGTGCTGAAGGAACAGTGCATCGCCAGAAAAACCGGCTCCGTCATCGCAGGCACCGCCAACATCCCTGCCATCGGCGCCTGCCGCCGCCCGCCGAGCGATTCCAACGCGGTGAAGCGCGGGCCCAGCCTCCGCTCCAACAGAAGGTTGCGCTTCCCTACCAGCCGCGAATCGTACCACCGATACACTTCGAGCCAAGTGGCCGGCGTTTCGGCCAGGATACTGCGCGAATCGATAGTAAGTCCATCGAAGATCAGGAAGCGCGGGCCTTTCGAACTAACCCACTTGGCATTCAAGTCATCCAAATAGGGCGTATACGCCGCATAGCGCTGTACCACCGGATATAACTTCAATCGGAGGCCGTCCCAGGGAACCCAGTTATAAGCAATAGACAGGGATGCTACCTCGGCGTCGCCAATTATGGCTTTCAACTCCGCCTCGATTCCCGCTTGGCCGGTATAAGTCCGCGCCTCCGCCGCCAATCGCCGGTGCAACGCATCGACCCCGCCCGCCGCCAAAGCGGAATACGCAAACGACTGGAGACCGGTCGCCATCGCCTTAAAACCGAAGGCCCCCCCGCTAGCGGGAATAACCGTAAAATGCCACAAAACTCCAAGCGCTACGACAACCGTTGCGCCGAGCAGATCCTGACCACGGGAGGGCACGGGTTTGAGACAGATTAAACCGAAGGCGAGCGCGGCCATGCAGAAAAAATTCACGATATGGTTATCCTGCCGGACAAAACCGTGCTTGATCGAGATGAGCACAGGAGCCCCGAGTATAAGCAGATGAAACCGTGCGGCGGCGGAATCCATCCACCACTCCCAAGCCAGTACTGCCGCGCCCAAGGCCGCTACGCCCAGGCAAGCGATCAGTTCAAACGAGGGGCCGATATATGACATCGCCCCGCCGTACCCCTTCACTAAATCAAGACTGACTTTTACGTACGCGTAAACATCCATGGACGGCGCCATCACCGCTACGATCGCGGCGGCTACGGCTCCAGGCACGGCAATCGACAAGAGGATATCGCCCGTAGCCTTCCGTCCGATGGCGAGCGCCCGGTCAACCGCAAATCCCGCCAGCGCCGCCACCGCTATGAAGCCTCCCGATAGCTTGATCAAAGGGATGACGCCGATCATCGCCAGCGCGGCCAAATATCGGACACGGCCGCCCCGCCACCGGTAAACCGTGATCAAAAGCAATGCGCTCGCCAGCAGCAGATTCTCCAGGCCCACTGAATTAAACCAGTACAGCGGCGAAGACAGCCCAAGACAAATCGCAAATATAACCGTGCCGCCCAACGCGAAACGTGCCAGCAGAAACACGTCGAAGAGCGCGGCAATCAGAGCGGCCCAAAGAGCAAGTTGGAACTGAAGGCCGTGACGGAGGTTGTCCCCGATGGCCTGCGGAAACACGAGGTAGCCGAGCGGTCCAGTCGTCCAAAACACGTCGCGTCCGTTGACCAACCCGTTCGCCGCCGCAAAATTTGCGGCGAAAACCCAGGTATTGTCCCAAGAGAAACCCATGCTGCAAAAACGAATCGGGCACCACACCAAGGCCGCATAGAGAAACAGGCACAACCGGAGAAGCAATTCCAGACGGCGAAGAATTGGCCGTCCAGAATTAGCGAGCGTCATTTGCTCCGTACATTTGCTCCCCTGATTATACTCGTCGTATTTCGCCCGGAGCGGGCTCAGGCTAACATACTAGCTGGGCCCAAATTTTACCTAGCTCGACACCTCAGTCTTGCTCCGGTTACACGCAGGAGCTTTCAGAAATCTACAACCTTGCCTCGGTTACGCGCGATCTTCCGTTCCGCGATCGCGGCCGTGCCCTCGCCAATCTCAGCGTCCTCGCCGGTGGCCCACTGCCCGAAAAAATCCAGGAGCGTCTAGGAGCATTGCTGCGCGCGGCCGCTGATCCGGACGCCGCCGCACACTACCTGCGGCGGCTCCTGGAACAACAACCGTTCCCATTCCAACGCCTGGTGCGATCTCCTGCGGCGATTCAACTGCTAACGACTGTGTTCTCGCAAAGCCGCTTTCTTTCCGAAGAGCTACTCAAGACGCCGGAATGGCTGGAGCCGCTGGCGCATTCGGGCAACCTCCATCGTCAGACCACCAGCGAAGAATTCGCCGCGCGGCTGACGGCGCGGTTGGCGCGCTACTCCCAGGCGGAATTGCCGGTGGCGGAGTTCGCCGCTTTCCGCCGCGAACAAATTCTGCGCATCCTGTTGCGGGATCTCCACGGCTACGCGCCTCTTTCTGAGGTCACTGAAGAACTCTCCCATCTGGCCGGCGCGGTGCTCGAATGCGCTTGGCGCCGCGTGTACGCCATCCTGGCCGCGCGCAACGGGGTTCCTACCCACGCCGACACCGGGCTCGAGTGCGGCTTGTCGATCCTATCGGTAGGTAAACTCGGCGGCAGCGAACTCAACTACAGTTCCGACATCGACTTACTCTTCGTCTACGGAGGCGCGGGCGAAACCACCGGCCCCTCCGTCGTCAGCAACCTCGAATTCTTCAAGAAGGCCTGCCTCCAACTCACCGCGGCCCTGTCGGAATTCACCCCGCATGGCTGCGCATACCGCGTCGATCTCCGCCTTCGGCCCGACGGCGCGCAAGGCGAAGTCTGCCTGTCGCTCGAAGGAGCCAAAAATTACTACCGGAAGCGCTCGCGCGACTGGGAGTTGCAGATGTTGATCAAAGCGCGCGTAGCCGCAGGCGACACCGGGCCAGGGCGCGATCTGCTGGAATTCGTCGAGCCGCTGATCTATTCGTCCACCACGGACTTCTCGAAAGTCGAAGCCGTCTGGATGGCGCGCACTCGCATCCACGAAAAACTCGGCCACAAGGCCAACGTCCGCACCGGGATCGACGTGAAACTCGCGCCGGGCGGCATCCGCGATATCGAATTTCTCGTGCAATGCCTCCAGCGTCTGCATGGCGGCCGGGAAGGCTGGGTGCGTCACGGCGGCACGATTCTTGCGCTGGGCCGGTTGCGCGATAAGAACCTCGTTTCCGAAATCGAATACGGCCGCCTCGCCCCTGCGTATACCTTCCTAAGGAACCTCGAACATCGCCTGCAGGTCCAGGACGACCGGCAAACGCATACCCTGCCGGACGACGCTCTCGAACTCGAATCGCTGGCGCGGCGCATGCCTCCTGCCGTATTAGGAACCGGCGTCTCAGCGGAGAATCTGATGGCGGAGTTGCAACGTCACTTCTCAAACGTCCGAGAAATTTATGACCGCGTTGTGCGCGCACAACTTCCCACAGTCGCCGCGCGCACCGAACCCGCACCGGCCGTGCCCGCGCAAGCCTGGGAGCCAGCCTCACCCGATGGCATCTCCGCGAATCTTGCCCGCCAACTAGCCCAGAAAGCTCCCGGATTCGCCGCGACGCTTGCGAGGAGCCAACTGCGCTACGGCGCTCGTGCGTTCGAGCATTTTCTTGAACGCATCCTCCAGAATTCCGAATGGCTCGACCGGCTCAATCGCGATCCCGTGTTGGCCGGCTACGCGATCGACATCTTTGAACACAGTCCGTTCTTCGCCGAGCAGCTCAATCGCAAACCGGAACTAATGGCGCAACTCCTGGATGTCCGCGAAAAGCCCCGTGGGATGCATGACTACCGCGACGCCGCCGCGACGTTCTCTGGCCCGCCCGACCTCCGCCGGTTCTTCAACCGCGAAATGCTCCGCATCCAGGCCGACAGCATCTGCCTGCGCCGCCCCATCTGGGAGACTCTGCACTGGACATCGGATCTTGCCGACTGCACCATCGCGGCCGCCTACGATATGGCTCTCGAACAAGTCCTGGCCGCCCAACCTCCCCTGTCGCCCGCCTATCGCGCCGCTCGTCAAATGATGACGATCGCGCTTGGGCGGCTCGGCCTGCGTGAGTTTGACCTGGCCTCGGATGCCGACCTCGTCTTCGTTCTGCCCGAGTCCGACGCGAAAGAACACGCCTTCTGGACGCGCGTCGCCGAAAAGCTCATTCAGATTCTAACGGCTTATACGGGCGACGGCACCCTCTTCGCCGCCGACACCCGCCTTCGCCCGAATGGGCGCGAGGGTCCGCTCGTACAAACCGACGCGGCCGTGCGCGACTACTTCGAACGTGGCGCCGAAACCTGGGAGGGCATCACATATCTGAAGGCGCGCCTGATCGTAGGCGACGAAGAATCCGGCGAGCGGTTCCTCAACAATCTGCAAACCTTGGACTGGGAACGCTACGGGCAGACCGCGCGTTCACGGCCGCAACTTCGCCAAATGCGCATGCGCCTCGAACAGGAGCAAGGCCGCGACAACCCCCTGAAAGCCGGCTTCGGCGGCTACTACGACATCGACTTCGCGCTCATGTACCTGCGCCTGAAAAGCGCCGGGATCTATTTCAAGGTTCTCAACACGCCAGAGCGAATCGACGTCATCCACAAGATGGGCCACCTCGACCGCGCCGACGCGCGCTTCCTGCTGGACGCGGCCACTCTCTACCGCGCCGTCGACCACGCCCTGCGCCTCGCCTCCGGTCAAGCCGAAGGCAAGCTTCCCGCCAGCCAGCTACAATTACAGATGATTGAGGAATTGACGGGCCGATGGACGCCGGATCATCTGCACGACCAGCCTTTGGCCGAAGAATTGGAACAGATCCGGGCTCACACAAGGGATTTCTTTCTAAAACTCTTCGCATGATCAGACCACTGACTCGATTCGTGATGCTTGCCGCCTTTTGCGTAACCGCGCACGGCGCCACCGTGGCCGAGGCCTACATTCGCCTCTATAATTTCGACTTTCCCGGCGCCCATCAGGTCCTCGACGGCTACATCGCCTCGACGCCAACAGATCCCTTGGGGCACTCCACGCGCGCGGCCGCCTATCTGTTTTTCGAACTCGACCGGTTGAAAATCCTCCAGGGGGAATTCCTCACCGACGACAAGAAGATCTCGGGCGACGACATCCTCAAGCCCGACCCCGCGATTCGCAGCCGCTTCTTCGCCGCCGTGGAAGAGTCGCAACGGATGGCCGAAGCCCGGCTCCTCGAACGGCCCGGAGATCCAAACTCGCTCTTCGCCTTCTGCATCACCGAAGGTCTGAAGACCGACTATACGGCGTTTGTCGAAAAGCGCCAGCTCCGCAGCCTCGCCTCGGCGCGCAAGTCGCATAACTACGCCGTTGAACTGCTGCAACGCGATCCCACTTTCGTCGACGCGAAACTGACCACCGGGATCACCGAATATCTGGTCGGAAGCTTGCCGTTCTTCATCCGCTGGTTCGTCAAGTTCGACCAGACGCAAGGCAGCAAGCGGCAAGCGATCGTCAACCTAGAAAATGTCGCCGAGAAAGGCCGCTACCTTGGGCCGTTCGCCCGCATTCTGCTCTCGATCATTCATCTGCGGGAGAAGCGCGCGCCGCAAAGTTTGAAGCTGCTCGAAGGGCTCGTGGCGGATTTCCCGGGCAATCGTCTGCTACGTACCGAGATGGAGCGCATTCGTTCGTCCCAACACGGCAAGAAGTAAGCGTAGGAAAATGACCCAACCTCACCTCGAAGAGCTTCGCCGCAAACTTGCCGGCGATTCCGACTTCGGCTCGGTCTGGGACTACTTCCTCACTAACTTCGCCGGCAATCCGCAATTTATCCAACGCGGAAAGCCTGGGCCCGAAGAGCCCCTGCTCCATTGCATTTCCGAATGCTACCGGCGCAGCAAACCCAACGTTGAGGTAATCCTGCTGCATCATTTCCTGCCCATCGAAGTCCCTGAATTTAAGTTGGTCCACGGCGCCTTTCAGATCCAGGGAGAATGGTGCGGGTTCGTGTACTTCACAGACCTCGACATGGGCATGGTCTGTTTTTCCAACGCGCAAACGGGCCGCAGCATCATGGGGCGCTTCCATACCGACCCGAAGTTGATGAAGGACAAAAGCACCAGTTCTACTGGCGTCCACTAACTTCGCCAGGCCCCGGAAAGTCGCGGCTGTAGCACCGGCAATCCTCATCCTGCCCAGGATTGAAATTGGGGAACTTCGCTAGTCCGGCGCGCAAGCCATCATAGGCGAATCCGCATTTTTCAAGCACGCGGGCCGACCTGACATGTAAGTGGTGACAGGCCGCCCACAGCGTCAAAACGCCGGTCTGCCAGTCTCGGTGAGGCTGACTTTCTGAACGCCGGATGACGAATTCTATGATAGGGATGATCGGCTTCTCATCCGGCGGTTCGGATTAACCGTGATCGACAACCTCGATCTCATCCATCGCCTTCGGACATAGGGCCGAATTTTGCGCTTTACCCCTTTAGGGCGAAACGGTACACTGGAAGCTAAAACATGAAGGCGCAGTGATGTTTTCGCGACAACGGGCAATTCTGAGGCTGATTGAGAACGAAGGAGGCTCGGCGAGCCGACTCCGTCTAGTGAAGCTTGCGTTCCTGCTGAGCCGCGAGATCAATGCGCCTAGAACCGGCGTCTACGAATTCTTGCCCTACCGTCGAGGTCCATTCTCGTTCACTCTCTATCACGATCTTCGTACCCTCGGAAATGACGGCTGGGTCGTCGAGGCCGAGAACGACATCAAAATTGCCCAGGGTGCGGCCCTGGAGACAGCTTTTCTCGACAGCGCATTCTTGGACATGATCGACAGAGTGACCAATAGGCACCGGGCCACGTCTACGTCTGCAATGGTGGATAGCGTTTATGCGGCGCACCCCTGGTTCACCCTGAACTCGGACGCCGTGCATAAGCGCGCAGTCGCAAGGCCTACGGCGCAAGCCCAAGTCTTCACGGTTGGCTACGAAGGCATCATGGTGGACGGGTTACTCGATCTACTGCTTAAGAACGGAGTCGAGCGGCTCATCGATGTTCGCTACAACCCGATCGCGAGGCGCTACGGCTTCCACAAATCCACGCTGGGCCGGTTGTGCCAAGACGTCAACATTGAGTACGTGCATTTCCCCTCGCTCGGTATTCCCTCGGTATGGCGAACGGACCTTGATGACCACGCCTCCTATCAGCGGCTCTTTGAACGCTATGAAAACGAGATTCTTCCCGCTCAAAGTGCGAACGTTGGAACTGTTGCCAAACTCGTCATCGAACGGCCTTCCGCTCTCATGTGCATGGAAGCCGATCACGACTGTTGCCACCGTAGCCGCCTTGCGGCGCTGGTGTCCCGACAAACAACCTTGCCCATCAAGGAACTGCGTTGAGCCGTGAGCACCCCTTTCACAAAAACAAAGGTGCTGGTTACGGTAATGACGTATCCGCACCCTTCCGAGAGTCATCAGGAACTGGTATGCACGGCGGGCATCACCGAGGATTCACAGTGGGTGCGGCTTTACCCCATAGACTATCGCTACCAGCCAACACAGCGGCAGTTTCGCAAATACCAATGGATTGAGCTCGGCTGGCCGGCCGGGGTGCTAAAAACGATGGTCGGAAGGAAAGCCGTAAGCCCGACCTGGAGTCCATCCGTCTCCTCGGCGATCCGCTGCCAACCACGCATGATTGGCGCGCCCGCCGGGAGATCATCGACCGGATACCTCATCACACGCGCTTAGAATTGGAAGCACAATACTTACTCGACAAAAGTTCCCTAGGAATCGTTCGTCCCACCGAGATCCTGGGCCTGAAAGTCGAGCCAGTCGAGCGCACCTGGAAACCCGAGTGGGAAGCCACACTACGCCAATTCAATCTCTTCAGCGGGCAGCCCAAGCAATTGACAAAGCTGCCATACAAATTCAGCTATGTGTTTCGCTGCGCCGACACGGAAGAAAAGCCGCATGGCGCCATGATCGAGGATTGGGAACTGGGTGTTCTCTACCTCAAGGAAGTGGAGCGCTTGGGCAGCGAGGAGGCTGCGGTGGCCAGCGTACGCAAAAAGTTCTTCGATGAAATGTGCGCCCCTGATCGCGACACCCGTTTTTTCATGGGCACGGTCTTCCCGTACAATACCTGGGTGGTGATCGGAGTATTCTGGCCGCCCAAACAAACCCAGGGCTCTCTGTTTTGGAATATCGGGCCAACACTCTGTCATGCGATTCATCTTTTGTAAGCGCGATTCGACGAACTCCAAGTCGGTCGAGCATATTATCCCCGAATCCCTCGGCAACAAAGAGCATACGTTGCCGTTGGCATGGTCCGCCAGGCTTGCAATAATTGTTCCGCCAACAGACTGTCGAGCAACGTGTGTTGGAGTCGGGTTACTTCCTAACCGCTCGTCACCATGGGGTAATTCCAAACAGGCCAATCCTCCTCTCTGCGCCGTTCTTTTTGCCTCCCCCATGAATGAATGAACGAGGGTGGGTTCCACCGCCATTCAGCCAGGTCTCCAGCGATCAGACCGAAGGATGGCGATAGTTGCAAACACATGTGATGTCATCAAGGCAAATCTCGCGCAGCCGCCGCCAGGCGTTTGGCGAGATCTCATCCGGTTCGGCGAAGTTGACATCCGGTTCCACGCAGACTTCCCCCGCCAACCTCCGCAGGCACACCTGGTTCCAAGCGTCCATATGGGCAGTGATTTCCCAAATCGTGTGCGCCCCTGTGATCGGCTGAGCCGCCGCCGCGACGGCCGTAATGCCGTCCAGGGCGGCTTTCACAGAAGGGGCGTACCAAGGATCGCCTTCAAAGATTTCTGTCAAGGTCGCGGCAAGTTGCCGGGCGCGTGTCACTCTCTCAGATCACAATTTTGCTCAGCTGCGCGCGCAGAAAGTCGATACCTTCCACCGTGATCAGATTGCGGCTCTTGTCGTCGGCCACGATAATTTGCTTCGTCTTCATGTAATTCAGCACGAAGGTTGCGGACTCGCGGGCAATACCGAGTTCCTTCTCCATCGGCATGATGGCCACCGCCCCGCCGTTCGGGCTTTTCTTCTTGGCTCGATACAGGATGCCGAGGATCCGGGTCATCAACTCCTCGTCCTTGACGATTTCTCCGAGAACCGAGCCGACGTCGGTCCCTGCCCCGCCGCAGTCATCGTCCTCCTGAGGGACCTGATACAGCAGCTCAACGGCGGGCGGAGTCCCCTCCGCTTGAACGGCCACAGCGCCGCCAACCGCCGGGGCCGCCGCTACTTCAGGCCTAGGTGGGTTCGGCGGAGACGCCGCTGGCTTTTTCGGCTCAATGGCCCCCGCGGCAACCGGCGCATCGGGCTTTCTGACTCGGTTCAGCATCGACTTTAGGTCGCTAGAGGTAACACTCATGATTTTGACTGGCGCCCTTCCTTGTAGTTCTCTTATCGGCCAATCGCCGCCTCCGCTGACTACGGCATTCACCTGAGTTCCGCGCTACAATCGGTCGCGATGAGCCCTCATTCGCTTTTCTGGATGTTCACGCTGCTCGCTCCATTGCTGGCGCAAGCGCAGCCGGTTGTCTCGCGTCCGCCCGACATACCGTTTGAAAAACATACGCTCGACCTGGGCGCCAACGAGTCCTGCGCGATTGGCGATTTCAACAAAGATGGACGGCTCGACATCGTGTCGGGTGAGAACTGGTTTGAAGCCCCCAAGTGGATCAAACACAAGTTTCGTTCCGTCCCCTTCAACAACAACTACATCGACAATTTTTCCGACTTGATCGTCGACGTCAACGGCGACGGTTTCCCCGACGTGGTCAGCGGCGGATGGTACAGCCAGCAGTTGACCTGGTGGCAGAACCCCGGCCGCTCCAAGACCGCCTGGCAACCGCATGTCATCGACCAGGGCATGAATATGGAATTCGCTTTCCTGGTCGATCTCAACAACGACGGGAAGGCTCTCGAAGTTCTCCCGCAATACGGAGGAGCCAAAGCCGTTACCGCCTGGTACGAATTGAAGGAAGGCAAATGGGTCAAGCGCGAAGTCAGCGCCAAAGGGCAAGGTCACGGCATTGGAGCCGGTGACGTGAATGGCGATGGCAAAGCCGACGTGCTCACGCCGCAAGGCTGGTTTGAGGCGCCCAACTGGAAGTATCACCCCGACTGGGAATTCAAAAAGGCGCTTGGCTTCATGCATGTCGCAGACGTGAACGGAGACGGCCGGGCGGACATCGTATCCACCTACGCACACGACTACGGCGTGTTCTGGCTGGAACGTGGCGCAGCCGGCGAATGGACCGAACGGCGGATCGATGACACGTGGTCCCAGGCCCACGCCATAACCATGACCGACCTCAACGGCGATGGCAAACCCGACTTTCTCAGCGGCAAGCGTTATCTCGCTCACGAGCACGAACCCGGAGCCTTTGAGCCTCCCGGCATCTATTGGTATGAACCACTGGTGGTCCCTAAACCGATCGGCAATGGCCAACTCCAGTGGGTCCGGCATGTCATCGACTACGGCACCCGCACTGGCGCGGGGATGCAGATTCCCGTGGTTGACATCGATGGCGATGGCGATCTGGATTTTGCGGTGGGCGGCAAACTCGGTGTGTTCTTCTTCGAAAACAAGACGAAGTAGCCGTCGACGCATTCGAGCGCGACCAACTCGGGCAATGTCCCGGCTCCAATGCCGCTCGCCGGATTGTGCCAGAATTAGGTTTGATATGGCGCCGTGGTTCCAGGAGCCAAGATTCAGATCACCAATACCCGGACCGGCGTCAAATCCGACACCACCACCGACGCGGTCGGCAACTACCTTCTCAACTTTTTATCGCCAAGCGCCTACAAAGTCGAAGCGGAAGTCGCGGGCTTCAAGCGCTTCTCGCGCGACAACGTCGGCCTCGAAATGAGCCGCCAACTTCGCATCGATATCGCCTTGGAGACCGGACAAGTAACCGAAACCGTGAATGTCGCGGCACAAACCCCACTGCTTGAAACCGAGACTGGCACACTCTCCGGCACCATTGAGAATCGCCAGGTCATCAGCCTTCCAACGCTCGGCCGCAACCCGCAGGATTATCGCTTGCTGGTGCCGGGCGTCGTGCTCAACCGCGATGGCAATTCGGTGACGCAGGGCGGACTAGTCCGCAAGGATCCCTATTACATCGATGGCGCGCACTCTTCCAGCCACGTCTGGTCCGGTAATCCAGTGAATCCCAACCCGGACGCGATTCAGGAATTCAAGATCGTCACGAATTCTTTCTCGGCGGAGTTTGGCGAGACGTCGGGATCGGTGATGCAATCGACCACTAAGTCGGGCACCAACCAGATTCATGGCTCGCTCTTCAACTTCCTGCAGAACGACAAACTAAACGCAGGCAACTACTACACCCAGACCCGGCCCATTGTCCGCCGCAACCAGTATGGCGGCACGATCGGTGGCCCGATCAAGAAGAACAAGACGTTCGTTTTTGGCGACCTGCAAGTTACATCGCAGCGCGGCACGGCGGCTTTCAACAATCTTACGGTGCCCACCGCCGCTTTCCGCACGGGAGACTTCTCAACCCTGAACACGAGCGCCAATGCCCTGATTCCGATCTTCGACCCCAACACCACCGCGGGCCCCAACAACCAGCGCACGCCGTTCGCAGGCAACGTCATCCCCGCCGCGCGCATTAGCAAGGCCGCCCAGAACGTCCAAAATCTCTATCCCCTGCCGCAACTCAATTCGAACCTCGCCAACTACACCAACTTCGGCTCGGTCAAGAACGACACATACGAATACGATGTCAAAGTCGATCACAACTTCACCGACAACGACAAGTTTTTCGCGCGTTACTCAGGACGCAAATCGGACCAGGTTCCTGCCAGCGCCTTTCCGAACCCCGACGCCGGCGGCCGGAATCCAGGTCAACTCGGCTTCGGAGCCACCAAGAATCACAGCCGCCAAGTCGTGGTTAACTATGTGCGAATCTTCAGCCCGCGCGTCACGAACGACCTTCATTTAGGCTGGTTCCAAACCTATCCGAAGCGTGGCGTGGCCGGTTTCGGCAAAGTTTCGACGAACTCGCTCGGCATTCTCGGCCTGCCCAATGGCGACGATAAGCTCGGCACTCCCGACTTCCAGTTCACCAACTACGCTCCGCTTGGCTCCTCCGGCGATACCCTGTTCTTCGAACTACAGGATAGTAAGTCGCTCGTGAACGTAACCTCGTGGGTCCGCGACCGCCATACGATTAAATTCGGCGGCGAAGCCCGGCTGATTCGTACCGATAACTTGCAGCCCAACCCGGGCACGACCGTGTGGAACTTCCAGCCGATCTACACCAATCAGGTGGGCGTCGCCAACACCGGTTGGGACTACGCCAGTTTCCTGCTCGGCATGCCGCGCACCTTCGCCTATCGCATCTTCCCGGGCTTCTTCTACTCCCGTTCATCCGTCTACGCCTTGTTCGTCCAGGATGACTTCCGGGTGAACCGCAAACTTACCCTGAATCTCGGCATGCGCTGGGATGCTCCGCTTTACTATCGCGAAGCGCAAAACCGGTCCGGCACGTTCGACCTCAGCAAAGGACAGTATCAGCAATTCGGACAGAACGGCTTCCGGCGCACTCCCTGGAAGAACGACCTCAATAACTTCGGACCGCGCTTTGGTTTCGCCTATAACCCCATTGCGCACACGATTGTGCGCGGCGGTTTCGGCATCTTCTCGGTCGGCACCATGTCGGGCGGAGCCTTTGGGTTCATGCTGTCGGACCCGATCTTCGCCGACGCCGACGGCGGCCGCTACAACACAATCGATCAGATCACTCCGTGCACCACGCTCGATCGCATCCCCTACGAACCGGTGGACAAGCTCGGACGCAACGCGCTCGCGGTGACCGTGTTCCCGGAAAACAATCCGATGTCCTATTTCAGCCAATGGAATCTCAATGTGCAGCGCGAAGTGAAGGGCTATCTTTTTGAAGTGGGTTATGCCGGTAGCAAAGGCACTCACCTGCAATACGGGAACTACAATCTAAACGCGATTCCCGTGGCTCTTTCGCCACAGGCGCAAGGCCGGCGTATCGCTCCTTTTGTTCAATATCCGCAGTATCCCAATGGGGTGAATATCGCCACCTGGATCGGCTCCTCCAGTTATCACTCCATTCAGGTGAAATCCGAGCGCCGCTTTTCGGCTGGGTTGAGTTACATTTCAGCCTTCACTTTCTCCAAGCTCATCAACACGGGCGAGAACGGCTATCGCGATCCGCTGGGCAACCGGAACTTGGACCGCCCGGGATTAGCTTGGACAGTTCTCCTTACCGGTTCACTTTTGCGCCCGTCTATGAGCTTCCGTTCGGACGGGGACGTAAGTTCGGCCTTCAGAGCCGGGCGCTCGATGCCATCGCAGGTGGTTGGGAACTTTCCGCCGTCGCTACGGTTCAGGCCGGTTTTCCGTTGAATCCCGGTAATAGTATCGACACCTGCAATTGCGGTTCGGCGACCTATCCGAATGTGAGTGGCAACCCGAACTTACCCAAGGGCGAGCGCACCGTGAACCGCTGGTTTGACAGCTCAAAGTTCTCTCAGCCCGCCCAATGGACGATCGGCAACGCCGGACGTGGCTTGGTGTGGGGGCCCGGATTCAAGAACGTCGATTTCACGCTGAGCAAGTTCTTCACCTTCACCGAGAGCTTCCGCGCACAGTTCCGGGCCGAGGCGTATAACCTGACAAATAATCCCTACTTCGCGCAACCGAACGTCCAGAATGGCGCCGGCACGTTTGGCCGGATCACGGCAGTGTCCAACTCCGGCCGCCAAATGCAAGTGGCTCTCAAGTTACACTTCTAAGCTCCCAAGGAGCGACGGGCCGAGGCTCGACCAAGCCAGTCGGACTTCCGCCTTTACCCTCATTTCAGCCGGATCCGGCCCGGACAGACTGTCGGCCACCGCCGGTCTCCGCCAGACAATCTGTAGGGTATATCCAGAGGCGGACTACTTAACTTCTCGCTAAGTGAAACGCCGCATCACGGCGCGCAAAGTGTATCGAATCAACGCATCACGGGCTTGGCTGGGAAAGTGCTTTAAGAGGAGCGTGATACGAAACCTTAATTCCCTCTGTATCTCCGCCATCCTCTGCCTATCAATGGTTTCACCGGTTACCGCCGGCGAAAGGAAAACTTCGCGCGATCTTGACAACGTCCAAGGCTCGGTCCGCGTTATTATTCAATACCGCGCCAAGCCGACGCAAGCCAAAGCGGACGCTGTACGCGGGCGTCACAGAGGCCAGGTGCAAGCGACGCTCGCCGAGACCAAATCGCTCGTCGTTGATATGCCGGGCAGCGAGGTGGAAAACCTTGCATCCGACCCGGACGTATTTTACGTATCTGCCGACCGCCCCTTGCAAGCCAACATGGTCACAGCCGGGCCGGCCGTAGGCGCCGTCAGCGCAATTTTCCAGGGCGTACAGGGCGATGGCGTAACCGTAGCTGTGATCGACAGCGGCGTGACCGAACATCTCGACTTGGTGGGCCGTATCGTCTACGCTGAGTCCTTCATCGGGACCCTCGGTCAATCGAACAAGGCCGTGGCCGACTCGTACGGACATGGAACCGTGGTTGCGGGCATCGTGGCTGGCAGCGGAGAAGCCTCGGGCGGACTGCAACCGGTCCGCGGCATCGCGCCGAAAGTGCAGATCGTCGGCCTAAAAGCGTTGGACGGCACTGGCAAAGGCACCGATTCGTCGGTGATTGCGGCCATCAATCGGGCGATCGCGCTGAAAGATAAATTCAAAATTCGCGTGATCAATCTCTCGCTGGGCCGGCCCGTCTTTGAGAGCTTCCGGACTGACCCGTTGTGCCGGGCCGTCGAAGCCGCCTGGAAAGCCGGCCTTGTCGTCGTAGTGGCGGCGGGCAACAATGGCCGCGACAATAGCTTTGGTAACCAGGGCTACGGCACCATCCAATCGCCCGCAAACGATCCGCGCGTGATCACCGTCGGCGCCATGCGCACCATGAGCACGCTGACTCGGACTGACGATCTGATTGCCACCTACAGCTCGAAAGGTCCGTCACCGGTCGATCAAATCGTCAAACCCGATCTGGTGGCCCCCGGTAACCTGATCATGGCCGCCGCCCCAAGCGCCACTTCCTTACTAGGCAGAGATCTGCCAGCCAACTTTGTTCCGCAAAACCTTTATCAGTATGGCGGCGACTGCCACATCACCCAGGACTACTTCAAACTAAGCGGCACCAGTATGGCGGCTCCCATAGTGAGTGGCGCCGCAGCCCTGCTGCTCGGACGCGAACCCGGCCTCACGCCCGATCAAGTCAAGGCGCGATTGATGAAGACCGCCTCGAAGAAATATCGCGGTACGGCGGTGGGTTCCGATCCCGTGACCGGGCAAGTCTTCAACACGATCGAAGACATTTTCAGCATGGGAGCCGGATACCTCGACATCAACGCGGCGCTGAAGAACACCGATCTCGCCGCCGGTCCCGCGTTCTCCCCCAAAGCTGTTTACGACCCGGTAACGAAAACCGTCCGGATCGTAGGGGACGCTTCCGTAATTTGGGGTGACCACACCCTGGCGGGCAGTTCCGCCGTCTGGGGCAAAAGCGTTATCTGGGGCGACTCCGTCATCTGGGGCGACGCCCTCCAAACCGCTGGCGGAGTCTCGGTGATCTGGGGTGACCGTTCTCCCTGGGCGGACAACGCTACCGGCGGGTTCAGCGTCATCTGGGGTGACTCATCGATCTTCTGCAAATCGGTCATCTGGGGCGACTCGACGCCCACAGCTAGTTCCATCCTCGCTCGCGGCGAAAAATAACAGCGGCCGCGCCTGTGGGACACTCTTTTGATAATTATCATTACACGGTAATAATTATCCAACGATGCGGAAACGTAAAAAAAGGTAGTGAGCTCTGGAGGAACTCACTACCTGGAGGAGTAAGGGCAAGTATGGAGGAGTAACTTGCCCTTCGGAGGAAGATCGGTATCAAGTATGATTGCGCGACTGTCGTTTATGTAACTGTTATATTTCTTCTGCATCTAGGTATACCCCATTTTAGGGGGGAGATCAAGTGGAAAGTACTAAAACTTCTAGAAAAGTATCGTAGTACTAATAGTCGATCCGTACCGGATTCAATACACGATCGGTAGGGGTCGACTTTCCCCTAATGGCCCAGGGCGACCAAGACGCGCTCGGTGATTTCCTCAACCATCTTGGGGAACGACGCATCCAGAGCGAGGGTAATGGCTGCCCTCACTCGTTCAGTGTCGATCGCAGGCGGTTTTGCCCGTTCATCGGCCACCGCTTGGGCCACGGCGGAGTCTACGGCCGCCTGCTGGTCCACCATATGCGCGCCAAAAAGCCCTCGGGCGAATCGGGCCGCCTCGACCAGCGGCTTGATCGTTTCGACGACTGACGAGGCCTCAAACGGTTTACGAAGGACCGCATCGCACCCTGAGGCGCGCGCCTCGGCCTCGTCAAATGGCTCCAACACCCCGGCCGTCAATACGACACCGATATGACGCAGTGAAGGCTGGCTCTTGATGTAACGGCACAATTCGAATCCTGAGCGCGTGGGCAGGTAGGCGTCGGCCAAAATGACGTCGGGTAGTACGTCCAGCAGGCGCACGAAGGCAGTCTCGCCGTCAGTTACCGAAACAACTTCGAAGCCCTCTTCGCGCAAAATGCGCTCGCCCATCCGCTGAGCGTTAGGAGAGTCGTCGGCCAACAGGACACGGTTCATTTTTTGGCGGGCTTGGGCGTCTTTTCCTTCTTCGCCTTCTTCTCATTTGCGGGAGTGGCCGTCGCAGCGCCTGGAGTCGTCACCGCGGGGGTAGCGGCTGTCGCGGATGCGGGCTTTGGAGCCCCCGCCAAGCGGGCATCCGGATTGTTGTCGATCGCTTGATTCGCTCCAGGTTGCACAATGCCCACGTCCAGGCCCGCCGTCGCATCACCGGCCGGCGCGTTCCGGTTCTTTTCGGCTTCGGCCAGTTGCTCCGGCGTAGGCACACTCACCGGAATCGTAGGCCGCAGGCTCGCCGAAGCGGGCGTACCGGACTTGGCCGCGGTATGGACGTCGGGACCCTTGGAGAAGATGCTGGTCACCGTATGAAGCTTGCCGGGTTTCTCGAAGTTCTCCTTCTCGAACTTCATCCTGGCGACGGCCGTGGGGTCGGGCTCGGGAATCTCTTTCTCCATGGACTTGAGTTTGTCTTTGGCCTCGTCCACCCACTCGCTCAGCGGATAGTCGCGCACCAGGCGTTGATAGCTGGTAACGGCGCGATCCTTGAACCGGTCGCCCAGTTTGCCATAGCTTTCGCCGGTGAGCCACAACCCATAGTCCGCCTTGCTGTACAGCGGATAGGTGTTCACCATCGTCTCCAAACGATTGGCGGCCGATGGGAAACTCCCTTTGTGGTGATAGAACGCGCCGACTCGGAATTCGCCCTCGGCGAGCGCCTCTTGAATATTGCGCAAAGTCTGCGCGACTCGCGGCGCGAACTTCGAATTGGGGAACTGTTGCAGCAGACTCCGGCATTCATCCTCGGCGCGCATCGCATGATTGACATCGCGATCCGGCTTCTCCATCTGGCGATAGTGAATGTTGCAAACCTTCTCCTGCGCCTCGGCCGATTCTTCCATCATTGGATAGAAGAGGATGAAGTCCTTGTACTCGGCTTCGGCCTGCGCCATCGCATGCGTGCCCCCTTCACGCATCCAGCTGTCGGCGATGGCAAGCTTCGCCTTGGCCATGAACTCGCTGGTGTCGTAGGTGTTCATCAAGGTATTGAGAGTGAGGCGCGCCACTTCATAGCGGCCCTTCTCGATGTCTTTGACGGCCTTGTCAAACAGCACTTTGTCAGGCTGCTCGGTGTCTTTACCGATCGGGTTTTCGTACTTCTTGCGGCGGAATCCGCAACTGGAGAGCAGGGTGGCCGCCAAGAGCGACACCAGCGCCCAACGAATCAGCTTGTTCGAGTGGAACATGAGACTACGATAACTCCTATACGCGGATGGCGGTCGCCTCGCGCGCCGAATTCTGCATAAGCCGGATGACCGCAGTCGGGTCATCGTTGGCGTAGATGGACGAGCCGGCTACTGCCCAATCGACACCGGCGCGTGCTACATCGCCGATGTTCTTGAGTGAAATGCCGCCGTCGATTTCGATGGCGAAGCGCAGGCCGCGTTCACGGCGCAGGCGCTCGAGATCCATTACTTTCGAAAGGGTCTTGGGAATAAACTGTTGGCCGCCGAACCCCGGATTGACGCTCATCAACAGAACGTAGTCGGCCACGTCCAGCACTTCGTCGATCGCCGCCACCGAAGTCCCCGGATTGATCACCACGCCTGCCAGCACGCCTTCGCTTTGAATCGCTCGCAGCGTCCGGTGCAAATGCCGGCAAGCTTCAAAATGAACCGAGAGAGAATTGGCGCCCGCCGACACGAAGTCGTGCAGATACCGATCCGGGTTCTCGATCATCAGATGCACATCCAGGTGCAGCTCGGTGATGGCGCGGATACAGCGGATGACCGGCGGGCCGAAACTGATATTGGGAACGAAGTGCCCGTCCATGACATCCAGATGCAGCTTGGCCACCCCTGCCTGCTCGGCAAAGGCGATGTCACGGTCCAGGTGCGCGAAATCGGCTGCCAAGAGCGACGGAAGAATCTCAACCATAGTGAATCAAACAGAAGGAAGAACACTTGATTTTATCACTCCGGCGAAGAAGCCGTCGCCAGGGTCGCGCCCCGGCAATCTTCGCACGGTATTTTCGAGTGCAAATCGGGGGCCAGCTTGCGTGAGCGCTTCGGCCACGACGGTTTCGTTTTCCTCCGCTTCGAGCGAACAGGTCGAGTAAACCAGCCGTCCCTCGGGCCCGAGCGCAGCCAAAGCGTTTACCAGAATTGCCACCTGCCGGCCGTGATGCCGTTCCAGGTCTTGTGGTTGCAGCCGCCAGCGAATTTCTGGATTGCGGGCCAGAGTGCCGGTGCCCGAGCAAGGCGCGTCCACCAGAATTCGGTCAAAAGAACGGGAAAGCGGCAGAGGCCAGGTCGCGTCCAGCGCCACCAACGGAACGCCCAGCCCGCTCAGCGCGTGAAGGCGTTTCACACTGTGATCGGCAGCCACTACGTCCCGCACCCCGGATTCCAAGGCCTGCGCAGTTTTATTGCCCGGGGCCGCGCATAAATCCAGGAAGCTATGAGCGGGCTCCAGCCCAAGCAGCGGGATCAGGCTTTGCGAACCGATATCTTGTATACGAAAGGCCGAGCCCGCGTCACGGCCGGGCGCCAGACGGAAACAACCGGCGAGTTCGGTTGGCTCGGCCCCCAGCGCGCGCGCCTCTTCCTCACGGCCTGCCGGAACACGCAAATACGTATCCGGCGCACTGATGCCTGAGGCGGCAATGCCGTCCGTGACTGCCGGTCCATACGCGCGGATCCACTGGGCATACATCCAATCGGGCAACCCTGCCGCCAACGCCGGCGACGGATAGGCTGGCGGGCGCGTGTCCACTTTGCGAAGCACCGCATTCACCAGCCCAGTCGCCGAAGTCTTCCCCGAAGCGCGAGTCAGCGACACGCTATCGTCAACCACGGCATGACGCGGGACCCGATCAAGATGCCGCATCTGATACACGCCCAACCGCAGCGCGATCGCTACTTCCACATCAAATCGCGTGGAACGGCCTGAAAACAGGCGAATCATGTGATCGAGTTGGCTCTGGCGGCGCAAACACCCGAGCACCAGTTCAGTGGCGAGGTTAAGGTCCCGGCGGTCGAACGTGTCCGGCAGCGCTGCCAGCAGATCGGAGGCAAATCCGCCGCGTTCCACCTTCATGAGGATGTCAAAGGCGGCGCGTCGGGCGGGAGAGATGGGCATTATTGGCTGAAGGGCGTCAGCCAATGATTTCACGTTCTCGCCGAAAACGCTACGGTTAGGGCGTTTTCCGGGTTCCGAGATGGAATGAGAGGGCTAGCCGGTCCTCGTAGGATGCAGTATGATCCTGGTGCGCACTCAATGGTGCAAAGGAGAACCGGCCCATGAAGAAGA
>JAYUSQ010000191.1:0-4712 GCA_043755595.1 Acidobacteriota bacterium | reverse complement strand
CTCCCGGCAGGGCAACGCCGTAGATCCGCGTAAGCGAGAGCACCGTAGGTCCAAGTAGAATGGAGCGTGCGCGCCCGTAGGATGGCGTAACGGGAGCCTCTACGGCTTCAAACGCGGAGCCTCGCCCTTTGACCCTGCCTTCGTTCAATACACCCACTGGTTCGCCAAACCCGTCGGCATGAGCTACGACGATTTCTACACGCTGCTGGAGCCCGTCACCGCTCAGCCCAAAGCCGTGCTGTTGCGCCGCCTCATGGTCCTGGGACCTTCTCCCGAATTCTGCCTGGCTTCCGAACAAATGTTCGTCCTCCCGGCGCCGATCGCCGGACTCACCTTGCCGATGAGCCGCCTCTAAAGCTAAGGTTTCAGAACCGCTGCAGCAACATCAAGGTGCCTTACGGGCTTTCTGACATTACCGAGCCGCGACCTGCGGGAGCCGTTGATAAACTTCCGATCGTGTGCTTCGACGTCGTGTAATGCATGATGCCGTTTCACCCCCTTCAGATCGGGGCAGTTATGGAAAGCTCCGGTGTCCGGTCACCTGCATAATCGCGTACTCATTTCAGTCCGTTTCAAATCGGGGCAGTTATCGAAAGTCAAGGCCGCGTAGTCGAATCGATTGGTCTCACTGAGTTTCAGTCCCCTTCAGATCGGGGCAGTTATCGAAAGTGGATATTCTCAGCGTCGAAGATCCGGACCACTGGGCCCAATGCCCCCGGACGTGTTAAAGCTGGAAAGGGAGGCAAGCCGTGAAATCTATCGGTGGGTCCCTCGCACCGGAAAACTATCGTAAACTGCGGGCACGGTTCGCCGTCATCGTGGGCCGAGAACCTACGGAGGCGGAGATGAGCGAGCTGATGACTGACAAGGACGAGTTGGGCATCGGGTACGGCGATCCGTTGCTGCTTCAGATGATGATGTTCAAGCGTGAGCGGATTGCACTCGCGGAACTATTTGAACGGCAGCGTGCCCTGATGGAGAGCAGTTGCGCGAAGTAGCGGATTTCGTCCTGCGGGAGACGGACAAGGAGTTGACTAGAGCATTTTTGAAACTACTGTAGAGCCGCCGCCTATGACGCAATCGAAACCGAGCCGCGCCCGCAAGGAAGCGGAAACGGATTCCACTCTATACGCCAATTGTGAAAGTGCCCTAAGCAAGCAGTTTCGCAAGCGGAATGAATTAGGCCGGCGCCGCCTCGAACACCAGTTCGGTCGTGATGGCGATCGCCGGTTTCAGCGTCAGGTACACCGGACACCGGTCCGCGTAGAAGCCGTGGACCCGCATCGCCGTCTCCCTGTGTGTCTCCAGCGCCTTGAGCTTGAGCTTCACGTGGATGCGGCGGATCACCAGCACGTTGTCTTCTAATTCCACCTCGCCAACCGCTTCCGACACCAACCGCTCATTCGAAGCATCGATTTGACGCGCTTCCAGCGCGCCCCCGAAGGTTCCCGTCAGTCAACCCGCCGCGGCGGCAACGATGTAGTCCAAGGTCGTTGCGTGCGGCTCCAGGACGGCGGGCGGGACCTTGTAGTGCTCCGCCACCGCGCCATGCACTCCGAAGATCACGGGCTGTTGCTCGGCGGGAAGGTACGCCCTGCGCACGGGCCCTTTGACGCGCTCAATGCGGACATCGGATCGGTAAACTACTTCAGACATAACGAAGGGATAGTATCACGGGAGAGCGCTGCGGGATTGATGCTGGCCTCAGGCCAGCGGCGGCAGAAAGGGCTCCACGCGGCGAAGCTCCGCCCCACAGCGGGCTCGGCGCTCGGTGGCCGCCGGCGGATTCTCCAACAGGCTGCTGAAATTCTGCCGAAATCGATTGGCCACGCACGCGCCTCCGAAATGGAGCTGTCAAGAAGATCTGCGTTCATCGGCGTCCTTCGGCGGCCGATTCTCCAACCCATCTCTAAACAGAGAGGTCCACCCGAATCCTGTTGCCACGGCGTGACCTAAGGTGCGGCATAAGCGGTGGCCGGCCCGGTTGGCGTCACCGTGAAAAAGTTAGTTAGTACTATTGGTTCTAGACCAGTCTTCCCCCAAGTTGAGGGTAGCTTGGGCTTACGCTAGTACTGACACAACGATTCAACCTCTGGGCCGAGTTATTTAAGACCTTAGTTCCATGGGTAACATTGTCAGCCGAAAGACGCTTCTACTAATGAATTTTCGTTGCTATTGCCTCAGAATTGATCTAAGGTAAAGTTCTCGGGAGATACTTGGTAAGGAGGAGTCGGCGTCGTTCAGGGACTGACGTCGGCCAACTAGTGAGGGATTGCAGTTGTTTTCCTCGCCCCATTTGCGCCATGATGCCGCTGCATTCGGCCGTTCAAGCCGCCAATGCAGAAGCAGCAACAGCAACAGCAATACCCAGCCCCGCCCTTCTCAGAAAGCACAAATAATATATGAATAAGCGTCGCATTGCCCAAATTCTCGCCGCCACTGCGGTGGTCGCGATCTCCGCCTTCCACGTTGTCAACCTTCGGGCTGCCAACGAAAACGATGAGGACGCTTCAAGGACGGCTGCGGTCGTCGCCGGCAAGCTCAGTGGCGCTCGGGCCGGAGGCTGCGCGGCTGACCTGAAAGACGGCAGCATGCTCATCACGGGCGGACGGGGCGGCAACGGCGTCACCGGTTCGGCGGAAGTCTTCAGCGCCAAGAAGGGCGCGCGCGACGTGTCGCCGATGCTCACGGCGCGTGAAGGCCATGCCTGCGCCACCTTGGCGAACGGCATGGTGCTGGTGGCGGGCGGCGCGGTGAGCGGCGGCGGCGCCACGTCGAGCGCGGAGATCTTCAACCCCAAGACCGGCGCCTGGGCACTGGCAGGCTCTATGTCGACCGCCCGCTCCGGCGTCGCCGCGGTCACCATCGCAGGCGGCAAAGTCTTCATCGCCGGCGGCGAATCCAACGGCAACGCCTCGGCGACCATCGATATCTTCGACCCCGCCACCGGCCGCTTCTCCGCCGCCAACGCGACCCTGAGCTCGCCGAGAAAGCAGCACACCGTCGTCGCCCTCAAAAACGGCCAGGTCCTGATCGCCGGCGGTTCGGACGGCAAAGTCCCGCTCGACTCGATCGACCTCTACAACCCCGCCACCGGAGCAGTAACTAAGCTCGCCGCCAAACTCGCCACCCCGCGCTCCGGCCACTCCGCGACCGTGCTTCTTGATGGCCGAGTCTTCATCGCCGGCGGCTCCAACGGCAAAGACGAACTAGCCACGACCGAAATCTACAACCCCAAGACCGGCGCCGTCACCGCCGCGGCCCCCATGAGCGCCCAGCGCCAGGGCCACATCGCGATGCTGGTCCCCAACAACAATTCGGTATACATCACGGGAGGCAACACCAAAGGCGGGATTCTGCTTCAGACGGATATCTATATCCCCTGGCGCAACGCCTACCGCAACCTGGGCCAAGCCGGAGGCCAAGCCAAAAAAGCGAGCTTCGCCGAACCCGAAGCCCGCACCATCGGCGAAGACACCCCCGTCCTGCCGACTTTGTTTACCGACAAGGCCGATTATGTGCCCGGAGAGACGGCGCAGATTACCGGATCCGGGTGGACTCCGAGCGTCGAGATTCAGTTTGTAATTGTTCGGGAGCCGGACCCGACCGGACTCAATGCCGACGAATCGATTTCTAAGTGGACTGCACTAGTTGATGGCGACGGAAACGTGGCGTCGACTTATTTGGTGAGAGAGGGCGACCTAAACACTACCCTTACTCTGACTGGCACCTCCGGTTCCGGCGATACGGCACAGATCCAAACTGTAGTCTTTACTGATGCGGGAGCGGTAGACGGGCAAGGCTTCATGACCGTCAGTCCCGTGTCCGTGACATCAGGTAGCACAGGGAACATTTTCACGTTCGTTTTCGATGCTCCAACTGCATCCTTCGGCACAGGTTCCCAGGCGACGATTGAAGTTCCGGCTGGGTGGACCGCGCCTACGCCTGGAAATGTCACGGTTGGGTTCGGTGCGTTGGTCGCAGGCCATGAGTGCGCCGTCGCAACCAGAGGCACTATCACTGGTAGCGGTCCATGGGTGATACCCATCAACATGGAATGCAATAACAACCGGTCGTTCATAGTGACATTCACCGGCGTCACTGCCCCTGCGGCAGCGGGACCGTACACTTTCACAACGAAGACACGGCAAGGCACCGGTGGGACACCCACCACGATAGCGAGTTCCCCAGTCGTGACGGTCACTGGACCGGTCACGACCGCGACAACGACAACAGTAACTTCTTCCTCGCCTTTGGTTGCGGGCACCCCAACATCCACTTACGGCGGCAGTGTGACTTTCACCGCGACGGTGACTGGGTCCACGAATCCAGCCTGCGGATCTGTCGAGTTCAAGGACGGGGCGGCTAGTCTGTCAGTCGTCACCTTAAGTTCTAACACGGCTCAATACACAACCAGTTCATTAACGGCGGGCTCGCACACCATTAGCGCTTTCTACACTCCGGCCGCCAGCGCCTGCAATTTCAATGGCAGCAACGGCAGCGTCAGCCATAATGTCAGCAAAGCGACACCGACCGTGACGTTGACGGTGAACAATTCGCCGCAGACCTACACCGGCGCCGGACTAGCGGCCACGGTCGCCGCCTCGTCCCCGTCGACTCCGGGCGCGGTTGCTAACATTCTCACTGGAGGCGCAGCGACCCAGACGACGGCGGGGACTTATGTAGTGACGGCGGACTTCGTGCCGACCGAC
>JAYUSQ010000190.1:0-15550 GCA_043755595.1 Acidobacteriota bacterium | reverse complement strand
TCGCTACATGCGCTGGTTCAGCCGATGAGCCAACCGGGAGTTGCCGCGCAGGCGGTTCGTCTGTGATTTGCCCGGCGGCAAACGGCCTTGCCCGGCGGTAAAAGCGCACCCCTCTGGCGTGGTGCTGGGTCACTTTTGCCGAGCAAAGTATGGTAATTTCTCGCGAGTGCCGAAGGGCCTGTCCGCTATCGATGCTTGTCACCGCGAGATGACGCGCAAGATCGCTTCTGGACACAGTCGAATAAAGTCATCGAGGTAATGTTCCGCACTCGTGAACCATCGATAGGGCCTTTGCGAGCCAGTGTTTAGCATCGTTGTTGCCTTGGCATGTTCACCGTTGCTGGAAAGGCGGGAGTTTAGACACTCTCACCGAGAGCCGCGTGGCCGGAAGCCGCAAAGCGTCAGCACTTCAACGGCCGTGGTGAGTACCACTCGGGGGGAAGCCAAGCGCCTCTCGGGTACCATGCGTAACAGCCCTGCTCGTCCTGCTCAAGGACCACGCTAACTTTACGCATCGCATTGTCGCAATTCGAAAATGCTCTAAGCGATGATCTGCTCGATCGGCCCGTGGCCTTCTTCCACCAGACGGAAGTTACGGCCCAAGGCCCGGAACTGCATCTTCTTATGATCGAGTCCCATCTGCTTCAGGATCGTCGCATGCAGGTCGCTATAGTAGTGCGGATTCTCAACCGCTTTGTATCCGTACTCATCGGTCGCTCCGTGCACAGTGCCGCCTTTGATGCCTCCGCCAGCCAACCAGGACATGTAGCCCTTGGGATTGTGATCGCGGCCCGTTGTATTCTGCGACCACGGGCTGCGGCCGAATTCGCTGGTGAACACTACCAGCGTGCGCTGTAACATGCTGCGTTGCTTCAGGTCCTCGATCAAACCGGCGATCGGTTTGTCCACCGCCCGGCAAAGCGGCTCATGCGTCTTCATATTGCCGTGCGCATCCCAACTGCCATTGCCGCCGCCGGCATGGCAAATCTGCACGAAGCGAACACCGTTTTCGACTAACCGCCGCGCCATCAGTAACTGGCGGCCAAATTCGTCCGTCGGTTTTTCGCCGATGCCATAGAGCGCCAAAACGTGTGGCGGCTCTTTCGACAAGTCCACGACGCCCGGGGCGCTCAGTTGCATACGGGCGGCGAGGGCATACGCGTCGATCCGCGCAGCAATGTCGGTGTTAAGCTCATGCCGCGCGCGAAACTCCCGATTGAGGCGCGTGAGCGCTTCCATCTGCTGGTCGCGCTCGGCGGCGTTGCTGCTGGCTGGCGGCTTTAGATTGGGAATAGGAATGGGGCCGGCCTGGAAGGGGGTGGCTGAGTAAGTGGCGCCGATGTAGCCGCCGGTCAACTGCACGGGCGAAGAGGCGCGGCCGACGTTGACGTAAGTCGGTAAGTTCTTGTTGCCCGAGCCCAGCGCATAAGACACCCAACTCCCGAACGATGGATTGTCGAAGGCGCGCCCACGATGACCGGTCTGCGTCTCAATCACGGCCGGGAAGTGATTGCCTTCCTGGCACCAGAGCGAGCGGACTACGGCAATCTCGTCGATAACGCCTCCGACGTGGGGGAACCAATCCGACACCGGCGTACCGGACTGCCCGTAATTCTTGAAGGTCCGCAGGCATGGGATGACCGGGCGCTTCATCTCCGCGACGTTGTCGCCGAAACCGATGGCGTCGATCAATTGGCCGGCGTATTTGTTTCCCTTGGGATCGAACGTGTCGATATGGCTGACACCGCCGCACATGAAAAGAAATATGACCGCGTCGGCTTTCTTGCCGGCGGGCAAACGTGCGTCAAGCTTGCCATCTTCGGCCCAGAGCGCCCCAACTGCGCCACCGAGCAGGGCCCCGATCGATTGCTCAAATATGTGACGCCGCGAGACCAAGCCGCACGGATAAGGGTTTTGATCAGCCATATCTATTGGACGTAAATGAATTCGTCTAGGTTGAAAATCAACCAGGCCAGATTCTTCAAACGAGCGGCGTCGGCGCCGGTGTGACTGAGCGCGTGGTCCTTCTCATTCGGCGAAGGCGGCCGGCTGAGAGCGATGCGATAGCCAAGATCTACCGCTTTATTGATTTCTCCATCGCTCTCTTTTTTGAGGCGCTCGGCGAACATCGTGGTCGCCTTCTCAATCTCAGGGCTGTTCATCATGAACAGGCCTTGGGGCGCCGTCACGGTTTGCGTGCGCACGGGACACGGGGCGCGCCCGTCATCAACGTCGAAGGATTGCAGGAAGTTGGGCACCACTTCACGGCTCGTGGAGAAGCCACGCACGATATAAGCGCCACGGCGATTCATCTTGGCCTCCGGCATCGCAGCAGCGCCTCGGCCACGCGGGCCGACACGGCTTTCAATGTCGAACGAAGGACCACCCAGGCTGGTATCCAGGTTGCCGGCCGCCGTCAGAATCGAATCCCAGATCGGCTCAGCCTCCAGCCGTTGTAAGCGAAAGCTCCAGAGGAAACGGCTGGAGGGATCGGCCGCCAGATTCTTTTTCATCAGTTCCTTGTCGCCGAAACTGGCCAGGCGGTACACGTTCGACGTAAGCATCAGCTTGTGCATCGCCTTCATGCTGTAGTTGCGCGCAATGAACTCAGACGCCAACCAATCGAGCAACGGTTGGCTGGCCGGACGTCCACCCATCACGCCGTAGTCGCTAGGCGACTTCTGTAAGCCTTCGCCAAAGTGCCATTGCCATAAACGATTGACGGCTACGCGCGCAAACAAGGGATTGTCTTTGGCGGTGAGCCAGTCGGAGAAGGCGGCGATGCGGCCCTCGCGAAAATCCATCTCGCCGCTGTAGAAAGGCCAGCCTGGCTCTACGGGGTTGCTTTTTTCAGGACGCTCAGGATCGCCGCTCGTCAGTATGTAGCTTTTTTCCAGCTCCAGGGCGCGGTCGGTTTCCACGGTCCAGAAAGCGGGCAGGTCTTTGACCATGCTGCGGCGAGTGTTGTTGGTCACCTGCGCCAATTTGGCGCGCAGCTCCTTGTAAGTTTTCTTGTCTGCCTCCGACATCACTTCTTCGATCTTCTCGGTGTCGATGCGCAGCACGGGGAAATAGTCGTCGGCGATTTTCTGTTCCGCCGGAGTGCGCTGCTTTTCAGTCTTCACGATGACCGCGCGCACGTCGGGCGGCAACATGGCGACGCGGTCGGCATAAAGCTTGGCGCGGTAGGGTTCTGTGAGCACGTTGACCGGCGCCTCAGCGGCCAGACGAAGCTTCTCGTACTCTTCGATCTGCTTGCCGTACACCACCAGTTCGGCCGGAGTGGCCAGAGTCTGCTTCTTGATCACCAGCGGATCAAAGAGCGCCTTCATGGCGTAGAAGTCTTTTTGCCGGATGGGGTCGAACATGTGGTCGTGGCATTTCGCGCAACCGACAGTCATGCCCATGAAAGCCGTCGAGACGGTTTCCACGGCGGAGATTTGGAGCTCACCCAAGTCTTTGCTGTCGCGATTGACGGCGCCGCGAGCGAGGAATCCAAGCGCAAAAATATCGTCGGGACGGCGATCGAGCGGGCTGCGCCGGCCGACAGCCTGCATCGTCGTGCGCTCAGACGTGCGATAGCCGGTTAGCTGCGCGCGGACAAATTGGTCGTACGGAACATCGCTGTTGACGGCGTTGATGACCCAGTCGCGCCAGTAGTGGATTCCGGGCGCTGCGTACATGCGCTCTTCGGCGTCGGCGTAGCGAAGTACGTCCAACCAATGACGACCGTATCGCACACCATATTGATCGCTGGCGAGCAGCCGGTCAATCAGCTTCTCATAGGCGTCAGGCGAACTGTCGTTGAGATAGGCTTCCTGTTCAGCGGGCGTCGGGGGGATGCCAATCAAGTCCAAGTAGACGCGGCGCAACAGCGTGCGTTGATCGCCGGGACCAACAGGCGTCACGCCTTTGGCCGTGTAGAGCGCCTGGACAAACGCGTCGATGGGGTTGCCTTCCGCAGCCGGAACGGCGGGCCGCACCAGCGGCTGCAACGACCAAAGCTTGGGACGCTTGGCCATGGATGGCGCCACAGGCAGCTTTGCGGCGGCCGCTTTTTTGGCAGGAGGCACAACTGGCTTTTTGGCCTGATCGGCAGCCTCGGCCAGGAAGCTACCGGCGGCTAGGATTGTCACAACAGACTTAGAGAGGAAGCGCATCGGGGTTGACTCCAAGGTACTAGTCGACGACCGCCGCCGCAACCATCTCAAGGACGCGGCGCACACCGTCGTCGGTGCCAATCGGGCCGTCGCTGAACTGGCTGCGCGGCGCCGGTTTCCAACCGTCACGCGAACCGTCGTCTGGGTAATCTTGCTTGAGGCCGGTGCGCGCAGGATTGTACTGGCTGTCGTCACCCGACATTTTGTAGATCACCATGTCGAGCGAGGGAACGACGATCACGCCATAGCCGCCGCCACCGGATTTGAAAAATGCGTCCTTGGGAGCGCCTGCAACGTGGCCGTCGGCGTTGATCTCCCACATCAAACTCATCGGCGCATGCGTGTTCCACTTGGTTGGCCGGCCGCACATCTCGACGTAGTCCGCTGGTATGATTTGCTCTTTGTGCCAGCGCCCTTTTTTCAGGATCGCGTAAAGGAAGCGCATGTGATCGGTGGAGCGCAAGGCAATGTCGGCGCCACCAGGGGTGTGCGGCAAAACCGTTTCGCCCCGGCGCATGGCCCACGCCCACCGGCCCCACCCGAGCGGCTTGGCCAGACGCTGATCGATGTACTCATGCATCTCCATACCCGCCAATCGACGCAACACGATCGACGCGACATGGGGTGAGGCAGAAGCGTAAGAATAGCCGCCGCCTGGTTTGGTCCAGAGGGGCGTGCGCAAGGCCGTGAGGTCTTGGCCGAGTGGCGTCTCCGGACGCGGCACAGGCGTGAGCTTCACCGGCGGAACGCCGTTGACGAAGCCGGGATTGCCGCCCTCGCCATGCAAGCCCGCCGACATCGAAAGCAATTGCCCCAGCGTAATATCGGCCTTGGCCGGATCATCCAACGGCATGGCTTCGGGCAGATACTTAGCGTTGAAGACCTTGGTATCGAGTCCGCCGGGAATTTCGTCTTTCTTCTCGGCCAGCATGATGCCGGAGGCGATGCTGGTATACGCTTTTCCCACTGAAGCCGTGGCCGGATTCGCTTCCCGATGGCCGCGGCCGTAGTAGCGTTCATAGACCAACCACCCGTGGCGAACGACAAGCAGCCCTCCATGCTGGCTGCTGCGCGAGGCATATTCGAAAGCCTGGTCAAGCTTCTTCAGATCCATGCCCGCGGTCTTGCGGATCGCGGCGGCGTCTTTCAACGTACGCCAACCGCCGCCGCTATCCGGCTTGGGGAAGTAGTCTTCCGCGAGCGCTACACCCCCGGTAGCAAGGAGGACCGAAACCAGGGCGCGCATGTTTTTTAAAAGCTTACCCGCAAGCTGAATTGCAGATTGCGCGGCAGGTTCGATTGCGGATTGGTAAAGGTGCCAAAGGCCGAATTGTTGATGGCCGTGTTGAGGCCGCCTAGCAAATGCCGATTGCCGACGTTGAAGGCGGAGGCCCGGAGTTCGATGATGTTCTTCTCGCTGCGGCCGAACATGAAATTCTTGCTGGCGGCGAGATCTTCACCGAGTTGCGACGGTTGACGCAACTGCGGAATCGTAGCGGGAAGGTCGCCGTAGGTGAAGTTGGGCGGCTGCACGAACGCGGCCCGGTTCAGATACGGGCTCAGCGGATTGGTGGGATCCCAGTTAGGGTTGACCAGGGCCTGGCCGGGGACGAAACTGCAGCGCGCCGCGCCCGCGCCCGCCATCGTTTGACTACAGCCGCCGACGCCGAAGGAGGTGCCGCTTTGATAGCGATGGACGCCCGACACATTCCAGTTCCCTATGATCGCGTTCAGCGCAGGGTGCATGTTGGCCCCGAAAGCCCGGCCCTTGCCGAACGGCAGATCGTAGACGTAACCGAGCGTAAAGATGTGAGGGCGATTGTCTCCACTTACAACCTTTTCGGTCGTGCGGTTGTAGTAGTTCTGGCCGCCGGTGCTGACCAAGGTTTTTGAGAACGTGTAGGAAGCCATCAACCAGAGTCCCTTTGAGTAGCGTTTCTGAAAGCTGGTTTCGAGACCGTTGTAGGTGCTGTGGCCATTCTGCGTCGTTACCGAACCGAAGCCGCTGTATTGCGGAAAAGGCCGCAAAGCCTGCGATAGCGTCAGGTTCTGCGGGAAGCTGGCATACGGCAATTTGAATCCGGCGGCTACGACCGTTGGGTTGTTGATCACCGAACTGACCGGGCTGTTGAGCAGGTTGCCGTAAGTGGCGAAGTATTTCGGGTCAAGTTGATTGAAGTCAAAGCCGCTTTGGATCTTCACGCCGTAATTGGCATGGAAGCTGGTGCGCAGCAGCGTGGATGGCGTAAAGCTATGCTCGACGGTAAGATTGTAATCGAGATAGTAACCCGGCTTGCCGGATTCTCCAGTCTTATAAGTCGGACTGCCGTTGACAACCAGCCCGGGATTCTTCTGGGGCGGGCGTTGGCCTTCGACAAAAGCGCGGAAGCCTGGGGAATCAAGCCCCTGCCGCTGCGTGAAGGAAATTCCGCTGGACAGGTTGTTACCGATCGAACCGAAGCCGCCGCCGAAGCCCTGGATGCCATTGTCGGCATTGCCATCTTCGCGGATGATATCCCACATGATGGCCCCGCCGCCTCGGACGACTGTCTTTGAATCCAACTGATACGCGAAGCCCAGCCGCGGAGCCCAGGCGTTCTTGCGGGTATCCAGCAGGATCTTGCGGCTCTCCGATGCAAACTCTAGCGCGCCCAGGATGCCGTTGGCGTTGGGATTCGGGATCGTAGGATTGAAGTTACTATTCTGCAGGCTGGCTTCACGGCGTGGCAGGCTGTAGTCATACCGCAGGCCCAGATTGAGAGTAAGCTTCTTGCTGACCTTGAAGTCGTCCTGCACGTATCCGGCGTAGTATTTGTAGCGGTAATCGATATCGGCGCCGAAGTTAAAAGAGCCGCCGCTTGGCAAGCCCAATAGGAAAGCCGCGTAGCCGATTCCGTTTTGCCCGCTGACCGTGGGATTGCCGGTGGCCGCCGCGCTGTAACTGATGGAGCCGCCGCAGTTGTTGCAGTCCTGCCGCCGGTAACTCAGGGAAATATAACTGCCGCCGAACTTGAGGTTGTGACGGCCCTTGGCCCACGAGAGATTGTCCGTGATGTTGAGCGTGCTGCTGGGCGATTTGGTATCGACGCTGCCGCCGTAGTTGCCGAACTCCGTGTTGTATTTGGTGTAGGCGCCGGTCTTCTCAAAACCCGAACCGTTCAGACCTGGCAACTGCGTAGCGGCGCGATAGGAATCGGGCAGTCCGAGGTTTGGTCCCTCTCCCAGTTTGCGCTGATTGATGCCGACGGTAAGATGATTCAGCACGGTAGGCGCAATCGCGTAGTCGCTACCAAAGCGCCAGTAGCGGATATGGCCGAACTCCTGGAAGGCTTCCGCCAACGGACCTGGGATCGGTCCAGCCAGCGGGTAGCTATCGAAATATTGTTTGCTGAACATCCCGCTGACGCGTAGTTTGTCGTTCACGACATGGTCGCCTTTAATCGAATACACGCCTTGCCAGGCGCCCGGCGTGCGCGCGCCGTTGTTGCGGATGAAAGTGTTATTGAAGACCGTGTTTGGGCTGTCCGGCAGAGGCAGATACTTGAAAATTTCCTTAGCCACCGGGCTGATGCGCTCCGGACAAATTACGTTCACCAGGCCATTGCACTGCAGGGGCCTGCGGTCGTTGGCGTTGGCGATGATATTGCCATTGGCGTCTTGCGGATCGTACAACGGAACCATTGCGCCGCTCGCGTTGGTGTAGCGGCGGAAGTCGCCGTTACGAAACTCCGCGATGGGCAAAGAGGTCAGGCCGCTGCTGCTGTAATTCTTCGCGCGCGAACGCTCTCCGGCGAAAAAGAAGAAGGTCTTGTTGCGGCCATCATAAACCTTCGGTATATAGATCGGTCCCCCGATATTCGCCGCTTCGACGTGTTGCCGCCGGACCGTTTCGCCACGCGCCGTAGTGCCCCAGAAGAAGCCTTGCGCGTTCAACTTCTCATGACGTAACTGAACCAGTCCGGAGCCATGCAGCGCATTCGTACCGGACTTGGTCGTAAAGTTGAGTACGCCATTGGAGGCGCGGCCAAATTCGGCGGAGTAGGCGGAAGTCTGAACCTTGAATTCTTCAACCGCTTCGGCGCTGACCACGCGCATCTGCGGGTCGTTGCGGCGTTCGCTCATCGACTCGGCCCCATCGAGCAGGAGACTGGCGCCGTTCGCTTGGCCGCCCGCGATACGGGGCGCGCCGCCCGTCGTATCCGGGTCGGCTGTCAGGTTCATCGAAACACCGGGCGCCAGGCTGGTGAAGGCCATGTTGCTGCGCAAGCCGCCGTTGATGAACAGCGGTAGCTGTTGAATCGCTTTGTTGTCGACGACAGTGCCGAGGTCGCTCCGATCAGTCTGCAGGAGCGGGGTAGTGGATTCTACCTGGATCGTTTCGGTCACGCCGCCGACCTGCATTTGAATGTCGAGACGCGACGTGGTGTTGACTTGCACGATCACATTGGGCGCCTCCGCCTTCCGGAAGCCGTCCTTCTCCGCGACCACGCGGTAGCGGCCGGCGTTGAGCGAAAGAAAAGTGTAGGAGCCTTCGGTGTTGGTTTCGACGCTGGTGTTCTGGCCGGTCGCGGGGTTGTTCAGAGTCACCTTCGCGGCGGGAACGATCGCCCCGGAGGCGTCGGTCACCTGACCGGTAATGGTGCCGCGGTCCTGCGCGAACGCGCAGCAGACCGGCAGGATAAAGACAACGAGGTTACGCAGAGCGCTTCCCCGCAGGAACTGACCAGGATTCAGCAGACGAGTCATTTGGTAGAGCCTCCCAGCGGCAATGTCTATCTGACGCGAGTTTATCATCAGATGGAGTTCGAAGCGCCAAGGTAGGGCGCGGGGAACCGTGCAGCCATCGCCTTGAAGTCAAGATTCCTCAAACTCGACGCAAACGATGCGTGCGATCGGGCGGCCCCACTGTTACAATGGCGTCACGTTGAGGTGCGTCATTATGGCAAAGTCTCCATTGATGGGGTTGGTGATGCTAACGGCGTCACTGGCTCTTTGGGCCCAGTCGGCCAGCGAGTCCGCTGAGTTGTCGGGCACGGTGAAAGACCAGTCGGGCGCGGTAGTGACCGGCGCAAAGCTGCTGCTGCGCAATACCCAGACCGGCATTGGGCGCGACACTACTTCGGGCGCTGATGGCGCGTACCGCTTTCTGCTGGCTCCGCCCGGTCTCTATGAATTGCGAGTGGAGAAGGACGGCTTTCAGACCGGCCTCGTGAAGGAGTTGCGGCTGTCGATCGGGCAGGCCGCTACGGTCGACATCGAACTAACCGTGGGCGCAGCGACGCAAGTGCTCGAGGTCAATAGCGACGTGGCTCTGATCGAAGCCGAGCGCACCAACCAAGGCAACACGTTGCAACAGGAGTTCGTGCGCAACCTGCCGATCGACCGGCGCGACTATCTCAGCTTTACGCTGCTCGCCCCTGGAGTAGTGGACTCCGCCGCGATGGCCGACAACTCCGACTTCCGCGTGGCGCAAACACCCACGAGCGGCCTTTCCTTCTACGGCTCCAACGGGCGCGGCAATTCGGTGACGGTCGATGGCTCAGAGGCGAACGAAGCCGGCGGCGGCGTGCGGCCGACATTGAGCCAGGAAGCCGTCGAAGAGTTTCAAGTCAACCGCAGCAACTACACGGCCGAACTGGGCGGAGCCTCGGGCGGCGTCATCAACATCGTCTCGAAGATGGGCGGCAACGTGGTCCGCGGCACCGGCTTCGGCTTTTTCCGGCATCAGGCGCTTGATGCGGGCGACCCGTTTGCGCGCGTGCTGGAAGGCAGTGCGTTGCGGCGTGTGAAGCCGGATGCGACGCGGCAACAGGTGGGCGGATCCATCGGCGGGCCCATCAGGAAAGACCGGACTTTTCTATTCGCGGCGGCCGAGTATCTAAACCGCGACGAATCGAACGTGGTCAGCATTCTCACGGACCGCTCGATTTTCGGCCCGACACGCGAGCAGGAGGCGATACTCGCGCGGCTTCCCGAAGCGGCGGCGGCGCAACTACGTGGGGCGTTGAGCAGCCCGGCCTCCACCGTGCAGTTGTTTGAATCCAACGGTGGCATCACGCCGTTCACCGGCGAAGACCTGAAGTTTTCCCTGCGCCTGGATCACAGCGTGAGCGATCATGACCTGCTCAATTTCCGCTACAGCTTTGCCAAGGGCACCGATTCAAACGCCAGCACACGCGCGTTGGTTGGCTCAAGCCGCGGCGCCAAGACGGACAACTTCGATTCAAATGCCGCTCTCGGCTGGACGCATACGGCAAGCGGGGCGATGGTCAACGATCTTCGCGTGCAATGGAACTACTTCAACCGTTCTCTGATTTCCCAGGACCCGATCGGGCCTGAATTCAACATCAATGGTTTCGGTTTTTTCGGCAAGGATATTTTTCTGCCCTTCGACAGCATCAGCCGCCGCTACGAGATCAAGGACACGCTGGCGGTCGCGCGCGGCGCACACACCATCAAAGCCGGCGGGCAGATTCTGATCCGCCGCAATCACGAGGATAGCCAGACGTTCTTCGGCGGCCGTTTCACCTTCGGTCCGCTCCCAGCCGGGCTGGTGAATCCTGCGTTGGCCAGCACGACCATCACCGCGCTCCAGGCCTTCAATCTCGGTTTGCCGCAGTCGTATCAGCAAGGATTCGGCGACCCGATCGTCACCGCAACCTATCCCTTCTACGGTTTGTTTTTGCAGGACACGTGGAAGGCGCGGCGCAACCTGACGTTCGATTTTGGACTGCGTTACGAACTGGACACCCGTAAGTCTCCACTGCCGACGGATAAGAACAATTTCGCACCGCGGTTCGGTTTTGCTTGGGATCCATTCGGCGACGGCAAGACCAGCGTGCGCGGCGGCTACGGCGTGTTCTATTCGCCGATTTATTTTCCGATCGACTATGTCGTGAACGCGCTCGGCGTGGTTAATGGCCGCCGGCAAATCGCGCAAGTGCTGACGACGATTCAAACGGCTGGCCCCGCCGCGGCCAATAACATCTACAGCACGCTGCGGCGTCAGGGCGTCATCGGCGTGCCGCGATCGACGCGCCGCATCGAGCCGTCCGACCTCACGCAATTTGGCATCACGGTGAGCCAGACCGGACCGATTCCGCCGTTCTCCGTGATTTTTGAGAACTCAGCCAACTACGTGAATCCTTATTCGCAGCAAGCTACGCTGAGCGTGGAACGGCAAATCACGGCGTCCACTTCGTTGAGCGTCTCGGGGATCTGGTCGCGCACCTTGAAGGTGACGCGGGCGCGCAATAGGAATCTACTGCCGACGGCGCCAGTGGATCCTACGCTCGGCATCAAGGTATGGCGTCTGCAGGATTTTGCCAACCCGTTGATCTTTCAGCACAACGTTTATGAATCGTCGGCCAACGCGTACTATCGCGCGCTGATTTTCGAGGTGCGCCGCCGCCTGTCGAAGTCGATCTCATTGGCCGGTAACTACACGTTGGCGCGCGCCGAGGATGAGGTGACCGACTACAATTCGGATTTTCAGGCGAACGACCAATCGAACCTGCGGGGCGAGCGGTCTTTGTCGGCGTTCAATCAGCGGCACAAGTTTGTGGTGTATGGCGTCTGGCAAGGGCCGGGACAAGTGCAGATTTCGCCAATCTTCCGCGCCAACAGCGGGCGTCCCTTCAATCTGCTGGTGGGAGCCGATATCAACGCCGACCGGCATTCGAACACCGACCGGCCACCAGGCGCGGGGCGTAACAGCGGCGCCGGGCCGGCCTTTTACACTTTCGATATGCGACTCTCCAAGCGGATCCCGTTTGGTTCCGGCGACCGGCGGAGCGTGGAGTTACTAGCGGAAGGTTTCAATCTCTCCAATCGCCTGAACTACGCGAGTATCAATAATACGGTGGGTTTGTTGCGCGGGCCGTTTAACGTCACTGGCCGGGATGACCGTACGCCCAGCGAGCCGCTCGGATTTACTTCGGCGTTTGACCCTCGGCGGATTCAGTTGGGGGTCAGGTTGAGTTTCTAGTGGGCCTCAGAAGCGAGAACGAAAGGGCAGAGAAGCGCGAAATTCCCCGCGCTTGTTATCCGAGACGGATCCGAGCATCGGCGTCGTCATCGAACCTTGACCACCGCGATCATGTGATTCAATACGCCGTCGATCTTCACTCTGGCCGCGCCTGCGTCGAGAAATAGACGCGTCAACCGGTCAGCCGAAAACAGTTAAATATGTTCCGGATTGTCGTCGGGTTTCGAAGGGGGCAGATGACGTCGTTGACGACGGGGTCGTACCGGTTTGAGTATGATTTCAACGCGACCGCGAATGATGGACGGATTAACGCGCAACGGACGTTTGTGAGTAACTCGCAGATCGAATCGATTTCGTATTCCTATGACTCGCTGAATCGCCTCTCAAATGCGAATGGCGGTAACTGGACGGCGGGTTACGGGTATGATGGCTTCGGGAACTTACAGACGGTTACGCCGACGGGCGCGGGGCCGAGCGCGATGAATGTGACGGTGAATCCAGCGACGAATCGGCTGAATGGCTGGACTTACGATGCCAACGGCAATGTTACGGCGCAGAGTGGGTTTACCGGGACTTGCGATGTGGAGAATCGGCTCTTGGAAGCTTCCAAGAACAGCACGATGCTCTACGGGTACGGCGCGGATAACCGGCGCATCTGGGAGAGCAAGCGTGCTCAGGTCTTCTCCAACGGCGATACAATTGAAGAGTATTTGACCTACTGGTCGGGCCAGCGGATCGGGAAGTACAAGGTGCGGTGGAATGGGACGATTAATTCCGGGCCGCCGGATAGCTTTGTCTTCGCGCGGATGGAGGAGAATGTCTATTTCGGCAGCAAGCCGCTCAGGTTAGGCACGGAAACCAATATAACAGCGGACCGACTGGGCAGCATTCGACGGGGCACAGCGAAGGATTACTTCCCGTATGGCCAAGAGAATCCGAGCACGACAGCGGGTGACAAGGAGAAGTACGGGACTTACAAGCACGACGCGGCTACGGATTTGAGTTATGCCGACCAACGCTATTATGCGCCGGGGACAGGGCGGTTTATGACGGCGGACCCGATTGAGCCGAGTGAATCCAGTGACCCAGGAACCTGGAAGTTTTACAGCTATGTTTTCGCTGACCCGATCAACTATAACGATCCCGAGGGGCTGGATGCCAATTTTAAACTGGGAACGGTAGTCACGCCAAATTGTGGTACTCGAGTTATCAATGAAGTGCTAAACCCGTCTGGCTATCGAGGCGCGCAGGGGGTGACGGACTTCTTCAACAGCACGGAGGCAGCACTTGGACTAAGTATATTTTTGGAAGTGAGACCGAATGGAGCCTTTACCGATCCCGAATTCGATCCCTTTTACCAAGCCGCACTCGGCGTCGGGTATGTGTATTTCAATAGGTTCGCTGTTAATTGGGGAGGGTCAAGTGGCCGTCCAAACGGGCTAAAGCAGGCGATCATGGATGCGAGCACGCCAATATGGCAACGGACCTCGGGGGGGGAATTATACGAGCCGTCAGCTGTACCCAAAGTTTTTCGATACACTCCAATCCATCTTCGACGGGTCAGCAAACGACGCGGCTGGAAACTGTGACGGTCTGCTCTGGTCCCTCCAACTCGGGCAAAATATGCTGGCGAAGGTATTTGGATTAAACCATCAGATACCTAGGGGACTTCCAGTGTTCAATCCGGTTGGCGACTCCCTCTATTTCCACAGTTTTAGAAATGATATGCCTATGAGCCACCCTGGTACCGCATATTTGAAGACGCTGTGGACGCCAAGTACTGCAAAGGGGGATCGCAAATATGGCGGATTTGCGCCGTTCCATTTCTTCACTGTTCGGGGCACAACAATTGGCCTGAAATGAATCCCAACGAGGAAACTCGGTTGCGGAAGACCGAAACATTTATTTTACTAGATTTATGGTCGCAATTGGGCCGGGTGCCGGGAAGGATGCAAACCAAGCGATGAGAAACTGGTCTTTGCTGGCTCTGGTGCTAGCAGGCGTCACGCTAACAGAGGGACAAGTATCGGGGCCGTTCGAAATCCCCGATAGATTGCAGTCCAATCAATTTCGGCAGCGATTCCTCGCAGACTGCTCTTTGCCATTACCTGGAACAGGAATCGGGACAATAGACCTTGGGAAACACCCCAGAACAATTGAGGCCGCCGGAATGGTAGTTGAAGTTGGGGCCGAAAGTCAAATACTAGTTAGCGGAAAGGATCGAGCGGACCACGGGTGGGCTATTGAATTGGAAAATGGACCAATGGGTTGCCGAGTCTTTGGCGCGGATCTCGACTACAATGGTCGGCAAGACTTCATCATTATCACACAGGATGCCTCATCAGGGCCGGACAACGTGACCGTGACGTTATTGTTGCTAGACCGGGCCGGGAGGCCGATTCCGTGGCATGCGACCGCAGCTTTTACGGTCACCGAAGCCGGTTTGGGGAATCTTGTGGACCTCGACCGTGACGGTCGCGCCGAACTACTGTTTCCTTATGTAGAGGACTATTACCGGGGCGAAGCGCGAGGGACCAGTGTATTCCGATACAGCTTGATTGCAGCAAGCGTACAACGTGTCGACGGAATGTTCGCAGGGAATCGCTTCCCGATAGTATTGCCCCGCGGGACACTTCTCGAGCAGGAGCCGGATCTCTCGACCCGACTTGAGGAGAATGGTGGGGCTTTGAGGATCCAAAAGACTCTGCCTGGCAACCCGGGTTCCTGCGGACTGGGCGGACAACTCAGACTTGAGAAGAGGGTCGAACCCGGCGAAACCACATCGGGCTCCCGAATCGAGACCGATTGCGAGGACAGATTGGTGTTGTCCGACGGAAGAACTATTGGTTATCCTTCGATGCTGATAGTTGATCAAGCTCAGGGGAGAAGCATAGTGATCGTCGCCAGCCAGAAGGCGTTGATGGCTGAGGTAATCGCCAAGAGATTGTTGATTAAGGTCGTTGGACGGGCCTACCAATCCGGTCCTCGACCGTTTCTCGTCTGGGCCTCTAATGTCCCGGCAATAAGACCTTGACGGTTCACGGCGGTCGCCAACAAGCTTCCCCTATCGCCAGCGGAGGGAGAGGATTCAACTTCTTCGCGTCTTCTCCGAACGGGGGCGGATGGAGTAGTCAGTATCAGTCGGGCCATGGAACGGCGCGGGGTCCAGCACCAAACGGAAATCAGGCTCATAACGCTATGGGATTCCTCCAACTCGGGTATCTTGATGCGCGGCCTGAGGACATCGTAGCGCCGTCTTTCACAAGAGAGATTAGTGACGCATTGGCTTCGGATCCATATCGGGCTAGTACTACTGTGTTATAAAAAAACAATTTGATGTAGAATTGTTTTGTGGGATCACGCTTGTCTTCGCCAGGCCCGCAACTAAGGCGCTTCGCGGCCT
>JAYUSQ010000189.1:0-15590 GCA_043755595.1 Acidobacteriota bacterium | reverse complement strand
AAAAGAGAAGGCCGAAGCCGATAGTCATGGAGAGGAGTCTTTTCATGAAAACCTCTTCGGCGTCCGCGCGACGATCTTGAGGAAAAATGCCGACTCCTCTGGACAAAATAGTGAGGCCTGTTGTATTAATAAGTATGCACTCACTTATCATCTTGTCCGCTGGTTACGACTTCGGATACGAATGGCAGTGGACGCATGGCCACCTGATCCCCGCCGGCGCTTGCGCCGCGCTGGCGCTGCTCGCCTGGAGCCGCCATTGGCGGTGGGTGGGCTTTGTCACCGCTGCCATAGCTGCTTGGGCACTTCTCGGTTTTGCCATCGTCTCGTTCGGACTCATGCCCAACAGCCCGTTGGCCCTTCCTACCGCAGAGTTCCTGAAATCAGGGGCCGGACAAGTGCTCGATATCGGCGCCGGCTCCGGCCGGGCCACGTTAATGGTTCTTCTGGCCCGGCCACAGTCCCAAGTGACTGTTCTTGACCGCTTCGCTGCTGGCTACGGCATCGAAGCCAACTCGCCCGAGCGGCTCCTGGCTAACGCCCGAGTAGCGGGAGTCGAATCCCGGATCAAAGTTCAAACCGGCGATGCCCGCCAGATGCCTTTCGCCGCCAACTCATTCGAGGCAGCCGTCAGTACCTATGTCATCGACCATCTGGGCCGCACTGGCGCCGCCCAGGCGCTCACCGAGATCAATCGCGTCCTACGCCCCGATGGCCAGTTCCTGCTGATGGTGATCAACCGCGACATCTGGGTCAAACTGGCCTATCCGTTTCTCCACGGACATGGCTACTTCGGCCAGACGCCCGCCCGCCGCTACTGGCTTACGAGCCTCGAAACAGCCGGATTCGAACCATTGCTGGACGGCACAACCCCAGGCACTTTGTACATCCTCGCGCGAAAGAAGCGAGAATGAGAGTCTGTGTCCCGCCCGAAAACGATAGCCGAAGAGGACCTGCTGTCGGCCGCCCGTGAAGTTTTTATCGAAGGAGGCTTTGCGGCCTCGACCAAGCGAATCGCCAAACGCGCCGGTGTCTCTGAGGCGCTCCTGTTCCAACGCTACGGCACGAAAGCCGACCTTTTCTTCGCCTCCATGGTGCCGCCGCCCATGGACATGGGTGTGTATATTACAACGGCCGCCGCGGGCACGGACGGCCGCGACACGCTTGAACGGCTGGCCTGGGCGATGCTCGACTATTTTCGCGCCGCCGTGCCGATGCTGCTCCCTCTCATGTCGCATCCGGATTTCGACTTTGAACGATTCGCCGCCAAGCACCCGGCCTCCGGCCTCGTCGTCTTGCGCGTGAAGATGGGAGAATTTTTCTTTGCCAATCGCGCGCCAGACCCCGCCGCCGCGTCGCTCCTCTTGCTCGCCACCATGCAAAGCGTCGCGATGTTTGAGTTGTTAGGCGCGCATGGCGGCAAGATGCCGGACGAGATCATGCGCCGGACCATCGCGGCCATCTGGCGCGCGGTCGAGCCTAAAAGCGCGTAGCCCCTATTTCGCTGGACGAGTCAGCACCAGCGGCATCGGATTTCCACCTTGCGTCCATTGGCCACTCAATCCGGCGCCCTTCAAATCACCCTCGAACGATCCGCCGATCACGGACGCCTCGATCACGACATGCGCTTCCTTTTCGCGGATAGCGGAAACCGGAATCTCGGCGTTGCCCTGGTCGAGACTGAAGATCTTTCCGGTCCCCTCGGTCGCCACATTGGCCAAGACGAAACGCAACCGCAATTGCTTCCCGCCGGCATCCAACGCGCCTTCCCACGTGCCTTCAAGATTCTTGCTGAAAAGCGCAATCGGCGCGGCCTTCTCGACTTTCCCTTCGCCATTGCGCGTAAGGCGAAACGGCAGTTTAAAACCGCCTTGCTGCATCTCGCCGCTCATCTTCCCGCCTTCGGCCGCTACTATCCCCTCGAATCGCGGCTCGCCCGGAGCCTTGATCGTGAAGCTTATCGTTGCTTCCTTCACCTTGATATCGTTAAGCCGCAGGCCCTTGGTGTTCTGCATCGGGATGGCGATTGCACCGATCCAGCCCGCACCAGCTTCTTCGACCAGGTCGATCTCGATCTTCATATCGCCGTTTGGCGTCTCAAGTGCGCCCTCGCAGTGTCCGGCGGGTCCTTTCGCAGCGGGTTGAGCGCAAAGCGCACCGGCCATCAAGGCAGCGAGTAAAGTGAAGCGGCTCATAACGTCTCCTCCATAAATCATACCCCTCGATTCGCTACACTCGACGAATGCTCCTTTGCCCCGTCCGGGGCTGCCAACTTCCGCTTGTTCGCGATGGCCTACGGCTCTTTTGCGCGAAAACTCACTCATTCGACGCCGCCCGCAGCGGCTACGTGAATCTGCTTCAGCCACAGGACCGGCGCTCCAAGCAACCAGGGGATGCCGCGCTGGCGGTGGCAGCCCGGCGGCGTCTCCATGATCGCGGCGTCACGGCGCCACTGCTCGCGGCAATGACCGAAATCCTGGACGTATCGGCGAACGACATCGTGCTAGACGCAGGCTGTGGCGAAGGGTTCTATCTCGGTTCGCTCGCGCAGCAAACCGGTTGCGACGCACATGGCGTCGACATATCCACGCCAGCCATCGAGGCCGCCGCGAAACGATATCCCGCCTGCCACTGGATCGTCGCCAATGCCGACCGCCTCCTGCCGTACGCGGCCAATTCCTTCTCGATTTTGCTCTCGGTGACGGCCAGGATGAACGCCGGTGAGTTCCGTCGTGTGCTCCGCGACGACGGACGGCTCCTGGTGGCCGTGCCCTCACCCACCGATCTTGGTGAACTGCGCGGCTCCGGCCGCAATCGTACGGCTTACGCAATCAAAACCTTCGAGCCCCATTTCACCCTGGTCGATCGGCGCAGCGTCACCACCACGGCCGGCCTCGATGCCGACTCCGTTCGCGATGTCCTGGTCTCAATCTACCGTCCGATGCAATCGCAGCCGCCAGTCGCGATGCAAGTAACGTTTGGCCTGGACCTCTTGCTATTCCGCGCCAATTGATACGCCACTTTGTGGCCGAGCGCTTTACATATAGCTGGCACGATGAGGGCACCTTCTGCGGCCAAGCCATAACCCCATCCGCTGAGTTTATCTGCGTTCATCCGCGTTTATCGGCGGCCAAAATTCTCGCGGAGTTTTCGCCTATCCCTGTGACCCTACAAAATAAAAGAGTTGTTCGCCGCGGCGGGGCTCCGGTTTGTATGATCGAAAGCCGTATCTTATGAGACCCGGACTATCGCGGAGTATCTTTCACGGAGTCCTTGCGCGCCCGGATTTCGCGCACGGCATAAATGCGCCGCCCTTGGCTTTCGAAATATGTCCGTACCAGAATTTCACCCAGCAATCCCGTGCTGAACATCATCAGTCCCGAGAGCAGGAGCAACCCACCCGCCATCATCAACGGGCCGTGCTGCTGCATAATCTCGCCGCCCAATATTTTGAAAACCAGCAGGTAGGAAAGGATGCCACCGCCCAGCAGCGACCCAATCAAGCCCAACTTGCCGAAAAAGTGCATCGGCCGCGTGAAGTAGGTGAGTAGAAACTTGATCGTGATGATATCGAACATCACCCGGAAGGTCCGGCCAATCCCATAATGCGACGCGCCGGTCACGCGGGCTGTGTTGCGGATGGGCACCTCGGCCACACGAGCGCCGTAGAAACTGGCCAGCGCTGGGATGAAGCGGTGCAACTCGCCATATAGGTTGACGTCCTTCAGCACCTCGGCCCGGTAAGCCTTAAAGGTGGTGCCGAAATCGTGAAGGTCGATGCCGCTCGCTTTGGCCATCAGCCAATTAGCGATCCGTGAAGGAATCCTGCGCGAGAAAGCGTTGTCGATCCGGTTCTTCCGCCAGCCGCTGGCAATATCATACCCTTCGGCGATCTTGGCCAGCAGCGCCGGTATGTCCTGCGGATCGTGCTGCAAATCGCCGTCGAGCGAAATGACGATCGAACCCTGCGCTTCGTCGAAGCCCGCCGACAAAGCCGCCGTCTGTCCGAAGTTGCGGCGCAGACGGATCACTTTGAGGCGCCCATCGGTCTCCACCAGGTTTGCCAGCAAGTCGAAGCTGCGATCCGTCGACGCATCGTCGACAAAAAGGATCTCGTACGGTTTGGCGACCAGCGCCATCACCGACGTCAACTTGTCATACAGCGGGAGGATCGACGGTTCCTCATTGTGAATCGGGATCACAATGGAGATCATTCCGACTAGTGTAGCGTGGAGCGGGTGACGATGATAACGTAGAAACCATGGGTGCAGATCGTCGCGATTTCCTTTCCACCGCCGCCGGCGCGGCTGCCGTGTTCAGTCTGGCCGGGGAGGCCCCCAGATTGCGCGCCGCTTCGATCAACGGAGAGATCGGGATGGCGTTCATCGGAAGCGGCATTCGCGGGACACAGTTGATCGACGAGTTCAAGCCGATTGAGGGCCTCAAGATGCTAGCCGTCTGCGATCTTTACGATGGCTGTCTGGCGCGCGCCAAAGAGCAGATTGACGACAAGATCGCCACCACCAAGGAGTATCGGGCCATCCTGGACCGCAAGGATATCGACGCGGTTGTGATCGCCACGCCGGATCATCTCCACCGGCGTATGGTGATCGATGCGTTGTCGGCCGGCAAACACGTTTACTGCGAAAAGCCGCTCACCTGGAGCCTAGAAGAAGGTAAGTCCATCCTGGCCGCCGAGCGCTCTAGCGGCAAATTGCTGCAGGTAGGAAGCCAGCACAAGACGTCGGCGATGGCCGCCAAGACGCGTGAGCTTATCAAGTCTGGCGCGATCGGCGAAGTCACGATGGTGCGGATGTCGAATCACCGGAACAACGCGCAAGGAGCCTGGAAGTACGAAGTTCCGCCCGATGCCTCGGAAAAGACGATCGACTGGAACCGCTTCCTCGGCGACAAACCCAAACGTCCGTTCGACGCCCGCGCGTTTTTCCAATGGCGCTGCTGGTGGGAGTTCTCCGGCGGCGTGGCGACCGATTTATTCGTGCATCTGCTCACCTGGCTGCATGAGGTCATGGATGTCAAGGCGCCGCTCTCGGTGTCATCGCAGGGCGGCCTCCATTACTGGAAAGATGGGCGCGACGTGCCGGATGTGCTCAACAGCGTGTTTGAGTATGAGGGGTTCGTCGCCGACATGTACGTCCACTTAGCCAACTCATTTCCCGCTCCCGGCAACACCATCATGGGCACCAAAGGCACGTTAGTAGACACTGGCGGCAAGTTGATTTTGTTTCCTGAGCCGGTTGACCATGGCGTCCAATCCTACGGCACCTTGCAATGGCCCAAAGATGCGCGCGCGAACTACTTCGCAGCCAAGGGTTGGAGTCCGGAAGGCAAGCCTCTCCAGGAATTGCCTGCGCGGCGTCAACCGGATGAGATTACGATCGAGCGGGGTCACACCCATGCCGAATGGTTCATTTCTTCGCTCCGCGAGGGCAAGCCGAGCAAAGAAAACGGCCTCGAAGGGCACCTGGCCGCCGGCGCCGCGCACGTGGCTAATATGTCCTACCGGCGCGGCAGGAAACTCAAGTGGGACTGGCAGAACGACGCGATTACGGACGCTTAAACGCCACCGATTCCGCGCGATCTATTTGGCGTAGCTGTCGAACAGCCCGCGCGCGTAGTGGTTGATCACCTTCGCTTCGTTGCGGGCGACTTCGTAGTACACGGCCTTGAGCAATTGGTCTTTGCGATTGATCAGTTGCTCCCGAATGTTCTGCTGAACGCGAGGATCGTTTAACTCGCGCTGCCCGGCAGGCTCTTTTGAAACCACTTTCAAAATGCGAAACCCTTCGGGGGTGCGAATCACGCCTGAATATTGACCGGGCGTCAGAGCCATCACCATCTTGCGAAGTTCCGAGTGCGCCTGCTCAAGCGACGACTGCGGCACAAAGCCAAGATCGCCACCGTTCGAGGCCGTGTTGCCATCCTCTGAATACGCCTGCGCCACCGTGGCAAAGTCCTCGCCCTGTTTGAGCCGAGCCACGATCATCTCCATCTTCTTGCGGGCGTCTTCCTCGTTGGTCGCCTTGTCGCTCTTGAGATTCCGCACATTCGGGTCCGGGCTTGGCGTCACCAGAATTTGCGCCAGATGCACTTGAGGTTCGGCCAGATTGAACGAAGCGCGGTTGGCGTTATAGTAAGCGGCCACGTCCTTATCGGTGATGTTGATCTTGGACGTGATGTCTTTATTGAACAGCTTCTGGATGCTCAAATCGCGCCGAAGCTGAGATTTGAACTCCTCGGCGTTGATCTTGCGCGCGGCCAGTTGCTTCTGGAATTCCTCTTGGGTGTAGGGCGCCTTGATGTCGTTGAACTTGGCCTCAACGTCGGTATCCGGAGCCATCAGGCTGACTTTTTCGGCGCGTTGCAACATAATTTCGTTGTCGATCATGCTGCGCAACACTTCCAGCTTCTGTATAGCGAGTTGGTCTTCGCTAGACTCCGGCGTGGGATTGGGGAATTGCAACCGGTACTGCTTGTCGAGATCCGCGTAGGTGATTGAACGTGAATTCACCTCAGCGGCGACATTGGCCGGAGCGGCAGTCTTGCAAGACTGCAACGCCAACAAACCGGCTGAAAGAGAAACGATACAGAAACGGCTGATCCCCATAGGCCCTTCATTCTAGCGCGAGAGCCGCAAAGGCGCACGTAAAATGATACGCTCAAGTCTCATGCGATGGCTGAAAATGGCGTTGGCGGCCCTTGCCTTCCTCCAACCGGCGCTGTGGTTGACCAACACCGTCGTGCCGATCGCGATCGGACTTGATCGGATTCTGTCGGGCGCCTCGCTGGGCGGGGTCTTCGTCACACCGATGGGGATCTTCTTCACCGGCTTGCGCTTCCCGTTTCGAGTAGGCTTGGCCGTCACCTTGGCGGCTCTGCTCCTGCCGTTGACCTTGTTCTTCTGGAGGCGCCCGCATTGGGCGACATGGCGGGTCATAGCGGGCGGCTTTGGTTTGAGCGCGCTCCTGTTCGGCTCAACCAATTGGGCCCAGGAACGAATAGCGGTGAGGCAACACGAACGGACTGCGGCCCGGCTGGCCTCGCTCCCCAAGCCCGCGGCAAATCTTCCATACGAGCGTCGGTTCTTCCAACGCGGAGTCAGTTTCACGGCCGAAGCCGGGGTGCGCTATGGCTCCGAAGAATCCATTGCGCAGCTCAAACGTCTTGCCGCCTATGGCGTCAATGCGATCGCCCTGGTGCCCTATGGCGGCGGCCGCGTGACGGCGGATCGCATTGTGATTCGGCACGGCGGCGAAGGGAGTTGGGAGAGCGATACCGGCATTGAGGTACTCTCATCGGTCGCTCATCAGCTTGGCATGAAAGTGATGCTGAAACCGCACCTGTGGCGGATGGGGCCCGAGGCGGCCAAAACGGACGCGCTGCGCAAACAATGGTTTGAGCAATACCGGCCTTTTATTGAACACTATGCGCGGCTCGCGGCGCGGGTACACGCAGACCTCTTTGTCGTCGGCACCGAGCTAGGCGCGTTGTCATCGCAAGAGCGCGAGTGGCGCGAGATCATCGCCGCCGTCCGCGCGATCTATCCAGGCCCGTTGACGTTTGCGCCCACGCAGGGTCCCGAATTCGAGACGTTAGCATTCTGGGACGCGTTGGATTATATCGGTTTGGATAACTACTACCCGCTTCCCGATAACTATTCAACCTCCGAAATTCTTGCCAAGGTCGAAGCGGTCCAGCGCAAGTTCAACAAGCCGGTAGTTTTGACAGAAGCGGGCTTCTCCGCGGTTGTGAACGCGCACCGCGCGCCTTGGGAAGATGAAACGGACAAGCCGCTTTCTCTCGAAGAGCAAGCGCGATGTTATGACGCGTTGATGTCGGCATTCTACGAAAAACCTTGGTTTCAAGGCGTCTATTGGTGGAAACTGGGCACTAACGGTTACGGCGGTCCGGAAAATAACTCGATGACGCCGTGGCGCAAACCGGCGATGGAAGTGATGAAGCGATGGTATTCAAGCGGACGGCGATAGTATGGTTCTTCGTCACGGCATTCTGTCCAGTCACACAACCGCTGGCGAAGGCTCAGCCTATTTCGATCGGTGTGCGTGGCGGCGTTCACTTGATCGATTGGTTCAAGGCCCTGGAAAGCGGACCAAGCGGCCAAGGCTCAGACAAGTCATCGAAGGGCGCAGTGGGACCATTTGTCAGCGTCAAACTACCAGCCCGTTTGGCGCTGCAGGTTGAGGCGTTGCGGCGAAGCTATGGTTTCCAGCGGGCGGCTGGGCGGCTGGGCTTCTTCACCAGTCACGATGAATCTGGCAGCGCCTGGGATATTCCCGCGCTCATCGTTTGGCGGCCGGATTATCAGGAGAATGGCTGGCAGCCTTACGTCGGCGCGGGCCCTGCCGTTCGATACATCGCGGCGAATTTCGTAGATATCAATCGGCGTCCGCAGTTGTTCCCAACGGATCCTCCAGCCAGCGAAACCCGGACACCGGGCAGCCGCAGCACGTCGCAAGGCGGCGCGATGGCGACGGCTGGCATGGAGCATAGATTCGGCCCGATCGTCGTTTCGACCGAGTTGCGCTACACCTATTGGTCGGCTCCCAAATTGTTAGGCGACATCGTGTCGAATCGAAATCAGTTGTCGGTGTTATTCGGCATTCGCACGCGCTGAAAGGACCGCTTCCAGGATTGCCTCAGCCACCGCCGCCGGTTGATCCAGTTGAATGTCATGCCCGCTCGGCTAGACTCGCACAAACTTCGCTCGCCCCCATTCTGCGGCCATGCGCTGCTGCGTTTCTACCCATGGCTCCGGCCCGTCAGCCGTTGCGGCGCAGGCAAGAAACCAGACAGGAAGAGTGGGGCTCGTGGCCAACGCCGCCCAGCGGTAAAGCTCGGCCTGATACTGAGCCGCCTGCTCCAAATCCACCGCCGCAGCATACGCTTGCCACTTGGCGGTAGCCCATAGATGCGCTGCGTGAAAACGAACCGGCAGTTTGTCGGATGGAGCGTTCAGCGTCGGAGGGGGCGCAGCCGGACGGCGTCTTGGCGGAGCGGCGGAAGGAAATTGCAGCGGAGCGGTGTCGATCAGCACCATCGCCGCCACCCGCTCTGGATGCTGGGCAAAATAGGCCCGCGCTAACACGCCCCCGACAGAGTGCCCGGCCAGCACCACCGGCTTGACCGCGGAAACATGACGGATCACCCGATCCAGTTCGTCGAAGAAAATCGCCGCCGCCGGCTGCCCGGGAATCGCGCCGGACCAGGCGTCCCCCGCCCGGTCGTACACGCAGACACGCGCGAACCTTGCCACTTTCGGCTGCAGCAGGGCGAAGTGAAAGGAAAATCGCGGCGTGCCATGCAATAGAAGAACGGTGACATCACCGGAGCCTTCGCAGTGCATATGTACCTCGTGCCCGCCCAGCTTCACCATTTCTCCATAGGGCTTCGGCTGGGCTCCGAAGCCCAAAACCGCTGCAAAGAAAAGTGGAAGCCCCATCCTCATCAAGTTGACCATTCAATTATCCGGCGCCGAAGGAGTAGAATGAAGACGCCTGAAGTCGGCGCAGGCAGAAAGGTTGAGATGCGTCTTCGCTTCTCCGTTCTGCTCGCTATTTTTCCGTCGCTGGCTATGCCGGCATCCGTCCCGGGGGACTCGCGCCGCGGCGCCGCCCTCTTTGAATCGCAACGTTGCGTAACCTGCCATGGCGCACCCGGCGCGGGCGGCATCAGTGCGCCGGATCTCGGGCGGTGGACCGGACGGGCGTTCACGCCCGCCTCGCTAGCCACCCACTTGTGGAACCATGCGCCGGTGATGTGGTCCGCCATGGAAAAGGCTGGCCTGCCATCCCCTGCCTTGACCGTCCAGCAGGCCGCCGATCTGTTTGCGTACTTCTACGCGCACCGCTATTTCGAATCGCCGGGCGAAGCCGGCCGCGGCAAACAGGTTTTCATGTCTGCCAAATGCGGTTCTTGCCACGCCGTTCGCGGAGAGCGAACAGTTGCAGGCGCCCCGCCACCGTTGTCGCAATGGCGGAACGTTTCCGATCCAATCGCCTTTACGAGCGCACTATGGAATCACTCGGCACGGATGTATGTGGAGATGAAGAAGCGCAAGATCGATTGGCCCGATCTCTCCGCACAGCAACTCACTGACTTACTCGTCTATGTCAGGCGCCTGCCGGGCGGACAAAACACCGCACCGGTGCTTGAGGTAACCGATGCCCGGGAAGGCGAAGCGGTCTTTCGTTCGAAGGGTTGCGCCGGTTGTCATTCGGGCGCTAAATCGCTCGATCAGATTCGCCACCGCACGCTCGCATCTTTCTCGGTCGCGATGTGGAATCACGCGGCGCGTATGGCCGAAACCCCGCCCGAATTGACGGCTCTGGAAATGCGGCAAGTAGCCGGATATCTGTGGTCCATCAGTTACTTCGACGAACCCGGCAACGTGCAGGCGGGCGCACGAGTGTATGCCAAGAGCGCTTGCCAGAGCTGCCACGCCTCTTCCACCTGGATGGCGCCGTCTTTGACACGGCGCGCCCAGCCGCTGGACGCAATTCAAGTAGTATCGGCGCTCTGGCGCCATGGCCCGGCGATGCAGACTCGCATGCGCGAGCAAAAGATCGCTTGGCCGCAGTTCAAGAACGACGAATTGGCCGACCTGATCGCCTACGTGAATTCCAAACGCGAATAGCTGGCGTGACTAAGCGGACAATCAGCCCAATTTCAACTTAGGCAGACGAACCGATTTGAGGGCGGCCAGCTTATCGAGAAAATCGCGGCGGTCCAGAATGTAGTGAAACTTCAAGGCGGCATCGCCGCCCGAAAGCTGATCGAGCAGTTGCTCCAGCGTGTCGCCGGGCTCGGCGGCGCGCACCTCCACGCTTCGCAAATAGCCGGACCGCCGCAAACGCGCGATCAATTCCTGAACGGTCATCCGCCCTTCAAAAGTAACGCCGCCCGCTCTCTGTGAGCGGCTCAGAAGATATTGGATGGCGAGGATCTCATCGAAGACCATGGCAGCGAGAAACAACCGCGGGGGCTCCTTCAGCCAGCCATCGGTGACGTCGCGGGTGCGGCGGACCGACCGGATTCCGGCGAACTCGGCGTCCCAATCGACGTTCGGATCGCGGCGCTCCAGATAGAGTTTGGCGGCGGCCACCAACGCGCCTGGAGCTTCGAAATCCAGCTCTTTCCCGGCGTGTTCGAGCCATTGAAACAACGCGTCGCGTCCGGTCGATTTCTGGTCCAGGAATTCGTATTGACCCTTGGACGTCGGAAGTTTGGCCAATAAAGCGCGGTGCGTCTTGTCGGTGGCCTTGCCGCCTTCCACTCGAAACACCCGAAGCCGCGCGCACCATTTGGCCGGCGAATGACAATTGGGGCAGTTGCCGCTCGCATCCGGCTCCGGGAAATACGGCCGCGTGGCAACTTCAGCCGTCAATTCGTCCACACCAGGTTTATGCGCGCGCATCAGTTTCATGGCCGCTGGAGCGGGCATGCCCATGTGCCGCGTGAAGATGTCGAGAATGCAGGCGAGACACAGCCACTTGGAATGCTCTCGCAGCATCTCATGGGGAAACATCTCGGCGATCTCGATGTTTCCAGCCGTCTTGGCAGCTACCTTATTTGCTGCGGCGGCTGGTTTTTTCTTGACGACCGGAGCCGGTTTCTGTTTCTTCTTAGCCGCCGCTACTTTCTTTTTCGTCGCCATAGAGGTTCATCTCAGCCAATCTCTTCGAGGATCTGCATTGCGGCGGCGCAAGGATCGGCCGCGCGGGTAATCTGCCGTCCGACCACCAGATAACTCGCGCCCGCCTGGATCGCCTCGCGCGGAGTCGCCACGCGCTTCTGGTCACCCGCATCGACCCCGGCCGAGCGAATCCCAGGCGCCACCAGCAGCTTATCGGACCCGAGCAATGTCCGCATCGCCGCCGTTTCGAGCGGTGAGCAGACGATGCCGTCCATGCCGGCTTCCCGCGCTTTCGTGGCGCGCTGTGCCACCAGTTCGGCCACGCTCTTGGACGTGCCCAGGTCGGCCAGATCGTGCTCGTCAAAGCTGGTCAGGACGGTGACGCCCAGCAACCGCAACGCCGCAGCGCCCCGCCCTTCCACCGCAGCGCGCATCACAGAGAAGCTCGCGTGAATCGTCAGCAAATCCACGCCTAACTCAGCCACGATCGCCGTGGCCCGCTTGACCGTCTCAGGGATGTCATAGAATTTCAGGTCCAGGAAAATACCCCGGCCTTCGGCCTTCAACTCCTCGACGAAAGTGCGGCCGGCAGCCGTGTGAAGTTCCAGGCCGACCTTGTACATCGCCACCGAATCGCCCAGCCGTTTCACCAGACTCATCGCTTCAGCCGGCGAGGGAACATCCAGCGCTACTATGATCGGGTTCTTCATTGTCGAATTCGAATCGCTTTATCTCCGGCCGGCAGCACACGGCCAATCACATGAGCATCGGGAAAACGCGTCGCCATGCGAGCGGCATCGCCTTCCGGCAGCGAGATCAGCAACCCGCCAGAGGTCTGAGGGTCATACAACAGGTCCACCAGGTCTGGATCGATGCCCGGGGCGCAATCGACATCCGGCGACGCGAATTCATGATTGTTTTTCAACCCGCCGGGTTTGGCCCCGCGCTTGGCGTACTCAAAGGCGCCGGGCAACAGCGGCACCGCCGACGCATGGATCCCGAACGTCACCCCGCTGCCCAGCGCCATTTCTCGCGCATGGCCGATCAAACCAAAGCCGGTAATGTCGGTGCAGCCATGCACGGCGCAACCAGCCAACGCCTCGGCCCCGGCACGGTTCAGCGTAAGCATGGAGTCGACAGCCGCGCGCACGTGCTCTTCACTCGCGAATTCACGCTTGAGCGCAGTCGCCACCACTCCGGTGCCGATGCGTTTCGTGAAAACCAACACGTCGTGTACTTGCGCGCCCGTATTCTTCCAGACACGATCGGGATGAACCGTGCCAGTCACCGAATAGCCAAATTTGATTTCGGCGTCGTTCACCGAGTGGCCGCCCAGAATGACGCAACCCGCTTCCCTCATCTTCTCGGCCCCACCGGTCAGAATCGCCCGTAGCACGTCGAGAGCGCCTTTGCCCGGATACGCCACCAGCGACAAAGCGGAGATCGGCACGCCTCCCATTGCATATACGTCGCTGAGCGCATTCGCTGCAGCAATGGCGCCGTAGGTGTACGGGTCGTCGACAATCGGCGTGAAAAAATCCACCGTTTGCACCAGCGCCAGATCGGGCGACAGTAGATACACTCCGGCGTCGTCGGCAGTCTCATAGCCAACCAGGACACTCGAATTGGTCACGCGCGGCACCCCGCACAGCACTTGGTCCAAAACCTTTGGACTCAGTTTGCTCGCTCAACCGGCAGCTTTGACGTGAGCCGTCAATCTTTCAACGGGCATGTAATCCTTTAGTGTAATGAAAGATCGATGAGCGTCTTCCTCCGCCGCGTTTACTCGCTTCCCGCCCACGTCGACACGAAGGTGTTTCCTTGGACTTTGCCTGTGTTTACCGGCGGCGTCGACCTTGAGTTTCGAACGCCAGTGACGTTCCTCGTGGGTGAGAACGGGAGCGGCAAATCCACGCTGCTTGAGGCCATCGCCGACAAATGCGATTTTCATCTGGCCGGCGGCAACAAGAATCATCGCGGGCGCTATGAGCATCATGCCACCGAGTCGGCCATGTCGTCCGCGTTACGGGCGCAGTGGCGGCAGAAGGTGCATGAGGGATTCTTTCTGCGCGCCGAGAGCTTCTATAACTTTGCGACGTACTTTGACGACTCAGGCTCCCACCGGATGCACGGGAAACTGCACACCCGTTCGCATGGCGAAGCGTTCCTCGCCGTGTTCAACGATTATTTCGAACAGGGTCTGTTCATTCTGGACGAACCGGAGGCCGCGCTTTCGCCCATGCGGCAATTGACGCTGTTGACGCGCATGTATGAGTTGGCGGCGTCGGGTGAAGGCCAATTCATCATCGCCACGCACTCTCCGATTCTGCTCGCCTACCCAGGTGCGGAGATCTTCAGTTGCGACGGCGGATCGCTGCACAAGGTCGCGTATGAGGAGACTGACCACTATCGCATCACGCGGGATTTTCTGAATGCTCCGGAACGCTTTCTGCGGCACCTGATGCCAAAGAAGTAGCGCGCCTTGGTTTACGCTTGCGGTTTGATCGGCAGCGACACCAGATAGTCCTGCGCGATTTTTTCGTGTTTGATCGATTGCCAGGCTGAGAACGATTCCGCCTCAGTTGTAACTTCACGCAGTGCTTCCGAATAGGTCCACCACAACTTTCCATTATCGTAGTCTGCGACGTGGCGCCTATCTTGCAACTCCACAAAGAATTCCCCAACCGTTCTCAGACTCCCTACTACAACCGGGTCTTCCCCACCGAAGGGGAAATGCTTTAAATCGGAAATCCTGCCAGAAGCCTTCTTCATTAAGGAATGTTCGAACATTCTCCCCAGCGCGTCTCTGGAACTATCGCGGCTCCAATGCTGGGTCGTTTCTCTGACCAGCAGGTGAAACACGGCGTAGTAGGCCGACGAAACGGCTCGCCGCAGATCAGCCTGCGTGGGATTCGCATAGTCCTTCTCGACAAGGTCGAACGCCTGTTTCAGTAGATCGTCATGGTAAGCCAAGGCTTTAGGTCCACTCAGGTTCAAGACCGTCTAGTTTGGCTTGTTCGGAGTGGCTCCGAAAGCTAAAGTACATATACAAGCCCCAGTTTTCAAGAGGCCGCAGTTCATCGAAGAACATCCTGACGATCCGTCCCGTCAGTTCGCCCAAGCCCTCTTCGCGGGCCGCTGAGTCCTTTTGTACGATCCGGAACTGAATCGACGGATCGTCAGTCGAATCTGGACCCACGCTGTATCGCAACCGAACCACTTTCAGGACCGAGCTTCAATTTGACCCGCTCGATTTCGGCTGCGAGCTTTTCCAAGTCGATATAACCACTGATCGTCATTACTGCCATGACTCTAGTTTTACCGCCCGAACTACCTCTTCTGCTCCGCTTCGCGAGCCGCCATATACTGGCGAACCGCCTCCGGAAATAACGGCATTGGTGTAATACCCGCGCTCTCCATCTTCGAATTCGAAAGCGCTGAAAACTTCGGCCGCCGGGCCGCAGTGCGGTATTCCCGCTCATTAGTCGCGCGCAGTTCCGGAGCCAATCCAGCGGAGAAAAAAATCAACCGCGCATATTCATGCCACGACACCGGCGCACCGCCGCCAACGTGGTAGACACCGGTCAATCCCGCCCGCACCATCTCAAGCGTGCGTTCGGCAAGAGCGGGCGCATATGTCGGCGACGCAACGTGATCCTCCACTACGCGAATCGGCTGCCCTCCAGCCGCTAGGCGCAGCATCATTTCAACGAAATTACCCCGCGCCGTATATAATCCTCCCGGGCCGAAAACACCCGACGTCCGGATCACCAACGGGTTGTCCAGGTAAGCCTGCGCGTAAAGCTCACCGGCCAATTTGGAAACCGCATAGGCCCCCAGAGGATGAGTCGGATCCTCCTCGACGTACGGCGTGCCCTTGGTCCCATCGAACACATAGTCCGTCGAAAAATGTACAAAC
>JAYUSQ010000188.1:0-15613 GCA_043755595.1 Acidobacteriota bacterium | reverse complement strand
CTCAACTACCTACATTGCTCGAACCATTCGGCTTCGAAATCACCGAGAAAGCTCTGGTTCAAGCTGCGGCGGCCTGAAAAAATGTAGAAACTCCAGGGCGGAGCTAAAGCTCCGCGCAAGTTGAAACTTGCCCCACAAAGACGCTCCCCGATGATTGTGAAAGAGCCGGGATTCTATTGGCGAAGCCAGCGCCGCGCTTTCATCTCGAAGCGAGGTAGGGCTCCGGGTTCGACCAAGGTCACGGCGATTCGCAGCGAGAGAGCATCGCGGAGACGGGCTTCGATGTGATGCGCGAGCCCATTGACGGCGGCCGGCTCGGGTTCGACTTCGAGGGTTAACTCGGCTAGCCCAAGTTTCTGCGAAACGCAGACGCGGTACTCGGCCACTCCACCCACGTCACGCAAAACTTCTTCGACGGCGGCTGGATAGACGTTGACGCCGCGCACCACAACCATGTCGTCGGCACGGCCTAGAATTCCACCTAGCAGCGCCATTTCGGTGCTTCCGCATTCACAGCGCTCATCAGGCGAAGCGAGGACTAAGTCTCCGGTGCGATAACGCAACAAAGGCGAGCCGGGCCGGCCGAGATTAGTCAACACCAGTTCGCCTTGCAACCCTGGTTGGACATGACGCCCCGACTGCGGATCGATCACTTCGGCGATGTAGGAAGATTCGATAATGTGGAGCACATCGCGGCGGGCCGGACATCCGTAGCTGACCGGGCCGATTTCAGTCATCCCATGATGATCGAATACGCGCGCTCCGGGCCAGAGCGCTTCGATCTTTTGACGGATCGCCGGAATGCTGCCTCCGGGCTCACCAGCCACGACGATGGACCGGACTCGGCTGCGGCCCCCGATGTCGATGCCTTCGCGCGCCGCCACTTCCGCCAAGTGAATCGCATACGTCGGCGTGCAACACAACACCGTCGCGCCGCTATCGAACATCACCGCCAGGCGCGCCGCCGTAGGCATACCGCCTCCTGGCATGCAGAGACAGCCCATACGTTCGGCCGCTTCAAAGGCCACCCAGAATCCCAGAAAAGGTCCAAAGGAAAAGGCGAAAAAGACGCGGTCGGTTCCGGTCACCCCGGCCGATTCGAAAACCCGCCGCCAATTGCCCGCCATCCAGTCCCATGACTCCGCAGTATCGAGCCACCGCATCGGCTTACCCGATGTCCCGCTGGTCTGGCTAAATCGGCTGTAGCGTTCTAGCGGATAGGTGAGGTTCGAACCGAATGGAGGATTATTCTGTTGGTCAAGCGCCAACTCATGTTTGGTCGTGAATGGCGTTTTTTTGAAAAACTCTTTGAGACTGGAGGGAAGCTCCGGCGGCAGCTTGGCGGCGTAAAAGCGGTTCCGGCTCCGAATCTCCAGAATCAGGGCTTGGAGTTTGTCCAGCTGCTGCACTCAATCGCCCATCGCACTCAATTGAGAAGTGGCGGCGGCGCTCACGAGCGGCAAGCCGTGTGGAACTGGCGGAGGCGCTTGCGCGTATTTAGTCAGGTCCGCGAACATCTGCGTGAAATCCAGCGAGAGGTTGCCGATCAGACAATCTGTCACTAGCCCTCGATGCTGCGGGAAATCCATGCAGAAATCCTTGAAGCTGAACGACTCGGTATAGAAGGCATAGACCAGCCGCCGCATGGCGTCGATCTCTGTCCGCAGATCTTCGCTGTAAGCAGTGAAGCGGCTGGCCGAAATGTCGCCCGCCGTCAAGGCGCCGTTCACCGCGTCGGCGACCATCACGCCACTTTTCAACGCCAGATAAACGCCCGAAGAGAAAACAGGATCCAGGAACCCGAAGGCATCGCCGGCCAGCACGAGCCCATCGCACGCGCTGTAGCGCGAGCGGTACGAATACTCGCCGGTCACGTAGTATTGGCCAGACTGTTTTCCGGCCGTCACATGCTGTTCCACCCAGGGGTTTTTCCGGATCTCGCGATGCAGAATGGTTTCCAAGTCGCGGCCTTCGCCGTATAGATATTCCTTCTCAGCCACAACGCCGACGCTGACCATATTTCCGGCCAGCGGGATGTACCAGAACCAACCTTTCTCCGGCACAAACGCAATCGTGGTAGCGCCTTCGTCGATTCCGGCGTCGCGCATCGCGCCCTGCCAATACGACCAGATGGCGATCTTATTGTTGAGATGCTGATCGCGGACCTTCCAACCGTTGCGCGAAACTGCAAACGCGTCACGGCCAGTCGCATCGACAGTCATGGGCGCCGCGAATTCGCGTGTCGCGCCGTGTTCGTCGACAGCCCGTACGCCAGTGACAGCTTCGCCATCGCGCAGGAGTTCGCGAGCCGTCATGCGTTCGAAGACTTCGGCGCCGCGCTCGCGCGCGTTGTCCATGAGCATCTGATCGAACTCACTGCGGAGCACCTGCCAGGTCTGCGACGCAGGGTGATCGAAATGTTTGTGGAAGTAGAAAGGGATGGAGAGGCGGCCTTCGGGGGAGACGAACTGCACGCTGTGCTTACGCGTGAAACGCGACGCGTTCATCTTCTCTAACATGCCGATACGTTCGAGCGGGAACCAGCAGAATGGCAGGAGAGACTCGCCGATGTGATAGCGGGGGAATTTCTCTCGTTCCAACATGGCAACCCGGCGTCCACTGGCGGCCAGAACGGACGCCGCAGCCGAACCGGCGGGACCTCCGCCCACAACAACTACATCGTAGGATGGCTGACTGGTCATCGTAAATGCGTCTCCCGACTCAGACTCTTCGCGAGAGGCGATGCTCGGGTTTGAAGAACTCCGGCAGCAGGCTATCCACGCGCAACAATCCTTCGCGGCTCAGACGAATCCCACCCGGCTCTACGGTCGCGAGGCCTTGTTGCGTCAAGTTTGCCAGTTGCGGAGCGAAACGTTCGCCCGGATTAAAACCGAACTTCTCCTCGAAGTACTTCTGTTTGATGCTGCCCAACTTCATTTGGAGCACGAATTCGCGAATCATCCGCTCTTCGTGCTGTGGCGTCAAGGCGCGATAGAGCGGTAGCTCTCCACAGCCGACTCGTTCCTGGTAGCTGGTAATATCGTGATCGTTCTGGAAATGCGTGCCCTGGACGTGAGAGAACGAGGCAACGCCAAGCCCCACCATGTCGGCGCCCGCCCACAGCAAGTCCCGATAGAGAAACTTGCTCCGCGCCGGATCTTTGACCGCCGTATAGGCACTGCCGATCGAATAACCGGCCTTTTCAAATTCGCCGAACGCGTAGCCTACCCAATCGCGCTTGGTCTTCCAACTGGCCACGGGCGCGATCGACTCGCCGAACACCTTCATCTCTTTGAACATCGTCGTGTTGTAGGGCACTTCCATCTGATAGATGGTGATGCTGTCGGGCGATAACTCGACCGTGCGGCGCACGCATTCGCGCCAGTTTTCGTCGGTTTCGCCCACCATGCCGGAGATCAGATCGATATTGATCTGTTGGAAGCCGATGTCCTTCGCCCATTGATAGGCGCGCTCGATTTCCTTGGACAGGTGCGCGCGACCGTTGGCTTTGAGAATCTCGTCGTTGAAATTTTCAATGCCCAGGCTGATGCGCGTGAAGCCCAGATCGCGGATAACTTGGAGCTTGCCTTCGGTGATCGTGCCTGGTTCACACTCGAACGCAGCTTCTTGTACGTTGTCCCACGGCAGCAACCGCTTCATCTCCGTCACCAGGCGCGTGAGTTGCTTAGATGAAAGATGGGAAGGCGTACCGCCACCGATATAGATAAACGTGGGCAGCCGCCCACCGATAAACGGCTTGGCCGCGTAGATCGTCAACTCCTGAATCACGCTGTCGATGTAGCCTTCGATCTCGGAGGCGTTTTTGTCGGTATAAACCTTGAAGTAGCAGAAGTGGCAGCGCTTGCGGCAGAACGGTATGTGCACATACAGACCGAGCGGCGACATGGTGGCCGGAGGCCGGTCGAAATGCGCAAGAGCGTCGGCTACATGTGTTTCGTTCCACACCGAGTAGGGTGGATAGTTCGAAACAAAGTAGTTGCCCGCGCGGGTGGACTCGTCTACCGGATCATTTATGGTTGGCGTCATTTTGGGGCGTCACCATTAGAGGCGTGCCAGGAAACGTTCAGGTTTCCCTCCATCTATGCTTATGTGAAGAGTATATCAGGCAAGTGCGAGCCGGGCGGCGGATGTGTGATACTGGGCGCTGAGTGAATCGCTGGCTGTTTGCGATAGTCATCCTGCTGCTGTACGCCCTGCATCAGGACTTCTGGCTTTGGCGCTCGGCGCGTCCGCTGGTTTTCGGCTTTCTGCCGGTGGGTTTGGCCTACCACGCAGGCTTTACGCTCGCGTCGGCCGCACTGATGACGCTGCTGGTGCGCGTCGCGTGGCCCTCCCATTTGGAGGAACGAGATTAGTTGACGGGCACGATTTTCGTCGCCTTGTATCTGGCGGCAGTCATCTACGTTGGGATCTTTGCGTTTCGCGGCTCGCGCGGAGGCGATTCGGCGGGGGCCGAGGGCTTCTTCCTGGCTAGCCGGTCGCTGGGCGGTTTCGTTTTCCTCTTCTCTCTTTTCGGCACCCACATGACGGCGTTCGCCATCCTGGGTTCGTCGGGCCACTCATTCAAGAACGGCATTGTTACTTACGGTCTGATGGCTTCGTCGTCGGCGCTGGTAGTGCCGCTTTTGCTGTTGTTCCTTGGCACGCGGCTTTGGTGGGTGGGGCGAGAGTTCGGCCACATGACGCCGGTCCAGATCTTTCGCGATCGGTGGGAGTGCGGGCATATCGGCACGTTGATTTTTGTCGTGCAGGCCGTGCTGCTGATGCCCTACATCGTCATCGGCGTGATCGGCGGCGGGACGGCGATGCGGGCTATCAGCGGCGGCTTGGTGCCGTACTGGCTGGGCGGCGCGATTGTCGCGGCGGTCGTGATGTCGTATGTGTTTTTCGGTGGGATGCGCGGCACGGCGTTTGTGAATGCGTTTCAGACCCTGTTGTTTTTATCGTTCGGCACGATTGCGGTCGCGGTGATTGCTAATGGGATGGGTGGGTTTAGCGGCGTGGTCGAGCGGCTCCTGGCCGACCCCGCCACCGCGCCGCTGCTCACGCGCGAGCGGGTCTCGCCGCTCTATTTTTTCAGCTATACGTTTATTCCGTTGTCGGCGATCGCCTTTCCGCACATCAGCATCTTCTGCCTCACGGCGAAGAAAATGGCGCAGTTCAAGCGCACCGTGATTCTCTATCCGATCTGTATTCTGGCGATCTGGTTGCCGTGTGTGTTCTTGGGCGTGCTGGCGAACGGATCGAGCGCGGTGCCCAACACCGCACGCGATGAAGTGCTGCTACTTCTGTTGGGGCAGTACGCGCCGGAGTGGCTGGCGGGCTTGCTGGGCGCGGGCATCATGGCGGCGGTGATGGCGAGCGATTCGCAGATTCTGGCGTTGTCGACGATGTTCACCGAGGACGTGTTCGCCTACTACGGGCATAAAGAGAGATTCGGAGAGCGAGTGCAGGTGATGGTCGGACGGGGATTTGTGATAGCGCTTACGACGGTGGCCTACATTGTGGCGTTGAAGGCTCCGGGGAATATTTTTGAGCTGGCATCGCAGTATGCTTTTTCCGGTTTCGCCGCGCTTTCGCCGCTTGTCATCGCCGCGTTATGCTGGCGAGGCAGTACGAAGTGGGGTGCGATGGCGTCGACGCTGTGGGTGGCTGGCTCTGTGTTGGCGGTGGCGACTTTTCAGGCGACTGTGACGGCGCCCGGTGTGTGGTGGCAGGTGGCGGGCGCGGATGCGATTACTCGCACTGGGGCCGGAACGGTGGTGTTTGGGTTGCTGCCTGTGGTGCCGATGACGTTGATTTCGGCGCTTTTGATGGTGGTGGTTTCTTCAGTTACGCCTCGGCCTTCGGCTGCGACGGTGGCGCGGTATTTTCCTTCCGCGGCTGTACAATAGGCAGTTATGGGTGCTCTTGCCGTTCCGAGCTTAACCGTTGAACAGTATCTCGCGTTGGATCGGGCAGCCGAGTTCAAGAGCGAGTATCACGACGGGGAGATGTTCCCGATTGCGGCGGTGAGTTTGCCGCATGGCCTGTTGTCGGTGACCGTAGGCTCGGCTCTCGCAAGCCGCCTCAGACAAAGCCAGTGCCGCGCGGTGGGATCGTCGATGCGCGTTCGAGTCAGCCCGACAAAGTTCGTGTGCCCGGACCTTCTTGTTTTCTGTGGAAAACCCGCATTGACCGACGAGCACTCCGACACGCTGACGAACCCGAAGGTCATCATCGAAATTCTATCGCCCTCGACGCAAGACTACGATTACGGAACTAAGTTTAGCCTCTACCGGCAACTTCCTTCGTTTGAAGAATACGTTCTGGTGTCGCAAACCACGCATCTAGTGGAGGTCTATCGGCGGACACCGGAAGCGCGTTGGCTGCTCTCGACGTACTCGGGCCCCGAAGCGGTCTTCCCCGTCGAGTCCTTGGACATCTCCATCCCGCTGGCTGAGATCTACGCCGGCGTGCTGTGATTCGCGCTCATCTTTTTGAGTGGGCGGCATTGCCCGTGGAACGTCGGTAGTTCCATTGGTATAATCGCTGGTATAACTATGTTAACTACCACGAAGACGGCCATTTCGCTCCCGCCGGACTTGCTCCGCCGTTTCGATTCTTTGGCTAACGCTCGCAGTTCGAGCCGTAGCGCACTGGTCGCCGAGGCCATGGAGGCGCTGCTTAAACGGCATGCCGCCGACGAAATCACGCGAAGCTACAACGATGCGTGCGATCTGGATGCCGCCGAGAAAGCCGTTGTTCAGCAGATGCGCTCCACTCAGCGGCGTCACGCGAAAGACACATGGTAGGCGTCCCGGATGGTCCAACCCAGGGCGAAGTGTTCTGGGTGGATCTCGGCTAGCCAATTGGATCCGGGCCGGGCTTCCGCCATCCCTGCGTCGTGATTCAATCGGATGCATTGAACCGGAGTAAGTTGGCGACTCTATTGGTCTGCATGCTGACCTCAAACCTGAAGAGGGCCAGCGTTCGCGGCAATGTCCTTTTGGAGCGCCGGGAGGGCGGGCTCGCCAAGCCGAGTGTCGTCGTGGTGTCGCAGCTTTATACGATTGATCGGACTCAACTAGCGGCCAGAATCGGTAAGCTGTCAACGCGGCGCGTGCTGGAGATCGTGGCAGGCGTACACCTTGTCATCGATCCTATCGAGTGACCGGGGCAGCCGCTCCAAAGCAATAGAGCTTGCCGTCTTGCGTGCCCACGACGACTTTGCCGGGCACAATCGCCGGCGATGCGGAAATCGGCGAGCCCGCTTCGAACTCCCACACTGGCTTGCCCGTCGTGATATCGACGACGTAGAAGCGCCCGTCGTTCGATCCGAAATACGCGCGATTGCCGGAGACCGCAGGCGAAGAATCGATGCGCGCTTTCGTCATGAAAGTCCAGATGGCCTTACCCGTTTTTGCGTCAAGGCAATGCAGCATCTTGTCGCGGCCGCCGAGAATTACCTTGTCGCCCACCACTGCCGCCGACGAGTAGAACGGGAATTTCCGTTGCGCGTGTTCATAGCGCCACGCCACTTTTTTCGTAGTCAGATTCACGCCGACCACCTGATTATCATAGGTGCCGAAAAAGGCAAATTGATCGGCCAGTGCGGGAGAGGCGCCGATATAGGATTCCGTGTTGACCTGATACGCCTCATTGCCGTCCGTCACGCGAATCGCGCGAAACTTCTCGTCGCAACCCGACACGTAGGTGAAGCCGTTCATGACGCCGGGCGTGCAATGCACCGGGCCGTTGGTCTTGAAGGTCCACATTTCTTTTCCCGTCTTCGCGTTGATTGCGTAGAGGCTCTGATCGTAGGAACCGATCAGCACCGCATCGCCGTTGACCACCGGCGAGGATTTAATCTCGGACAACGTCTTGAATTTCCAGACGCCCTTGCCATCGGCTGCGTTCACGGCGTGGACGATGCCGTTGAGATCGCCGATGAACACCGTGCCGCCGGCGACTGCGGGCGACGATTCTCCGAACATCGCATCGGATTTGTACTTCCACTTCAGCTTGCCGGTCTCAAGATCAAGCGCGGCCAACTCGCCGTTGCCAATGCCGATATAGACGACGCCGCCTGCAATGGCTGCCGACGACTCGATTGCATCGCCCGCTTCCCATGACCAGACAACTTTGAGCGCGGAGGGAACAGGCGCTGTCGTGACGCCGCTCAACCGCGCGTTGCCGCGAAATTGCGGCCAATCCTGCGCCTGGGCGAGGCTGGCGGAGGCGGCGAGAAGCAGGGTCAATAAGCGCATCGATACAACTCCAACGCACCCGCGGCGTCAAAGGCACGCGGGTTGAATTTTCCGGTCCATTGTTTGGACGCCGCTTCGGCCAGACCCGGCAGGTCCGATTCGGCTGCGCCTACATCGCGAAGGCGGCGGGGCAATCCCGCCATAGCGGCCATATCGGAGAGACGCGCGTCGAGTGAATCGGTGAGTTCGACGTAGCGAGCCTGTGCATTCCATCGCACCACGTGCGGCAGCATCACCGCGATCGCGTGCCCGTGAACCGTCCCGTAACTTGCCGTCAACGGATTTGCGCAAGCGTGCGTGGCGCCTAGCATCGACGCCTCAATAGCTGCCCCGGCGAAATAGGCGCCTAACTGCATGCCCGACGCCGCTTCGATATTCGGCGACGCCAGCATGCGTTCGTAGGAGGCCGACAACAGCCGCCAGGCTTCGCGCGCGTAGCAATCGCTCCAAGCCGTCCGCTTGGCTGTGACAAAAGTTTCGACGGCATGAGAAATCGCGTCGTACCCTGCCGCCGCCAATACACCGCGCGGCTGCGACACGACAAGTTCAGGGTCGAGAATCACCACGCTGAACGCAGCAGAAGGGGCGCCGCAGGCCATCTTTACGTGAGTCTCGGCGTCGGAGATCAGGGCATAACTCTGGGCTTCGCTCCCGGTGCCCGTCGTTGTGGGCACACCGATCATCGGCAGCAATGGTTTCGGCGCATGATCGTAGCCATGGTAGTCCTTCATCGACCCGCCGTTGACCAGAACAAAATTGATCGCTTTCGTGCAATCGAGGGAACTGCCGCCACCGAGACCGATGAGCGAATCGATCCCTAACGGAGCGGCAAAGGCGCGTCCGGCTTCGACCATCGCTGTATCCGGATTCTCGCCGAAATCGTGAAACGGCACGGCGTCGACTCCGGCATCGTGAAGGGATCGCAAAGCACGGTCTACGAAACCGGCGCCGATCATCCCGCGATCAGCTACCAGGAGCGCCCGCCGAAAGCCTCGATCCCGCGCCACCGCGCCAAGCCGAGTCAAAGCGCCAGGCGCGAACTCGACGACCGTGCGGGCAAAATACTGGAACGGCGGCCAGCTATGACTCATCAACTCGCGATGCGCCTATTTCGCCGCCGGTGCCGGTTTGGCCGGCGCAGCAGGGGCGGGCGCAGTCGTGCCGATCGAGATTAACTGGTTGCGATTGGTAATCAGCAAGGCGCCGTGCGCCGGCACAACCGTGCCATACACGGAGCTTCCCATGTTGCCTTCAAACAGCACTTCCTTCGTCCGTCCGGCCTTCATCACAACGATGTCGCCGTCCTCATCGCCCAGGTACACCTTGCCGTCAGCCACCATCGGCGAAGCCCACACCGCGGCCAGCATGTCATGCTTCCAAACTTGCTTGCCGGTCTTGGCATCCAGCGCGTGCAGGAAGCCCGAGAAATCCGCGTAGTAGAGAATGCCATCGGCCAGCGCACCGGTCGAAATGCTGCGCCGAATCTCGCCATAGTGCCAAATCAAGCCTTCCTTGGTTATGTCGCCGCGCTTGGTGGGATCAATCGCATAGAGATGGCCGACGCCTTCGCCGTGCTCCGGGTCCTGCCCGTTGGCGATGTAGACGACGTTGTCAACCAGGATTGGGGTCGAGATCGTTTCGTTACGGGTCTTGGGCCAGACCGAATCTTTCGGATTCGAATCGAACGACCAGAGCAGCTTGCCGGTCTTGGCCTCGTAGCCGCGAATCCAGCCATCGCCTTGTGCGGAGACAACCTGTAGCACTCCGCCCAACATGCCGACCGAAGGCGACGACCACTGCCCGTGCAGAATCTTCTCGCCGACCTGATTGTCTTCCCATAAGACTTTGCCGGTCTTCTTATCGACGGCGATCAGGGCCGGAGCCTTCGGCGAAGGGATGCGGACATGCGACTCATCCTGGCCGTTGCCGGTCATGATGTACACGATGTCGCCGTAGACCACCGGCGATGAATTCGCCAGATTGTGCGGATGCACGCCGAGCTCTTCCATCATGTCGAGCTTCCAGATGATGTCGGCGTTTTCTTTACCGGTGAGCTTTTCGTCCTTCACCGGGCCATCGTTTTCCGCATTGTCGCGGAAGCCTTCTGTGTCGAGACACACCAATTCGGCGCGGTTGGAAACGTAGTAGAGGCGGTCGCCTTCAATCAACGGCGAAGATGCAACGCCTTGAAACGGCCAATCATTCACTCGACCTGCCGCGAGTTTTTCGTTGGCCTGTTGCCAGAGGAATTCCCCGGTCTTTTCGTCAAAGGCCATCAACACGCCGCGGTCGCCGCCCTGTTTGGGGTCGCGCAGCGCTTCATTGTTGGTGCCGACGAACACCTTGCCGTTCGACACGGTAGGGTTGCCGTATGTTTGCGATCCGAGCGCTGCGACCCAGCGGATGTTGCGCTTGGTCGTCACGTCCCAGGACGACGGCAGCCCCTTCTGGTTCGACACCATATTGCGATCGGGCGTACCGCCCCACATCGGCCAATCGCCGGTGCCGGGGTCGCTGGCCCACAACCCAGCAGCCGCCGCAAGGCTCGCCGCCGATCCAGCTAAGAAACGGTTCTTGTTAATCATTGGTTGCTCGTCACCTTGATGTTGTCGAAAAATACTTCAAACGGCGCATCTGCATAGACGCCCGGCGCGCCTTCGCGGTTGCCGATGGGATCGATACGTTCGACCAGCCAGGTTGCCGGTTCCGGTTCGCCAACGGCCCACGCCTTGCCCTGCGCCTTCACTTTGCCGCCCGGCATGTTCTCTACCCGCAGCTTCAGCCGATACCAGATATCTTTTTTCCAGGCGAAATCGTGCGTCACGGTGCGTTCGGTTTCCGGCTGCCATGGTTGCAATTCGAGGCGTTGCGAGTTGCCGAAAAGCACCAACTGATAGCGCTGCGCCACGATCCCGGCGTCGCCCATCTGACGGCGCTTTTCCGACGCCATGATGTCGCCCTCGATCGTATAGTCATGCTCCGCGCTTGAACCAAGGAACGAACGGGCGCGTTTGGTGGCGGGGTTGTCCGCTAATTTCGCGAGGTACTTCTTGCCTTCGACTTCGCGCACTTCGTACTTGGTGGTGGTGTTGATCCAGTGCTTCGGCGGCGCGCCGACGGGCATCGCATCGAAGTTTTCGATAATCGGCAACCCGGCCAGAACGCGCACGCGAGAAATCCCGGTGAGTCCGCCTGCGGTCGCCTTCACCGTGCCCGCCTGCGATTCCGCGGCCGGAGCGGTGAATTTGCCGTCAGGTGAGAGAGAGCCTTTCAGGCCTGAAAGCGCCCACTCCGCCGCCTTCTCTTCGCGAATGAATTCACCCTTCGCATCGAACAGGCGTGCGTGAAGCTGCACGGTTTGTCCAGGCCTCAAAGCCAGATCGGTCGGCGACACCAAAACAAAAGCGGGTGCCCCCGTAGAGGGCTTCACAGCCGCCGGTTTCACCAGCGCTGTCGCCGTCGAACCGCCCTTGCGTCCGAAACAATAAACGGCTTCTTTGGAAACGACGAAGACGCGGCCATCGGAAACGGCGGGCGAAGCCGTGATCTCTTCCGGGCCATCGGCAGTGCCCGGCAACTGGACCATGTCCAGCACCTCTGCGCCTTCCTTGGCGACCTTCAGAATGTAGAACTTGCCATTCTCATTTCCGACGTACATCTTGCCGTCGCCAATCACCGGCGACGCCTTTTGAATCGTCCCGAGGTTTTTCTTCCAAAGCTGCTTGCCCGTGTTGACGTCGTACGCAAAGATGTTGCTGCCGTTGTCGAGCTGCATCAACATGTCGCCTTCAAGCACCGGCGAGGAAAAGCCCATCTGCACGGCGGGTAACGACCACCGCAGTTGTTCCTTCTTCACTTCACCCTTGGCGTTGAGATCCACCGAAGCGAGCATTCCCATCTCACTGGTGTCGAGATTTTCTTCGCTATGGCTGACGATGACGTTGGTCCCGGACACGATGACGCCGGTGTTGATGCCGCGCTTGGACATGGTGTAGCGCCACACCGGTTCGCCCGTGTTGACGCGGATCGCGTGAACCGTGCCATCGCCGCCGCCCGCAATCAGCAGGCGTCCCAACGCGGAATCCGTCACGATGGGCGGAGAGTAGATGGTGTCGAACGGACGCCCGCCCGGCGCGCTGATATAGATGGTTTCGCCCGTTCGCTTGTCGAACGCCATGAAGCGATGACCGGCGCGCGCGTGATCGCCCCAGCTTGTGGTGATCGCGCTGATGATTACCTTTTCCCCTTCAATCACCGGGGACGTCGTGCGGCCACCGTGCGTCGTCACCACGCCGTAGTCTTCGACAAGCGAGCGCTCCCAGACCTTCTTGCCATCGCGTGAAATCGCGAGCAGCGAACCACCGGCGCCGAAGACAAAGATGTTGCCGGTTTCGGGATCGACGGAGGGCGAGGACCAGGCAATGCGGTGCGCGGGAACGTCCGAGTGGTAGAGGTTGTAACGGTACTCCCACACGACCTTGCCCGTGGCCGCGTCGAGCGACATCAGACGCTCCTGCAGAAACGGCCGGTTCTTCGTGTCTTCGTGTTTGTGCGTGGGGTTCAGCACATAGACGCGACCGTTGTGGACCACCGGTGTCGAGCGGCCGCCATAGGGCGCCCTCCACAAAGAAGCCTCGTGGCCGCCCCATTTCACGGGCAGGTTTTTCTCAGCAGTGCGTCCGTCACGGTTGGGGCCGCGGTAATCGACCCAATCGGCCGCAAGTCCGGCGGCGGCGAGGAGGGGGAGAATAATAACAATTCGCATGGTTGGAACTACAGCCTTACTATCTTAATGTAAAGGCTGGTTCCGGCGGTGGCAGGTTACTTCACCGGTCACGTTTCGGCAGGGCTCTGCGCGGTATCCGGAGCCCCACCGACCCGGCCACGGTGATGACGTCGTACTTGCCCTGATAGCCTACGAGCAAATGGGCGGCCCAGGGCTCCAGTCCGTAGTCTTTTACCAGCCACGCCGTCATGTCGCTGGTGGCGATTTTCAGGGCGTGATCGAGCGGGCTGACAAACTCGGGCTGGGCGCCGATGCTGACGATCGACTCGGCGTTTTCGAGGCGGGGGTTCGCGAGGCCGGCGCGTTTGCGGAGTTCGACGGTGAACTCCACGTCCATCGACGTTTCGATGCCGGTGCCGGTTGGTTCGCCGTCGGCTTGCAGCGCGTGACAGTCGCCGAGGAAGAGCAACGCGCCAGGATGGAACACGGGCAGCACGACGGTCGCGCCTTCGACGACTTCGTTGTAATCCATGTTGCCGCCGTAGGGGCCGGAGATGCCGGAGCTGGGTCCGAAATCGCCCGCCGCCGCGACGCCGACGCAGCCGAGCATCGGACGGGCTGGGAATTCGAGCTTCACGGCTTTGCTGACCGGTTCACGAAGACGGACGGTTTTGTTTTGGAGGTCGATGTCCCATGGCACGATGTTGGCTCGGCCGGCGAACGCCGCGCCTTCCTTGTATTGGCTGGAGTAGATGCCCTCGATCGACGCGGGGGCCAGTGAGTAGAGACCGAGGCGGTAGGCGCTCCAGCCCCAGTTTCGATTCATCGCGATCTTGCGGAAGGTGACGGCGATCGCGTCGCCCGGTTCGGCGCCTTCGATGAAGAATGGGCCGGTCTGGGGGTTCGAGCCCGTGGCTACCTGCTTGCCGTTTTCGTCGCGGCCCGAGGCGTCGATGGTGCGGGTGGAGATGACGTCGCCCGGGGCGATGCGGGCGAGGACGGCGTGGCGATGGTGGAAGGAGTTGTAGTAGGCGGTGGGTAGGATGCGGCGGGTTTCCGGGAAGGCGGAGGCGGCCGTGAGGATAAGCAGGAGTAGCGGGCGGGACATGATTCTACGATAGTCCTTTGGCGGCGTGGTAGGTTGGTCTTAAAAGGCGGAATTGTCTATGTCTCAAGTTGAAGATCGCTCTGAAGCCTTGCCTGATCGTCGGCGGTTCGTGTTGGATGCTGAGGGGTGGGAGGCATTTCAGGCGACACTTCAGGCACCGTCGGCGGCGGCACCTCGGCTGGAGGAACTGCTCACTCGGCCCAGTGTGTTTGAGCGATGCGGGGCTTGTTTGATCCGCTAGAGGACTGTCACCAACCCCCTTGCCGCTTCTCGCTGTCGTGGGAGGGAGTCAGAGGGGGTTCTCAGAATCACTAGTCGCCGATAGCTCTGAACTGAGATGGCCCTTCGTTACAAGTTTTGGGCATGGCATGCAGCAGGACCTTATGGCTTGGCCTAGCTCGGAGGCTAGACGATAACATACTTTATCGTCTATCAAAGTAAAAGTGCTCCTTGGATATTTCTTTCGTCCGTCCCCTTCGGCGGCGACATGGAATGTGTAGCCTTGTTCAGTGGTTGGCTCGGAGTGGGGCCTATGCCTTGTCCCAGTCCAAACTCCAAGGCCGAAGGCCCCGAAGTGAGCTACAATCCATCGAGGAGTTCACATGCCCAAGGAATTGATTGTTTCAGAACATCTTGATATCGGAAAGACTCATGATCAGGCAGCGCTCCTGCAATTGCTTGTGCAGGAGACGAATCCCGATTTTGTTCTAAAGTACGTAGATCTTGAAATGCCGGCGCAAGCTTAAAGTTAAGATCAAGGAGCCTTTATGCGATCAGCTAGTTTTTTGCTCAGACATGAGGCCATTCCCGTACTCGTAGGTTTAAGCACCGCGCTGAAGGAAAAGACCGTACGTCGTGCCCTAGAGTTAGATGGATTCCCTTATAAAGGCTACACTCCATGGCTTTCCATTAGGCCAATGCTCTCACAACGAATTCAGGATGACCGGCTTTTAGAAGCCTGCTATGTACCTGGAGACCTTGTTCTTGATTGCGATTACCTAGAAGCGATCTCTAAATTTATGTATGGTGAAGGAGATTTAATCTTGCGTGGTCTTCCTGGTTCGCCGAGTGACTGGAAGATAACGACCGATCCCGAGAGTTCCAGGCCCAACATTGACCAATCGTTTCGATCAGCTAGGGCGATGATCAGCCGGTCTAGATTTTTTAGTCCGATATATGCATCGCTTGTCGAGATGGTCATTCCTCTGGCACGAGAGAGGTCTTGTGGCTTTAGCTCCCTTTTTGCACGTGGTGCTATTTTCAGAAGTTTCCATACACCTCATACTGCGGCTACAGTGGCCCTCGACATTGTGCACGAGATGGGTCACCAGGCCCTAATCTTGCTTCAGAGCATCGATCCCCTCATCTCATCTGACCTTAATGAGCCGGTATTCTCAGAGATTCGAAAACGAGATCCGCACGATCGCGCAGCACTACCGGGACCGCGGGGACTCGGAGAACAACTTCGACGAGTTGAAGAATCAGTGGGGATGGGCAGGATTCACCACC
>JAYUSQ010000187.1:0-15623 GCA_043755595.1 Acidobacteriota bacterium | reverse complement strand
GCTCGAGGTTCACTTTGGTCGCTTCCACCGGACGATGCTCATAGCGGCTAATCGACATCAGCAAGCTGCAAATGTCGTTGGGATAGCAGGCGCGTAGTTCGTTGCGACCGTCCCCCAGGCAGATCCTGCGCAGGAACTCGGCACTATCGGATTCGGTAGGCACATCGCGCGATACCATCACGCGCTGAAAGATTTGATCGAAGACGCTTGCCGAAACCGGCTCCACCAGAATCTTGTTGTGAATGCGGCGCAGGAAGGCTTCATCGGCCAGGTCCTGCGGGTCGAGGTTGGTGGAGAACACCACCATCACTTCGAACGGAATCTGGAACTTGATGCCGTAGCGGAGCGACAGATAGTCCACCCGCCGGTCAAGCGGAACAATCCAACGATTCAGCAGATCGCGCGGCGACATCAACTGGCGTCCAAAGTCGTCGATGATGAAAATGCCGTTGTTCGCCTTCATCTGGAGCGGGGCGGCATAGATACCCGACGTATCGTCGATTCGCAGCTCCAACATACTGGGGATCAATTCGCCGCCGACGACGATACACGGCCGGCGGCACAGCAGCCAACGCGGATCCACATCCGGGTCGTCGATTTCAACCTTGTGATGGACCACAGGATCATAGACGGCGATGATCTGGTTGTCCACTTCGACCGCGTGCGGAATCAGTACAGCGTCCTGATACACCCGCAACATTCGCTCGGCGACGCTAGTCTTGCCGTTCCCCGACGGGCCGTAAAGAAAGATGGAGGTTTGCGAGATGATCGCCGGACCAATCTGGTCCAGCATCCGGTCGGTCACCACCAGGTCTGAAAACGCCGCGCGCATCGCCTTACGGTCCACGCTGACCTTGGCGGCCTGCTGCCGGGTCGCATCGTTATACTCTTTCAGCGATACTGGAGCGGCGCCGGCATACTGGGAAATCTGAAAGCGGTCCGACGCCAATTGTTTCCCTGCCTGAGACAGGATGAACTGATAGTCGTTGCCCGACATGCCCTTGACTTCCACCAATTGCTGCGCCCGCAAATGCCGGAAAGCGATCTCGACGATCGGAATCGAAATTCGCAGGGCTTGGCTGAGCGAGCGAAGGCTTGAGAAGCCCTCCATCAGCAGCCGCCGTAAGACCAGATCGAGAATCAACGACTCGGAGATTCCCAATTGTTCATAGGTCTGGGGAACGGGAGGCCGAAACGCAGTTTTAATGCCAGCAATCGTAGACATGGATCGGGCGGTACGTCCTTTCTCAGATATCGGCCATTTTGAACCGGGAGTTTACAGAACCGGCCGGTCCGCCCGTCTGGTTTGTGTACGTTCACTTCACCACTCAGGACGTTCGGTTACCGTGGAATTCGATCTGGCCAAGGCCCAGCTCAGGATGAAAAACTAGATCCGTCCGCCCAAACCGGCTCTACGCAAACTGAGACCGCATAAACACTTAGGGTAGTGCTATCGTCAAGTAATCGTGGGGCGATTGTCCGTCTGCCTGTTGTTTGCCGCTGTGGGTGCTACCCCTCAGACGGCGGAAAACCTGCGGTCGGCGGCCAAACAAGCCGAAAAAGCGGGTGACTCGCTGCGCGCTTATCTCCTTTATTCCCAAGCGGCTGGCATCGATTCTAAAGACCCGTCCTCCTGGGGCCGCGCCATGGCCCTCCAAGGCAAGGCGCTTGAGGGGATGCGTTTCCCGGTTGCGGGCTCAACTCCCCCCGCACAGGGGGGTACGACGCAACCGTTGCCCGATATCGGCGATCTGGTCGCGTCGCGCTATCTGGGAGCGCCGCTGCGCTTGAAACCGATCCCCGGCAAGCGATCGTTCGACCTGCGGGGAGATTCCAAAACCCTTTGCGAGCAGGCGATGCTGGCGTTCGGCATCGACGTTATTTTCGATGGCGACCTCCAGCCGTTGCCCAACCTCCGCTTCCGTATCGCTGAAATCGACTTTGTCGAGGCAGTCGAAGCGCTGCAACTTGCCACCGGTACGTTTTTCGTGCCGATCAGCCGCACGATGACGCTGGTGGCCAAAGATGTCGCCAACAAACGCCAGGAGTTAGAGCATACGATGGCCGTGGCTGTCCCTTTGCCCAACACTACTACGGTTCAGGAGGCGCAGGAGTTGGCGCGCGCCGTGCAGTCGATCATGGAAATTCAGAAGTTTGGGGTGGACCCCAATCAGCGCATCGCCGTCATTAGGGATCGTGAGTCGAAGGTGCTTCCGGCGCTGGCGCTTTTTGGCGACCTGATCCGGAATCGCGCACAGATTACCGTGGACGTGGAATTGTACGAGGCCAACGAAACCGCGGACCTGAGCATTGGCTTCCGCTTCCCAACCGAGTTTCCGCTCATCGCGCTGAGGCGGGTGTTCAACACCAACCCGGCGTTGCCGTCTTCACTGGCCAATTTTGTCAGCTTCGGCGGCGGCGCCAGTTTCCTGGGCCTCGGACTGGCAAGCAGCCAATTCTTCGGTACTTTTTCCAAGAGCAACGGACGCAGTCTCAGCAGTGCGCAAATTCGGGGCGTGGACGGCCAGCCGATCAACTTTCATCTGGGCGACAAATACCCGGTGCTTCAGTCTGGGTACTTTGGCGGTACCGGTAGCTCCAGTGAGCAATCGTTCGCGCCGCCCCCATCGTTCACCTTCGAAGATCTCGGCGTGCTGCTGAAGATCACTCCGCACGTACACGGGCCAACTGAGATGACGCTTGAGATCGAAGCCGATTACAAGGTCCTCACCGGCCAGGCCTTGAACGGGATTCCCGTCATCGCCAGCCGCGCCTTCAAGACCAGCGCGCGGATGTCGACCAATGAGACTGCGATTGTTGCCGGGCTGCTCCGCACCTCTGAGGCCCGCACCTTGACCGGGATCGCGGGCCTTGCGCAAATTCCCGCCATCGGGCATCTCTTCCGCCAGGAGACCCGGACGAAGGACAGCGGACATGCTCTGCTGGTGATCCGGCCGCACGTGATCGATCTGCCGCCTTCCGATCTCGCCACGCGGACCATCTATACGGGTACGGATGGGCGGCCGCGGATTCCGATTTAGGCGCACCTCAGTCTGAGAATGGTGTACTGATTTCATGAGCGGCTCTTTGGAAGTTCCCATCACTCGTCAAGAAATACCAGCCACCGGAGCCGAAGCCAAGCTTAACGCAGTTCGCCGTGCGGTCGACTATGATTTTCCCGTAGGCGCTATCGAGGAAATGCTCGCCGAAGTGGAGCATGGTTAAGGCGGCGTGGGTTGTCTCGGAAGCAATCGGAGAGTTCGCGAGTACCGGCAGACGCCAGTTGGAGCCAAACACTCCAAGTGGAAACTGCGGAGTACCCGCCGGGCTTTCCCACCGCTGGACTGGCCAGGGCTGGGAACAGTCGTGGCTCTGCTGGCGATCGTCGCCCTGCTCGCGATGCCGATTCCCGCTCGCAGAGCCGCAAAAACGGATCCACTGGTGGCGCTGAGACTGGACTGATTTACTTCGCGGCCGCCTCTAGCGACTGTGATCGCAACCCCGCTTCCATCCGCCGGATCTCGCGTTGAAGCTTGTCCAAGTGTGCCTCAATCGCCGGATAATCCTGCAAAGGCGCGTCGCGCGCTAATCCTCGCGCATACTCAGCCGTCAGGTGTGCGTCCACTCCTGCGGCAGCGGTCGCTAGCTTGTGGGCCTGTGCCTGAAGCGTCACGACATCAAGCCGGGTTGCGGCCTCGCGGAGCCGCTCAAGCCGCTCCGGCGCCAGGTGTACAAACAGGCGCATCATTTCGGTGGTTATCGAAGTGTCCTTGAATCGTGGTGCGGCCTGCCGCTCTGGCGCGATAGCCGGAGAATCCTCGCTGTCACACGCCGCAGTCTTATCGGCTGGCTTACCGGCAGCGGCCGTCACGCTAGTGTGCGTCATCAGATGACGCCTCACGCAATCGACAACGGCCATCGGCGCCACGGGTTTCGACAGATAGTCGTTCATACCGGCTTGCAGGCAGCGCTCGCGATCGCCATTCATCGCGTGAGCGGTGAGCGCAATGATCGGCACATGGCCCCAGGCCGGATTCTCCCGGATGAGCCGGGCCGTGGTCAGGCCGTCGATCTCAGGCATTTGTACGTCCATCAGAATGATTTCTGCGGACTCGCGATTCATCTCCGCAAGAGCCTCCCGTCCGTTGCCGGCGACCACTACCCGGAAGCCTTGCTTGGTGAGCACCGCGGCGATCACCCTCTGATTGACTGCGTTGTCTTCGGCCACCAGCACCAGCCGCCCGCTCCCCAGATTGCCGCTGCCAACCGCCGGGCCACTACTGCGGCTTGAGACCACGGGCGTGAGATCGACCTCTGCGGCAGTCTCCACCGGCATCTCGACTGTGAACGTGCTGCCTTCGCCCACACGGCTTTGCACCTGGATCGTCCCTCCGTGCATTTGTACCAACCGGCGGGTGATGGCCAATCCCAGCCCGGTGCCGCCATATTTACGGCTCACGCTGCCGTCGGCTTGCGTGAAATCCTCGAAGATGTCGTTCAACTTGCCGGTTGGGATTCCGAGCCCGGTGTCGCGCACAGTCAAGCGCAACCACGGCTGATTGGCTTGACCGCCGCCCATGGCCAAATCCACGTCTACCTGCCCATGCTCGGTAAACTTAACTGCGTTGCTCACCAGGTTGGTGAGAATCTGCCGAAAGCGAAGCGGGTCTCCCATGATGCGCGCGGGCACGGCGGGGCTGGCCAAAAAGCGCAGTCTGATGCCGTTTTCGACGGCCTTGGCCTTCATCGCCCGCGTGCTGTCTTCGGCGAGCAGCCGCACGTCGAAGGCGATCCGCTCAAGCAACATCTTGCCGGCTTCGATCTTTGACAGGTCCAGCAGGTCGTTCAGCAGCGCCAGGAGCGTATTGGCGCAGCCCTTGGAGATCTCCAGATGTTCGCGATGCACGGCCGGCAACTGGTCGTCGAGCACGATGTCGAGCATGCCGAGCACTCCATTCATCGGCGTACGCAATTCGTGCGAGATGTTGGCGAGGAATTCGCTCTTGGCGCGATTGGCCGACATCGCCCGCTGCGTGGCCTCTTCCAGCGCCTCTGTGCGTTGGCGAATGCGTTCCTCCAGCATCTGCCGGTGGTCCATCACTTCGGCCTGCGAAGCGCGTAGCCTGCCGATCATTTGGTTCAGTTGATGGCCCAGATACTCGATCTCATCGCCGGTCTCGCTTACCTGAATCGGGTCCAGCCGTCCGTTTTCGACGCCGCGGATACCTTCCTGCAACCGGACCAGCGGGGCAGCCAACAAGTGATGAGTGAATCGCGACAGCGCATAGGCCATCACCGGGACCATCACCGCCACCAAGCCGATCTGCATCATGTTGAGATGGCCCTGTTGAGCCTCCCATCCAATGAACAGCATCGCTACCCACGAAAGCATGATACCGGTGAATTTTGAGTACTTTGTGCTCAACGAAGAAGGCGGCTTTGCGGTTGGCGTCGGCGACCCCATCTCCAGGGAGCCGGGATTGGGTGTACGCGTCGTCACACTAATCTTTCGGGGCGATTTGCCAAACCCCTTATGAGTCGTTCACCCTAATTTCAAACCGAATCAGAAGTAGTCCTAAGGCTCGCGTTGTTGGTATCCTCAACAAAGCTCACCCACGCCTTTGCCGATGAACGCTCCCTCTGCCCGTCTGGCTATCGATCTGTGCGGCGTCCGGTTGGCGACTCCTATCCTGGCGGCCTCCGGTACTTTCGCCTATGGCCTTGAAATGGATGGCCTTGTCGAATGGCCGTGGGTCGGCGCAGTCGTCGTGAAGGGCCTTTCGCGCGAGCCTATGGATGGCAATCGTCCGCCCCGTGTTTGGGAAGCGGCTTCAGGCATGATCAATTCGATCGGCCTGCAGAATATCGGCGTGCGCGCCTTCGTGGCGGATAAGCTTCCGGGCCTCGGACGGACTAAGGCGCCAGTGATCGCCAACGTTTTTGGCTACTCGGTTGAGGACTACCAGGAAGTCATCCGCGTGCTGGAAGAGGCACCAGGCGTGGCGGCCTATGAGCTGAACGTCTCCTGCCCGAACACCAAACATGGCGGAATTTTCTTTTCGGCCGACCCGGCCTTGCTGGCCGATCTGCTGGCGAAGGTGCTGCCGTTGATCCATAGCGGGCGTCCGGCCATCGTCAAGCTCTCGCCCAACGTGGCGCGCATCGAACCGGTCGCCAAGGCGGCCGAAGAGGCGGGCGCGCAAGCGATCTCACTCGTCAACACGTTTGTCTCTTTGGCGATCGACGCGCGCACACGGCGGCCCCGATTGGGTGGCGGCTTCGGTGGACTCAGCGGTCCGGCCATCAAGCCGATCGCGTTGCGCATGGTTCATGAAGCGGCGCGCGCCGTGCGGATTCCCGTGATTGGACTCGGCGGAATCGCTTCGGGCGAGGATGCGGCGGAATTCCTCATTGCTGGGGCCAGCGCGGTTGAAGTGGGCACGGCCAGCTTTTGGGATCCATCGTCGGTTAGCCGAATCGCGCGGGAGTTCGATCGTTTCCTGGCCGAAGAGCACGTCGCACACGCCAGCGATCTGGTGGGAACATTACAACTGGGAGAGACAGTGAAGAAATGATGAAGCACACGGTTCACACAGACAAAGCGCCCAAGGCGATCGGTCCATACTCGCAGGCGATTATCTACAACGGCATCGCTTATCTAAGCGGCCAGATTCCGCTTGATCCGGCCACTGGCCAAGTGGTGGCAGGGGGCATCGCCGAGCAGACCGAGCGTGTCATGCAGAACTTACAGGCAGTGCTCGAGGCGTCGGGTTCAAGCTTTAAGCAGGTGCTCAAGACGACGGTGTTTCTGGCCGATATGGCGGAGTTCCCGAAGATGAATGAAATCTACGCGATGTACTTCCCCGAAGCCCCGCCCGCGCGCGCGACGGTGCAAGCGGCCGGTCTGCCGCGTGGAGTGCGGGTTGAGATTGAGTGCGTGGCGGCAGTCACTGGGTGAGGGAAACCGAGTTACTGGCGATGATCGCCAACGGCGCGAGCTCCAAGGTTGAGCTTAAGCGCGACACGTTGGACTTGATCGCCGATGCCGGGAGCGAGGCGCTTCACCCTTCGCCTGTGGAAACATGCCTCTCGTGGTACCTTGGCCTGAATGCCGCTGTATGCGCTGACGATCTTTTTGAGCGCCTTCCTGTTGTTCCAGGTGCAGCCGCTCATCGCCAAAACAATTCTTGCGTGGTTCGGAGGAACGGCCTCGGTCTGGACCACCTGCATGTTGTTCTTTCAATTCGCGCTGCTCGGCGGCTATCTCTACGCGCACTTCGTGATCGCCAAGCTGACGCCGAGGCAACAGGCGTGGCTCCATGGCGCGTTGCTCGCGCTGGCTGTCTTCACGCTGCCGATCACTCCGAACCCCGCGTGGAAGCCCACGGGCACGGAGAATCCCACCGTGCAGATCCTCTTCTTGCTGGGCGCAACCGTGGGGCTGCCGTATCTCCTTTGCTCCACCACCGGGCCGTTGGTGCAGGCGTGGTACGCGCGGGCGCATCGGGGCGGCAAGCCCTACCGGCTGTTCGCACTTTCGAACTTCGGTTCGATGCTGGCGCTGTTGAGTTACCCCTTTCTCGTGGAGCCCTATCTGTCTGCGCGATGGCAGGCGATGATCTGGTCCGGGAGCTTCTGCTTGTTTGCGGCGGTATGCGCGTACACCGGTTTCCAGGCGGCGGGAGTCGCTGCGGCGGGAGTCGCTGAAGTTACGGCAGCGGCGTTTGAGCCCGCGCCTGAATTGGACTGCGAAGGCAAACCCGGATTCGGCCGCCATCTATTCTGGGCTGGGCTCGCGGCCGCGCCGTCGATGGCGATGCTAGGCATCACCAATCACCTCACGCAGGACGTCGCCTCGATCCCGTTTCTGTGGATCGTGCCGCTATCGATCTACCTGCTCAGCTTCATTCTTACTTTCGACGCGCGCGGCTGGTATCGGCGTGAACTCTTCCTGATCCTCGCCGCGCCGGCCCTGGGCGGTCTCTCCTATTTACAATGGAGCGAAGCGATCGATCTCAAAGTGCCCTGGACCATCGCCGCTTACTCGGCGGGACTGTTGGTGATTTGCATGAGTTGCCATGGTGAGTTAGCCGAGCGTAAACCCTCGCCGCGTTATCTGACTTCGTTCTATCTCATGCTGTCGCTGGGCGGGGTGATCGGCGGGCTGTTCGCCGGGCTTGCGGCGCCCTACTTATTCAAGTCTTATTTTGAGCTGCCACTTTCGATCGCGTTCTGCGGACTAATGGTTTGTTTGGCGGCGCTGGATGAGCCGGGTCAGAATCTGGGGCAAAGCCTTCGAAGCCTGGCAGGTCTGGCGCTGATGGCCGGCCTTGCGGGCTTGTGTATCTTCCTTGGGCGGACGATGAATGACTCAGTCAAAGGCTATCGTGTCGTCCAGCGTAACTTCTACGGCGGGTTACGTGTGCGCGAGGCCGCCGCAGGCGAATGGGAAGGCTTTCGTTCCCTGCTGCACGGCTCTATCAATCACGGTGAGCAGTGGACCCATCCGCGGCGGCGCCGCGAGTTACTGAGTTACTACTGCTCGGAAACGGGAGTTGGAATGGCCATCCGGCTTCGCAAGAATGGCATTTCCCATAAGGTCGGAGTCATGGGGCTCGGCGCGGGCACCATGGCGGCCTTCGGACGCGCCGGCGATGAGTATCGCTTCTACGAAATCAATCCGGCCGTGCCCATCCTTGCGCGGTCGGAATTCACGTTTCTCCCCGACAGCTTGGCCCACACGCAAGTGGTCATGGGGGACGCCCGTTTGTCGCTGGAGCGTGAACCGCCGCAGGGCTTCGACGTGCTCTTGATGGACGCCTTCTCCGGCGACTCGATTCCAGTCCACTTGATCACGCGTGAGGCCTTCGAATTGTTCTATAAACACTTGAAGCCTCAGGGCATCATTGCGGTCCATATTTCGAATAAGTACCTCGATCTGGAACCGGTGCTAGCCCGGGCCGCCGAAGCGTTACGCAAGCCCGCCTATGTCATTGAGTCGGACGAGAGCGGCGATTGCTTCGGCACCACTTACGTCCTATTCGCGAACGATTCGGCAATCTTCAAGAGTCCTGAGTTCAACGGACGCGGCCGGAACGCCCGCGTCAAGCCGCGCGTCGATATGTGGACCGACGATTACTCCAACTTATTCCGGATTCTCAAATAAATTAGTTGCGGCTTGGATTGAGCCGCGCCAGTTCGGCGTACAGGCTCATCGTCAGGCTGCCGTTCTTTCGTATCTGCTCGCGAATCCAGGCTTGGTGTTCCTTGCTCGCGTCGGTGACAACGAATAGGCGTTGCACGTGCAGCAGCCACTCCGGCGGGCTCTCCCGCTCAAGCGGCGAAGATTTCAAGAACGAGATATAGGCTTGAAAGACGGTATTCAGTAGCGGCCCCGGCGGAACGATGTCCATGAGTCCGCCGTATTGCAGCGAGAGTTGATGGAAGAAGTGCGCTTCCGGCTCCGTGTGGTTCTTGTTCCAACGGTCCAGTTCATTCAAGAAGTCCCATGCCTTCGCCTCCCACGCAGGCGTCCGGCGAAGGTCCTCAGGCAGGAAATGGCTCATGCCATCCTTGCGGCGCTCGCGCTTATTGTATTCGTCCTGCTGCTCTTTGGTCCCGAAGCGCAGAGATTTGTACTGCGCCATGATCTCGCGGCTGCGGCCCGTCCGCCACGAATCAATGATCACGGCATGTCCGTCGACCGAACGAGGCTTCAGTTCGCTGATGACGAGCGGTGCCGTCTCCTTGGCGCCGGCTTGGGAAGAAGCGGTCTTGTCGATGTATGCCTCTATCTTGACGAGCGTCTTCGGGTCCAGGGTCTCTTCGCAAACCACGCCTTGCAGATGTTTGGTGACATGCGAACGGAAGGCGCCGGCCAGCGAAACTGTCGATCCACCGCCGGAGTGTAAGTGCTCAGACAGATTTACTACTGCTTGGCCCAGGGCGAATGTCAAAGCCCCGAAAGAACGCGGATCGGCGTCCATCAGTTTCAACGACGCTGCGAAGGCCGGAATGAATTCAGGGTACTCGGCCGCCAGTTTCGCCAGTGGCTCAAGTTGAGCTGGGATGACTGCGGAACGCACCGCGCTTTCGAGCAGTTGAAGATGTCGGCCCTTCCGGCGCTGATCGGCTGCGAATCCGTTGAGGGCCACCTCTCGCAACGTCGTATAGTATTCGTTGAGCGAAGGGACGAGTGCATCGCGGCAGGTCAGTGCCGGGAATGGACCTACCGTAATCCGTTCGAATAGTTGAACGGCTTTGGCCCGATCGAGCGGAAGCGCGGCCCGAACCGCGCGGCAGCGCAATCCAATCGCCGAAAAACCATGCTCAAGCGCGCCAACGCGAAGGCCCGGGGCGGAATCGGTGTGGCGCGCCTCGTCCACTGCTGCTGTTTGTGCAAAAGGATACTTGGCGGCGGAGGCAAACTGAAATGCTTGCTCGATGAGCTCGAGGCGATCCGGTTTCGACGGAACCAACCCCCACTCGACCAGCTTGAGCAAGATATCGGCCGCAAGTTCGGGCGGCGCGCCGGGAGCCGCATTTCGCAGCGCCTCGATCTCAGGAGGCAGCCTAGGCCGCTCATGCTGCTGCGCGGTAGCGGTCAGCGCCACGCCCAACAGGATTGCGCTAAGCCAGCAGCGGCTTGACCACCCGCCCATGGACATCGGTGAGCCGGAAATGCCGCCCTTGATACTTGTAAGTGAGGCGCGTATGATCGACGCCCAGCAGTTGCATAATCGTGGCGTGTAAGTCATGAACGTGAACCTCGTCCGAAGCGATGTTATAGGAAAAATCGTCCGTTTCGCCGTAAGTGATCCCGGGCTTGATCCCGCCACCCGCCATCCACATCGTGAAGCAGCGCGGGTGATGATCGCGCCCGTAATCGTCCTGCGTCAGCTTCCCTTGACAGTAGACGGTGCGGCCGAATTCGCCGCCCCACACCACCAGCGTATCGTCTAACAAGCCGCGTTCTTTGAGATCGGTGATCAGCCCATAGCTGGCCCGATCGATATCCATCGCCTGGCCCGGAATCATCTTCGGCAACGTGTTGTGCTGGTCCCAGCCGCGATGGAAAAGCTGGATGAAACGAACGCCGCGCTCGGCCAGACGCCGCGCCAGCAGGCAATTAGCGGCGAAGGTGCCAGGCTTGCGCGACTCGGGCCCGTACAGCTCGAAAACGCGCTCGGGCTCCTTCGATAGATCGGTGAGTTCGGGCACCGACGATTGCATGCGATACGCCATCTCGTACTGCGCAATGCGGGTCGAGATCTCCGGGTCGCCCATCTCATCCAGCTTCATCTGGTTGAGCACGTTCACGTCGTCGATGAATCGCCGCCGGCCGTCGGCGCTCATGCCGTCCGGATTCTTGATGAACAGCACCGGATCGCCGATGGAGCGGAGCTTCACGCCCTGATAACGGGTGGGGAGAAAACCGGCGCCCCAAAGGCGGTCATAGAGAGGCTGGTCGGCTGGACTGCCAGTGCCTTGCGACACCATCACGACGAACCCAGGCAGATCCTTGTTCTCCGATCCCAAGCCGTACGCAAGCCAAGCGCCGATGGACGGCCGTCCCGCGATTTGGAAGCCCGTCTGAAAAAACGTAATCGCCGGATCGTGGTTGATCGCCTCGGTGTGCATAGATTTGACGAACGCGATCTCGTCCGCCACTTTGCCGAGGTTCGGCAGCAACTCGCTCAGCCACGCCCCCGATTGCCCATGCTGAGAAAATTTGTATTTCGTCGGCGCGATCGGGAAAGCGGTTTGCGTCGCGGTCATGCCGGTCAGGCGTTGGCCCCGGCGAATCGAATCGGGCAGTTCTGTGGCGCGCAGATTGGTGAGTCCCGGCTTGTGATCGAAGAGATCCAGTTGCGACGGTCCCCCCGATTGAAACAAGTAAATGACGCGCTTCGCCTTGGCCGGAAAGTGCGGTGCGGTGAGTTCGGCGCCGGGCAGCAACGAAGCCAATGCCGGAATACCCAGACCGGTCGAGAGGCGCGAAAAAAAGTAGCGGCGGGTTTGCGCGTTCATTCCTTGGTCACCGTTTCGTCGAGATTGAGCAGCATGCTGGCCACCGTCGAATAGGCCGCCAGTTCGCTTTTGTCGAAAGCTGACGCAACCGGCGACTCGCCTTGCGTCAGCAGTCGCTGCGCGGCAGCCGGATCGCTTTTGTACCGGTCCAGATGATGATGCAGGCTGGCCAGCAGCACCGTGAGTTCACGTTCTCGCGGCGCCCGCGCCGTGGCAAGCTTGAAGCCGAAGCCGATGCGGTCCGTGGCCGTAGCGCCGCCCTCGCCAATCATTCTCTCGGCGATCTTGCGGGCTGCCTCAAGGTACGTCTCGTCGTTCATCAACGTCAGCGCCTGCAGCGGAGTATTGGTGCGGCTCTCTCGCACGGTACAAGCTTCGCGTCCCGCCGAGTCGAACGTCATCATGCCCGGCGGCGGTACCGCGCGCTTCCAGAACGTATAGAGAGAACGCCGATACAAGGCCGGCCCGCGATCGCGTTGATAGTCCACACCGCCGGCGAGTTCCTTCCATAAACCCGCTGGCTGGTAAGGCTTCACCGAAGGCCCGCCCAACTCCTCAACCAACAACCCCGCCATCGAAAGTGCCTGATCCCGCAGCATCTCTGCAGGCAAACGCAGGCGTGGGCCACGCGCCAGCAGCCGGTTATCCGGATCGCGCTGCATCAGTTCCGGCGTCGTGCGCGAGCTCTGTCGATAGGCCGCACTCATCACCATCGTCTTCAGCGTCGCCTTGATGTCCCATCCTGTGCGAACGAATTCAGTCGCGAGCCAATCCAGCAACTCCGGATGCACCGGCCACTCGCCCTGTGACCCAAAGTCTTCCACCGTTTTCACAATGCCCGTGCCAAAAAGCAAGTTCCAAAAGCGATTGACGGTAACGCGCGCGGTCAGCGGGTGCTTGCCGTCGACCAGCCAACGGGCGAACCCCAGCCGGTCCATCGGCGCATCCTTGGCCATGGCGGGAAGCACGGCAGGCACGGAGCGAAACACGCGTTCGCCCGGCCGGTCGTAAGCGCCGCGAGTCAGTAGAAATGTTTCGCGCGGCTTCGGCATTTCGCGCATGATCATCACGGTCGGCAATTCGTCCAGGTACACGGCGCGTGCGTGTTCGGCCGCCTGCAAAGCTTGCCAAGCGGCCATCGGCTCCAGATGCGCCCACTCTAGTTTGTCAGCCTGCGCTTGATTGCGCCGGGCGGCGGGGATCCGGGCGAGAGCGTCCAGAGGTTCGCGCAGCGACAGCACGGCCGCCTGACGGGCGGTCAGAGGCTGGCTGTAGAGTCGGACGTCTTCGATCGCGCCGCGGAAGCGCAATCCATGCCCGCCCCCAATGCGAAAAGGTTCCTTGCTGGTGAAGGTCTGATTAAGATCGTCGACGATCACGCGCAACTTCACCGGTTCGCCGTTGAGATAGACTTTGATGCCGCTGGCGATGCGCGTGGCGTCATAGGTGACAGCGACGTGCGTCCATTGATTCAGCGGAACCGGCTGATCGGTTTCCACGCGAAGGCAATCGTCCAGCCAGCGCTGGATCAGGTTCACCTGTAGCTTCCCGCCTTTGAGATGAATCCCCCAGCCCGGCTGCTCTTCACGGTCCTCGGCGCGAGAAACCAGGATGCCATCGGCCGCCTCGGATCGGAACCGGGCGGCGATCGTGAATTTGTCTTGGAAGCCAAAGTTGCCGATGTTGCCCGCTTCCTGGAACCGCTTCCCGTCGAAGACCGGCGCGCGTCCGTAGACGCCAGGTTCGAAGGTGGATGCGCCACCAACGAACGTCGCGCTCTCGAGCGGAACCTGCTCGATCAGGAAGCGCTTCGGTCGCCAGTCAGAGCCGCCCGCGATGGTTTTCTCCCACTCGGCTTGGCCCTGCGCGCGCGTCGAAGCGGTAGCGTCGAAGGTGCTTCTGGCGGCGGCAACGGCGGCAGTTACTCTGGCTAAATCCGCTTCCTGGGCCGGCGTCGGCGCAGCCATCATGGGTGGTGAATTGCCGTATTTGAAAACCTTGCCCTTCTCGTCCAGGTTATTGAAGAACGCGGTGAGCTGATAGAACTCCTTCTGAGTGAAGGGATCGTACTTGTGATCGTGGCAACGCGCACACCCGACCGTGAGGCCCATCCACACTGTCGACGTCGTCTCCACGCGATCGGCGTGATATTCGACAATAAATTCTTCTGGGATCGACCCGCCTTCGCCGTTGGCGCGATGATTGCGATTGAAACCGGTAGCGATCAGTTGGTCGAGCGTCGGGTTGGGCAGTAAGTCACCGGCCAGTTGCTCAATCGTGAACCGATCGAAGCTCATGTTGCGATTGAACGCCGCAATCACCCAATCGCGCCACCGCCACATGAACCGTTCGGCGTCGGTCTGATAGCCATTGGTGTCGGCGTAACGCGCGGCATCGAGCCAGCGCACTGCCATCCGTTCACCATAGCGCGGCGATGCAAGCAGCCGGTCCACCACTGTTTCGTAGGCGTTGGGCGATTGGTCGGACAGGAACGCGTTCACCTCGGCGGGCGTCGGCGCCAGGCCGGTGAGATCAAGCGTCGCGCGGCGGATCAGCGTTTGACGATCGGCGGCGGGCGAGGGCTGCAGGCCTTCGCGTTCGAGGCGCGCCAGCAGAAAACGATCGATCTCGTTCTTCGCCCAGGCTGTATTCTTTACCGCCGGCGCCGTGCCGCGCACTGGCGGAATGAAGGACCAATGCCGCTGCCACGTTGCGCCTTCGGCAAGCCACTGTTTGATCAGTGCAATCTGCGGGCCCGTGAGCGCTTCGCCTGCGTAGACCGGCGGCATGCGGAGCGCTTTGTTCGCCGACGTAATTCGCTCAATCGCTGCGGCGAGCTTGGGCCGCGCCATGCTCTCCTGATCCAACCGCAGATTCGCTTTACGATTCACGCTGTCCGGGCCGTGGCAGGAATAACAGCGATCCGAAAGTATCGGCCGGATATCGCGATTGAACTCGACAGGGGCCGCCAGGACAGGAAGCCCCACGGCGAGGAAGACGGTCGAGTAACTGCATAGGCGCATAAGAGTGGCTGCCTGGATTTTATCAGGCTGGTGGATTGAAAGTATGCGAGCTACTTGCGGACCCGCGGGGCGCCAAGCCGCTTGACGAACGCGGCACGCTCCGGCGAACCGATGCCTTGCTCCACCGCCGGCAACTTGGAATCCCACAACGCTACTGGGTTAAGCCAGAGGCCAGGAAAAACCAGCGACCGGAGCAGCCCATCTTCACCAGCCGCAATCTCGCGATACCGCCCGCGCGCCAACTGGCGCCAGATCACCTGCCGTGGCTTCAACAGCCCCATGTGGCTGCCTGGATTTTATCAGGGCTGGTGGATGAACGTGTGTGATCTACTTGCGGGTCCGTGTTGCAGCAAGGCGCCTGACGAATCCGGCATGCTCCGGCGAGCGAACGCCTTGCTTCACCGCTGTCCGCAGCGGCAGCTTGGAATCCCACAACGCCGCCGGGTTAAGCCACAAGCCAGGAAAAACCAGCGACCGGAGCAGCCCATCTTCGCCGGTCGCAATCTCGCGATACCGCCCGCGAACCAACTGGCGCCAGATCACCTGCCGTGGCTTCAACAACACCGTGAG
>JAYUSQ010000186.1:0-45105 GCA_043755595.1 Acidobacteriota bacterium | reverse complement strand
GGTCTGGATCAACAAGCCGCTCCACTCAGACGAAAAAGCTCACTAAACTCTCCGCAAGAGTGTCTCAAAGTTGTTGACACGCGCCGGCAGCACTGTCTTCGTGAACCCCGTTTAATTAATGCCAGAAGACGAGATGGTCAGGTTATCACCGAGTTGCAGTTCATCCCCTTCGCGGGTAGCTTTAACGTCGTCACATTTCAGGCAGATGCGAACGGCAACCCCGGGCAGTTGTTGTCCTCGACCAGCGGTCAGTACTCGATCGATGGCCCAATCGTCGGACAGACTGAGGCGGGCAAGGGGGCAGGAAGCAACTATGAAGGCTGCGCTCTCGTGGAAATCCGATTGACATCGGCACCGGAAACAAGTTCCAGCAATTCGTGGATTACTCGACCCAGGGAGTGAACAGCTTCAGTTCTCTCGTTTTTATAATAGCCGCGCTGCCGCATCGACGTTGGCGACTGGCATGGGTATCAACTGGCGCAATACGTTCGACCGCTACATTTGGATCGGCTCCCCTACGTCGGCTGTGGCCGAGCGTCAATCGGGTCAGGGAATTTCTTTCGCATTGTCTGCGGGAAGCTGGGTCACCGACAGCGACATTGATAAGAAACTCGCGCAGACCGGAACGGGTCTCGGTTCAACCTGGACGTTCACGGACTGCGAGGACAATGTCGAAACCTACACGACGGTCAGCGCCACTCAAGCGAGATTGGTTTCCATTCGAGCCCGCAACGGCTTTACGCAGACCATGGTCTACAGCGGCACGCAACTCACTTCTGTAACGGATTCCTACGGTCGAGCGCTCACGTTCGCATATTTGCCAGACGGACTGATGAGCATGGTTACCACGCCGGACGGATTGGTGCTGACATACGGTTACGGGTCGAGCGGGTTAACCCCGAACATCACCTCGATCTCCGCGCTGCGATAGGCCGAATCTGCCCAGAGTTTTTTGTCTTCCTCAGTGGCGTTTGCAGGCGGAACCGTCACGACATCCGCCAGTTTCTGGCTGTCATGCACACTCGCCGTCGTGCTTTTCTGCGTGCGAATCACCTTCCATTTGGCATCAACGCCCGTGTGATTTTTATAGCCATGATAACGGACATCGCCTTTCTTGGTAAACGTAGCATCATCGTCGATCTGCCTCTCCTGCGCTGGGGTTAGCGGCACTTCGCCCTGTAACTGCTTCTTGTGCGTGCCCGTCGGTTTATGTGTCGGCACAAACGTCGCATCGACAATCTGACCTTGCTTCGCCTCAAAGCCCGACTTCACCAGCTCGCTCTCGAACCACGCAAAAATCTTCTCGTGCAAACCGCTATGCAGCACGCGCTCGCGCCATAACCAGATCGCCTTCGCATCCGGTGATTTATCATTTACACTGATCCCCAGAAATCGCTTGAAGCTCAGGCGATCGTTGATCAGAAATTCCGTTCTCTCATCCGCCAGATTGTTGCACGCTTGCAAAATCAGAATCTTCGCCATCATCAGCCCAGAAAGCTGGAGGGCAACCAGATCGTCATTGAAGATGTTGGGGCACAGTCAGCGCGTTTTCTCGAGTTGCTCGAAAATGGCGCGAAAGGCGAGGCTCGCGCAGCGTTCTTCGCTGGGCTGCGCACCGGCCCGACGGAGCAACTCGGCCAGGACCGGCTGGCAAGGGCATTTCGTTTCTACCTTGCGGCGTTCGACTCGGAAGACGTGGATACGAAATGCACGGCGATGATCGCGGGCAATTGCGAAATCGTTTACCACGAGCACATTCGGCTGGAGCCTTACATTCGGGGTGCGATGCCGTTTATCGTACGACGTTGCGCAACGCGGAGACTGATGACCTACGAAATCGGTGAGACCATATTAGCGGTCGGCGAAAACCTGCCAGGCGTTCGGGAGCCGACGGCAGCGGCGAACTGGACAAAAATCGAGGAACGCATGCGTTATGTCTTCGCGCTCTTCCGGAAGTTCCATGACGCTCCCGAGGTTTTCTCGACACCCTTCTCCGAAATGGAAATGGCACGAACCGGACAAGCCGGAGAAGCACCGGGGTAGCCCCAATCGCCAGCGATCCTCGGAGATTTTAGGAGCCCGGCACAAGTGGCGGTAACATACGGATATGCGCAACGAATTCACGGCTATTATCGAGCGAGATGGCCCATGGTTCATCGCTTACTGCGCCGAGGTGCCCGGAGCCAATGGCCAAGGGGCGTCGCGGGAAGAATGTTTGTCTAATCTCAGGGAAGGCATCGCTCTGATCCTCGATCATCGCAGAGAAGAGTCGACGCGCGCGCTGCCATCTGACGCCAAACAGGAATTAGTCGTAGTCGGATGAAGCGCGAGGCGCTGTTGCGCCACCTGCGGTGCCCATGGCTGCGTGATGCGGAGGGAGGGCAAGGAGCACTCGTTTTGGGAGAATCCTCAAACCGGTCACGCTGAAGCTGTTCCCAGGCATGTTGAGATCGCGAACCTCCTGTCGAAGCGAATCTGCCGGCGGCGTTCGATTCCCGATCCACCTGGGTAGTCCGGGCGTTCGACGAAGACTGCGCCTCTATCCCCAAGTGGTTTCCTAACATGGCCAAGAAGAAATCCGCATCATCTCCGCGAGAAAGGCGAGTCGCCGCGGGCGATCTCTTTACGAGGCCAATCAGTGCGAAGCAACGCCAGGATCTGCGGCGACTGGCGAATGCACCGGACGCACAGATCGATTTTTCCGACGCCCCGGAAGGGAGAGCGCGGATGCCCGGCGTTGAGATCGGACGCTTTTACCGGCCCATCAAACAATTGGTCAGCCTGAGAGTGGATACCGAAGTGCTTGCGTGGTTTCGAGGGCGAGGGAAGAAATACCAGACTTATATGAACGAAGTGTTGCGCCGTGAAATGGAAACCAATCCGCAGGCTACTCCCACTCGATCGTAGCCGGGGGCTTGTGGGTCAGATCGTAGAACACCGCGCAGATGCCGCCGATGTCGAGGAGTTCGGCAGTCATCGCGTCGAGCAGGGCGCGGTCCATCAGCACCGCCGAAGCCGTCATGCCGTCCACCGAATGAATGGGCCGCAGCACGATGGAATCGGGGCGCAGCGCGTCGCCGACGGGGATCACGACTACGGGGAACTGCCACACTTTTTTTTCGAAGCCGGACTCGAGGCTGACGCGGCGTACGATGGCATCGGCGCGGCGGAGGCGGATGAGGCGATCCACGGTCAGATGCGCCGGACGCACGCTCATCCGCTCAATCGGCATATGACCGGCCACGAGACCCACGACGCGATTCACGCGCGCGTTGCGATTGATCGCGGCCGTGGCTTCTTCGAGCGAGAGTTCGCCTTCGGTAGCCAGTACGGGCCGGTAGCTGCGCTCGTCGCCTTGCACGCCCACCGAATGCACGGGGAGAATCCAGCCTTCTTGGACGCGTTCGACCGGCTCAGCCGTTGCCGCGCACAATAGCCGAATCGCGAGGCCCGGTCCGGGGAACGGATGGCGATGGAGCAACTCTGGCGGGAGTCCGAGTTCGGCGCCGACTTCGCGCACTTCGTCCTTGTAGAACGAACTGAGCGGCTCAATGATGCGGCCCGCTTCTTGGAGTTTTTGAATCCCGGCGACGCGGTTATGGTGCGTCTTGATCAGATCCGCTTTCGCCGTGCCGCCGGACTCGATCGTATCCGGGTAGATGGTTCCCTGCCCCAGGATCCAATCGCCTTCGAGATAGTGGCCCGATTGCAGGACGCGATCCTGCACGGCGACGAACATCTCGCCGATGATTTTGCGTTTCTGCTCCGGTTCGACCGCGCCCGCGAGCGCGTCCAGAAAATCCTGCCGGGCATCGACGATATCGACACCGAGCGATTCGCGCACGAACTCAGTCTCGCCCTCGCGCATGAAGCCAGTGTCTACATAGGCGCCGCGCACGCGCTCGCGCCCAAGCGCATCGAGACACAAGCGATAGGCCACCGACGAGTCGACACCGCCGCTGACAAAGAAGAAAATATTGCGCGCGCCAGCGGTCGCGCGGATTTCACGCTCCAGCGCCGCGATGCGTCCGCGCGGATCCCAATCTTGCGTGGCGCCGCAGATGTCGAAAACGAAGTTGGCCAAAATGCGCTGGCCACCGGGCGTGTGGACAACTTCAGGATGGAACTGCACACCGTACTGCCGCGCGTCCGGGTTACCGATCGCCGCGACCGCGCAGGTCTCGGTGCTGCCGATGACCGTGAAACCAGGCGGAGGCGTTTCCACCTGATCGCGATGGCTCATCCACACTTGCTGCTGCGGTTCGAGCCCGTGGAAGATTGGGAGCGACGGATCGATTCGCGCGACGGCATGACCGTACTCGCCCTTCACGCCGGGCCTGACGTGGCCGTGCATCAGGTGAGTCATCAACTGCTGGCCGTAGCAAATGCCGAGGAGGCCGGAAGGCAATTGAAAAACGGCGGGATCCATCGTTGGACTGCCGGGCGCGTAGACGCTGGCTGGGCCGCCGGAAATGATGACGCCTTTGCGGCCCGCGAGTTCAGTGGCGGAGGCGTCAGAGGGCTTGACGTCGGCAAAAACGCCTAACTGGCGGACTCGCCGGGCAATGAGATGGCAGTACTGACCACCGGCATCGAGCACGGTGATCTGTGGAGTCGAACTCGGGCTGTTCAATCCTAGAGGCTAGCGCGTGCGGCGCTGTACGAGCAACTGCCGCGCTTTGTCGAGCAGTTCTTTCGCCTTCGGAAGCGACTCAATCGCCTTCAGAACCGTCGGGTCAGTCTCGATCGTCAGCTTGCGTGAGCGCTCGACATCGAACACGTTCACAAAGACTTCCTTGCGCAGTTGCTGGCGGATGAAGACGTCGTTATCTTTCAATTCCACGTCGGTCAATTCGAGGCCCTGCTTCTTCAGGCCAGCCTTGAACTCGTCGACAAACGCTTCGGAAGGGACCCACGCGTCGTTAATGCCGTCGCGTGAATTCTTGGTGAAGTGCTGCGTGACGAAGTTAAGGAAAGAGTAGCTGCGGATTAACTGGCTCTGGACCTTGTTGCCCTTCGCCTCTTCGTATTTTTCGTCGGGCGCGATGCCGCCGCCGCCGTAGACTTTGCGGCCAGTGTCGGTCATGCCGACGTCGTTCAGATTCTTCGCTTCGAGGTTCTTGCGGTAGTAATAGTCGAAGAACGACGTATTGGCGTAGTCGCGCTGGATGAGCCGGTTGCTCGGCGTGTAGTAGCGGGCGGTGGTGAGCGCGAGGCCGGTGTTTTCCGCCATCGGGAACACCGTCTGCACGAGGCCTTTGCCAAACGTGTTCTCGCCGAAGATCCAGGCGCGGTCATGATCCTGCAGCGCGCCGGCCACAATCTCAGCGGCGGAAGCGGAGTAGCGATTCACCAGCACAACGATCGGATAGGAACGGCCGGTGCTACCGTGCCGCGCTTCGTAGCGGCGCTCCGGTTGCGCGCGCCCGCTGTGCTTGACCACGGTTTGTCCGCGCTCCAGCCAACGGTCCGCCACGGCGACGCCTTCATTCAAAAGCCCGCCGGGATTATTACGCAGGTCCAAGATTAAACCCTTGATGTTCGATTCGCCCAGAGTCTTGATGGTCTCTTCGAGTTCGGTGGAGGTATTCTCGTTGAACGATTCCACCGAGGCGTATGCGATACCGGCCTTCACAAAGAAGGCTTCGGGCACGCTCTTGCGCGAAATCTCACCACGGGTGATGTTAAAGGTCAGTGGGTCGGAGGCGCCTTCGCGGGCGACGACGACTTGCACCGGCGTACCTTTGGGCCCTTTGAGAAGATCGGCCACTTCGTCGGTACGGAGGTTTTCGGTGGACTTATCGTTCACCGTCATAATGACGTCGCCCGGCCGGATGCCAGCTTTGTAGGCGGGTGAACCGGGGAAGGGGGCAATCACCATGGTTCGGTTGTTCTTCGGAGCGACGGTCATGCCAACGCCGAAGTAATGGCCCCGCTGGTCTTCGCGCATCTGCGTGAAATCTTTGGGATCGAAAAAGCTGGAGTGCGGGTCGAGCGTGCGCAGCATGCCCGGGATGGCGCCGCGATAAACGGCCTTGTCGGCGCTCACCTTGTCGGCGAAATTCTGCTCGACCAGATCATAGACCCGGCTGAACGTCTTGATCGCCGCGTCGACGTCATTTTGATTCGTCGCGGCCGATACACCGGTCAAGCCCGGCCCGAAAAATCCACCCACGATGGCTCCAAAGGCCATCAACGAAGGCAGAAGAAGATAGCTGCGCCAAGTAGCTTTCAAACGTGCCGACCTCCCGGCTGGTTTCAGTATATCCTCTTTGACGCCGCTCAATTCGAAACGTTTGGGGGCTAATTGCGCCTTCCAGTAGAATATCTTCTGGTAGACGCCAGTTTGGTGATAGAGTCAGGTAGAAATTCAAAGCGATGAGTTGGCGGCGATACTGGAAGCGGCGGCAGCGTGACGACGAAACCGCGGGAGAGATTGAGACGTACCTGGAGATCGAGTTCGACAACAATCTGGCGCGAGGTATGAGCGCGCGGGAAGCTCGGCGCCGCACATCTGCGCTTTGGCGGCACCACCATCGTGCGAGAGGCGATTCACGAAATGAACACACTCAGACTTGCCGACGCGTTTTGGCGCGACCTGAATTATGCGGTTCGGCAATTGCGGCTGCACCCGGTTTTCACGATCACCGCCGTGCTCAGCTCTATGGAGCGTGAAGTCGTTCGAGCTGCCCGTGTATCTGGCGGCGGCGGGAGTTGGGCGCGGCTTCGCTCATCGCGGCTTTGCTGCCGGCATGGCGCGCGTCGCGATTGGACCCGATGACGGCGCTGCGGCCGGAGTAGCGAGACAAGCGTCAATTGACCCCGAGAGCGTGACGGAGGAAGGCAATTACGTCGGTGTCTTCCTCCACAACTTTGGAGAGGGGCTTGCCGCCGCCGTGGCCGGAATCGGTATCGATGCGAATCAGTATGAGAGCGGAACCTTCCTGTGCGTGCTGGAGGGCCGCGCCGTACTTGAAGCTGTGGAGCGGAACCACGCGATCGTCGTGGTCGGCCGTGATCACCAGGGTGGGCGGGTACTTCGTCCCTTGGCGGATGTTGTGAAGAGGCGAATACTTGCGCAGGGTCTCAAAGTCTTTAGGATTGTCTGGAGATCCGTAGTCGGAGGTCCAACCGGTGCCAACTGTGAACTGGTGAAACCTGAGCATGTCCATCACGCCCACTGCGGGGACAGCGGCGCCGAACAGGTCCGGTCGCTGATTGAGGCAGGCGCCGACGAGCAGTCCGCCATTGCTTCGTCCGTAAATTGCCAGCCGTGAGGGCTTCGTATAACCGGCGCGAATCAGATATTCAGCCGCAGCGATAAAGTCATCGAAGACATTCTGTTTTTTGTCGAGCGCGCCGGCGCGATGCCACTCGCTGCCATATTCGCTACCGCCGCGGAGATTCGCCGAAGCAAAGATACCTCCCATTTCAACCCAGGCCATGGTGCGGGCCACATAGTTCGGCCGAGTGGGGAGATTGAAGCCGCCGTAACCATACAGCAGGACCGGTGTGTCTCCGTTTGGACGCAGTCCCCGCTTGTGCACCAAAAACATAGGGATCCTGGCGCCATCCTTGCTGGGATAGAAAACCTGGCGCGTTTCAAACTGAGCGGTATCGAACGGAAGTTTGGATTCGAACAGCGGTGTGGCTTGGCGTTTGGCGGGGAGATAGCGAAAAAGCGTAAGCGGCTGCGTGTAGCTGCCGAAGGCATAGTAAGCCTCGGTCTCCGGAACATGTGACTCAGCGGCGAATTCGCCGCGCTGCCAGGCTGCCGTACCCAGCGAAGGAAGAGTCACTTCGTGCTGGCGCGCACCGCTCTTGGAGTAGACTCCGAGGACGGATTTCACGTCGCGCATGTGCTGGCAAAGAATCCAAGGGCCCCATAACACCGCTCGCTCCAGCGTGTCGGCGGATTCGGAAACCACCTCCCGCCAACGATCGCGGCCCGGGCTGGCGAGGTCCATGGACACCACTCGGCCCTTGGGCGCAGAGTCGCTGGTGCGAAGCAGGAGCCGCCCGTCGCGGATCCCGAGTGGCTGAAACTCCTCTTGAAATTTGGCGGTAAGTTCCACGGCAGCGGCGGTCTTCCGCGGATCGACCAGCAGGAGCAGATTCTGACGCCGCGTGCCCCATCCGACGGCGAGGAGGAGCGTGCCGTCAGGCAGCGCGTATGGCCGGAACGACCACTCCTTCTGGTCCGGCCGGTGGTAGATAAGCGCATCGGACGACTGCGGCGTTCGTAACTTGTGAAGATAGAGCTTCTGGTAGAAGTTCGCAGCCGTCAGAACCTCTCCCTTGGGCGGCTCGGCGAAACGGGTGTAGTAGAAGCCGCGGCTGTCAGCGGTCCATTCGTAGCGAGTAGCTTTCGACCACTCGATGCGGTCTGGAAGATCTTTTCCAGAATCTACGTTGCGAACGCGAACCGCCTGCCAATCGGAACCTGCCAGTGCGACGCCGTACGCGAGCCATTGACCGTCGGGGCTCGGGCTCCATGAGGAAAGAGATGTTTTCTCGCCCAGGTTTGGATCGACCAAAGCCCGGGCCGACTCACCCGTTCTTTGCACGTACAGCACCGGCTGATCGGCACCGGGATCAAGGCGCTCAAAGAAGAGCTTGCCAGCGACCCGGGCGATCTTCGCGACACCATACGATATCGGGGAACTTGTCACGCGAGTCAACTCTTCCAGCCGTTTTGCGATGGCGGCGCGCCCCGGCTGCTGGTCGAGAACGACGCGGGCGTATCCGCTCTGCGCCTGAACCCATCGCCTCGTTTCTTCGGAATTGGAATCCTCCAACCAACGATACGGATCCTCGATCCAGACACCGTGCAAGGTCTCGGCGAAGTCCGAGCGTTTGGTGGATGGAGCCTCGGCCGAGAGGGCGGCGGCGAGGGGAAGAAAGAAGCTCAAGCGGCGCAGCATAGCTCAACCGTAGCAAATATGCCGAAAGACCGCAGTGGAAAGCGGGCACCGTGCTCGGCTTGCGCCGCGCACCGAAGTTAGCTGGAAAGCCGGCTGCAGCCAGGAGGGTGCTTAACAGTTTTGGGGGCTCGACAGGGAATTGGCTCTTCTGAGGGTTCAGTTCGGCTTCGTGACGACCACGCCCCGGAATCGGATTGTTGATTCTAAAGCGCTTGATAAGCCGTGCCGGTTTACCGATCAGCCTTGCCGAAGCGGTTTTCGGCGACTGCCCCCAAAACCGTTAAGCACCCCAGCCAGGATTGGCAGCCCCACAAAACGCGAAATTGGTCTAGCATTTAAGTTGAGCTTTCGTGAAGGATCGGCCCAAATGAAAACGTTACTAGTCATTTCCGGTGGATTGACGCTGGCCATGGTGTCGATAAACGCGCACGAAGGACATGGCAAGAAGAGCGCCCCGGCGTCAGCAAAACTGTTGAAGAATCCACTCACGGCGGAGCAAGCGAAACCGGGACCGGGCGCGGCGGCGTATGAGCAACACTGCGCCAGTTGCCATGGCGCCGATGGCCTGTCCAAGACGCCTGCCGCTGCGGCGATGAAGGTGAAACCCACCAACATTGTCGACCATCGCATGACTTCCATGAAGGACGGCGAGATCTATTGGGTGATCGCGAATGGAATCGGCAAGACGATGCCTGCCTTCAAGGGCAAATTGAGTGAGATCGAACGATGGCAAGTGGTCGGGCATGTGCGCGAATTGGGCCGCCAACAGGCCCACCACTAATCGCCGCTTACGCGGTCGCCGAACCGTCGGGACTAGCGACCACGATGGTGTAGCCTTGGGGTCGCGCATCCAACATTCCCAATGATCGGGATCGTTGCGCCGGCGCGGCAAGACGATTTCCACGTCCATGGCGGAGGCACGTTCCAGCACCGCTTCAAAGTCATCGACGACGAACCAAAGGAGAACGCCGTTGCCGTAGGGCCGGTCTTCGCGATTTCGATGGGGCCATGGTCGTGATCGATGGTGAAGCCGAGGAGGCGTGGTACCAGCGATGAGTCGCTGACCGCGCATTTTCAGAGAGAGTAGCAGAATCTGCCAGGGTTGCGAGAGACGCTAAGCATTCGAGCAAGCAGGCGAGTGGATGGCAACCGGCAACCGCGACCCAGGTTGCCTTCCCGAATTGCCTTGGCTACTTGGCGTGTGATTTGCTGGTGAAGCGGTTCGCGTGACTGCCGATCAAGCGGGATTTCTGGCAACCGGATTCCGCTGGAAAGCGGTTCCATTAAACTGGCTCTTTCCATTGTGCGTCAGATCGGCCATGATTGGTCGGAGGAGAAGACGATGATCACAGGCGGCAATGCCACAGTTTTCGTTTCTAACATGGACAACGCGGTGCGGTTCTACACGGAAGTATTGGGTCTCCGGCTCACGAACCGTTTCGGCGATCATTGGGCCACCGTGGAGGCAGGAAAAGGATTGACTATCGGATTACATCCTGCCTCGGCGAAGCATCCAGCGCCAGGGACCAAGGGCGGCATGATGTTGGGACTCGAGATCGGGATCTCCATCGAGCAGGCCATCACCCGGCTGACCGAGTGCGGAGTGAAGGTTGGCGGCATCATTCGGGCGCCGGAGGGCAACTTCATCGATTTCGAAGACCCGGATGGGAACCCAATCTATCTTTGGGAAATCAGTCAGACGATCCCTGAATCGGAATTGGTGCATAGCACTGGAAAAGGGTCTTCGGACGGCGCGGTCTGCTGAGAGCCGGCATGGCGCCATGATTCCGCAACAAGCGTGCGGCGACCCCGGTATGCCAAATAATGTTGACCGATCTGCAGCCAGATAATTCTGAATGTGACCCGGTGCAACGGTGCAACGCCTGTGGCCAGCGCGAGCGCGACCGACACTGAGGTCGCCTCAGGGCACATGAATGGATGCGACCTTGCCTCGCTCGATGCGGATTCTGGCGGGCTGGACTGCGTCCGAGACGTTGTAGGTCAGCGATTCGATCAGGCCATCGGAATCTTGTATCGACGTTACTCCGTGCGGCTTGCCAATCAGGGTTTCGACATCCGCGCGCGTCATGCCGGTTTTGACTGCCCCGAAGGCGCCGCGTTCGATGGGCGGCGAGGGTGGGGCGGGCACCGGGACTGAGGTCGTGGGTGAGGCGGGCAAGGACTCTACGTAAACGATCGAGGGCCTGGTGCCGGGCACGCGGTAGGGTCCGGTGATCGCAAGGCTGCGGTTGCGGCTTCCGGGAGTCTTCTCGATCCGATGCCGCTGCATCGCCTCGTCGAGGCGCGCGCTGGCGCGGGTGACGTTCGCTTCGATTTCTTGCGACCGTTTGCGGGAGGCTTCCCAATAAGCCAGAACGTGGCTAGGAGGCGGATCGTAGCCCGGTGAGTTGGAATAGATTTCACCATCCCAGCAATAATATGAGTGCTTGCACGCCGGTCCACGGCACGGTTTGATGATCGCTTTGCCCTGGCTCTTGCTGCATTTGTAGCGGAATTGGAAGTTCGGAACCATTTGCGCCTCGGCCGCGAGGGCCGCGAGAGCCAAAATGCCAACGAGCCTTCTCATCGTTCACCCGATAGGACCATCACCGCCTTGTCAGAGGGGGACGGCTCGTAGGCAGTGTGGCGGTTCAGGTTCAGGGAATGGTTGAGCTGCCGCAGGGCAAGACCGATAAACAGCATCGCAAGCAATGCCTGCCAGAGGATTTTGCCGAGCCGGAGCCCATTCTTGAAGTGGACGCGCTTGAGTTCATTGCCGCCCTGGTTAAGCCGCGACTCCACCTGCCAGCGAAAGGCGAGCATGCCGAAGCAGGCGAGCATTCCGAGGATTGTGACCCACTGCATCCACTCGGGATCATCGGCGTGCAACCGCACCGAGCTTAGAGGCTTAAGGCGTTTTCCCCGGCGTGTGCCGGTATTGCCTTAACATGCCAGGCAGCATCCGTGCGAGCATGAGACCCCGCGATGAGCCAGACGGGATCACCCCCTGCCGACTCGCGGACACCCGCAACGCCACGCTTCGGCGGACCTCCCTCGCCGCCCGCGCGACCCGCAACTTCGCGGTCGCCGACGCACGCGCCATGCCTGCCGAGCTGCGGCCCATTCGTTGAACGTCACCGTGGCCCCGCTGGCTTCTCCACCCACTCCTGCGGGAGGCGTTCTTTCCTTCGGATAGCCACTGAGGGCTGTTTAGGCGGCGGTCGAACCGTCGGGACTAGCGACCACGATGGTGTAGCCGTCCGGGTCGCGCATCCAACATTCCCAATGATCGGGATCGTTGCGCCGGCGCGGCAAGACAATCTCGACGTCCATGGCGGAGGCACGTTCCAACACCGCTTCAAAGTCGTCCACGACAAACCAGAGGAGAACGCCGTTGCCGTAGGGCCGGTCTTCGCGATTGCCGATTGGGCCATGGTCGTGATCGATGGTGAAACTGTGTAACTGCAGGATGATTTCGCCGCTGAAAACCAGACGCTCATATTCCTTGCCGCCGTGATCGCTGGTGAAGCCGAGGAGGCGTTGATACCAGCGGCTGCTCTTTTCGACGTCTGTTACGGCGATGAGTGGTTGGGCGCGCATCGATAGAAAGAGTAGCACCCAGATGGGTTGGAGTTCATAGCACGAGCCTGCTAACCGATGTGACGGTAGTACGTCTACCCACTGACGGAAAAAATTGGGTAGAATGTCTGCTGAGAATGCCAAAAGATCAACCTGGCCGGATCGAGCTTCTTCAGGGAACCCTGGATATGTTGATCCTTCGCACATTGCAGTTTGGACCTGCGCATGGGCACCAGATCGCCAAGCACATCCAGCGAACGACGGAGGACCTGCTCCAGGTAGAACACGGATCGCTGTATCCGGCACTCCACAGGTTGGAACGTAAAGGCTTGGTGAAAGCCAAGTGGGAACCCGCCGGCAAGGATCTGAAGCGCGAGTTCAAATACTACCGCTTGACGCCGTCCGGCAAAAAGCATCTGGTGACCGAGGAATCGAACTGGAAACGGATGATGGGCGCGATCGCCCGCATCATGTGGCCGCCCCCGGAGGAGACATGAGTTGGTTCAGCCGTCAGCGCCGTGAAGAAGATCTTGACCGCGAATTGAGAGCTCATCTTGAACTGGAAGCCGAAGACCAGCGCGCGGCGGGTCTGCCGGACGAAGCAGCGCGCTTGGCCGCCCGTAGAAACTTCGGCAATGTTACCTACACGAAAGAGGAGGTGCGTCACATGTGGGGCTGGACTCATCTGGAAGCGATGCTGCAGGACTTACGCTTTGCCGTCCGGGGGCTGCGCAAATATCCGGGATTTGCGCTCACTGCCATTCTGACTCTGGCTTTGGGGATCGGAGCCAGCACTGCGGTCTTCACGGTTGTCGACTCGGTCCTTCTCAAACCCCTCTCGTACCGCGAGAGCAACCGGCTAGTGGTGATCTGGGAGCATGTCAAGTCCCTGGGTGGTGGCCCCACGGGCCCCAACACGAGGCATGCCGGCGTGTGGGCGCGAAGGTCGGATGCATTCTCGGGAATGACGTCCTTCCAAAACGGAAGAGCTGGCGCCGCGGTGGATTCGGAAAGCCCGCGGATGGTTGGCTCAGTATTCTGCCAACCCAACCTGTTCGAGGTACTGCAAGTGTCTCCGCTGCTCGGGCGGAACTTCCTGTCCGATGAGGGCCAAAGCGGCGGGCCGGCCGTCACCATCCTGACATTCACGGCTTGGCAGAACTTATTTCATGGGGATCGGGGTGTGATCGGCAAAGTGATCCGGGTTAACGATGTTCCAAGGGAAGTGGTTGGTGTGCTGCCGGAGAGTTTCCGCTTTCCGAATGCGAACGCGCTGCGGTCTTTCCTTGGCGCCCAACCGAAGAGTGGAGTTCCTGAGCCTTGGATGTTCTTCCCCAACCGGTTTGACTACGAAAAGATGCCATGGAATGGAAACTACGGAAATTGGGTGACGCTGGCGCGCCTCGCCCCCGGCGCAACCATCGGCTCAGCCTCTGCCCAACTCAACGGCATTCAGGATCAGCTATGGCGCGAAATGGCGAGCGGTGGTGGTGGTGACAGAAGCCCGGGCGAGTTCCGCGCGTCGCTGCAGCCGATGCAGGAAGCGATGGTGAGCGATTCCAGTTCCGCCCTCTGGCTCTTGATGGCAGCCGTGGCGGGACTCATGCTGATCGCCTGCCTCAATCTGGCCAACGCCCAACTCGGCCGGGCTCTGACACATCGCCGGGATGCCTCGGTGCGAGCCGCGCTCGGGGCGGCCCGGTGGCGTTTGATTTGGGGCGCACTCGCCGAGAACCTGACGCTCACCTTGATTGGCGGCGCGCTCGGAGTTCTCCTGGCCTTCATCGGGTTGTCGATGTTTCGCTCCTACTCTCCCATCGACATACCGCGGCTCGCCGAGGTCCGGCTCGACCTAACGGTATTGCTTTTTTTCGCTGCCGTTACGATTGCCGCCAGTCTCCTCACCGGATTGCTGCCTGCGATGAGACTGCTCAACAACGACCCCCAGGCAGCGTTGCAGCACAGCGCCGGCGGCCGCGCCGTCGCAGGCAGCAGATCCGGCCAACGATTGCGCCTTTGGCTGATCGGCGTCCAGGTGTTCGGATGTACGGCTCTGCTGCTCGTCACCGGCTTATTCTCGAAGAGCCTGCTGCATCTGCTCCACCAGGAGAAAGGCTTCGATCCGTCAAACTCGGCGATCGCGGAGGTTCGGCTTACCGCAAAATCCTTCGGTGACTCTGCCAACCGGGTGTCGTTCATTGACGGCGCTCTACAGAATCTCCGGGCGATCCCTGGTGTCGAATCAGCCGGATTCTTCAGCGCGATGCCGCTTGAGGGAGACAGTTGGATCGAATTTGCGGACCGTCCGGACAGGCCAGATCGGAAAGGACCGATGGTTAATGCGCGCTGGGCCAGTCCCGGATACTTCGAGGCAACCGGCCAAAGGCTAGCCGCTGGGCGGTTCTTTGAGGATCGCGACCGGAATCTCAATAGCATCATTTTGTCTGAAGGCGTTTCCAAGGCGTTGTGGGACGCTACCGATCCGATCGGCGGTCAAGTCAACGCGCTCGGCAAGACCCTTACCGTGATCGGCGTCGTAAGGGATTCGCGCAACACCTCGCTCAAAGCAGAACCGGCCCGGATGATTTATGTACACTACGGTTTCCGGACGCCGGGTCAGCTCTACTTCGTCGCTCGCAGCCGCTATGCGGCTGACGCGCTGGTTTCGAGCATGCGGGAAGCGATCACAAAGCAGGCGCCCAGCGTTATGATCGCCCGCGCGAAGACAATGGACGCGCAGCTTGCCGATTCGCTATCGCGCGAGCGCTTCCAGACTTTCGTCCTGGTTGCTTTCGGCGCATCCGCTCTCCTACTGGCGATGCTAGGAATCTACGGCGTTCTCAGTTACTCGGTGGCGGCGCGTAAGCAGGAGATCGGAGTTCGAATCGCTCTCGGCGCTACAAGAAGAAGTGTGTATAGGCTTACGATGGCAGAGGCTGCCGGTCCGGTGCTAGGCGGCCTAGTTGCGGGCTTGGCGGCTAGCTTAGCGGCGGGCCGCCTAGTTGAAAAGTTCCTTTTTGGAACCCAGGTGGTTGATCCCGCCGTGATCCTGATGGTGACCGGACTGTTTGGCGCCGCAGCCGTAGCCGCAGCCTTCTTGCCCGCCCGGCGCGCCGCCTCGATCGATCCGATGGAAGCATTGCGGCCGGAGTAATGCCCGAAGACAGTCTCAAGGGAAACCGCGTGATCGAACCCTCAAAGCTGAGTTGATTGGGTCGGCCAAGCGCAGCACCGCTTCCCGGTAATCCCCACGCAGTGGGTTATAGGCGAAAACCCGGTCACGCCAGTCTCTCTGGCTTCGGCCGCCCGGGCGCGACGTTGCTTGAGTTCCTCGCGCTGACAGCGCCGCTCCAGCAGCAGTAACTCACGGCGGCGCGCCAGCTTCACGTTGTTTTCAATCTGCCGCCAGAATTTGTGTAGACCGGCAGGAACGGCGACGACCATGTTCTGCGGCTATTGGTCCGGCGAAGGCGGCGAGTACATGCCGGTGGAGTGGGAATACGAGAGGGAGGGTTACGATGTGGACCGCACGCCGTATGGGACGCTGGCGGCCAAGCAGGTGATTGCGGCGGCGCCGGCGTTGGCGTAGCGGTTGAAGTAAGTCACCGGGCGCCGCCCAGTCCGCCGGGCGCAGTCTTCACAAACGCCGGTTTGACGGCGCTTCCCGTGCGGCACTCATGCGCGAAGCTGGCGTAGCTGTCGGCATTGAGGAGCCGCTTAGAGGCACTGAGCGGCTTGATGAAGGCGTCGTCGAACCAGCCGCGCCCATGGTCGCCGATCAACTCGCCGTCGCGCCGGCTGGTGAAGTGCGCCATTTCGTGGAGCAGGATGAACGCCGCGAAGTCCGCGGTGACGTTGGGCGCGAAGAATCCGAGACCGAGGCGAATATGGCGGGCGGGGTTGTCCGCTCCGTCCTTTAAAGGCGGTTCAAAGACGCCTTTCGCGGTGGTGAGTGCAATCTTGGCGTTCGCCGGGTCGACATCGAAGGCCTCAATGGCGCCGAGCAGGTTGAACAGATCCGGCTGGTTCACCACCAGCGCCATCTCCGAGTAGGTTTCAAACAGAATGACGCGGCCTGCGCTTTGCTCGGACGGCGACGCGTTGTTAAGGTTGAAATGCCGGTTGAGCCGGTCTTCAGCCACTGCGGCGGGCCCCGGCGTCCCCGGTCCGTTGGTGATGACTAGCGTCAGGTTCTGGACCGCAGCGGCCAACGCGGCGCGCACCAGCGGGAGACTGGCGGCAAGCTTAGCGTTCAGATCGAACTTCGAAAGCGGCGCCACAATCTCGTTCAGGCGCAGAATGGTCTTCTTGCCCGTCTCCACCAAGCCGTCGGCGTTGATGGACTTCACTTGCGTCTGCTGGAACTTGGTGATCGCCGTCTGTGTCTTTGGCCCCTTAATGCCATCGACGGTCAGGAACGGCATGGGGCCGCCGGGCGCGCCTTGCACGGTCACTTGATTCAGCGCATCCTGGATGATCTTGACATCCTCGGGTAGGTTCCGGGCGAGCGGGCCTTGGCCCACGGGCTTGGATATCGCAATCGGACCACCGGCGCCGCCCCCGGCGGGCAGCGTCGACACGAGCAGGCAAGAGCCCGCAGCGGGCATCACGAGAAAGCTCAAGATGGGATCCTTTCGCCTCAAAAGGCTAACCCTTTGTACCGCGTTTCAGCGACAAACACCAGGACGCGGGAGTTGGCGCTCTTCCATGGTGTGCAACTAATTCCACGCCGCCTTACATTGCGGAGGTTCCCCAACTCAACGCGCAAGGCGCCATCGGCTTCGGGCTGGAAACCTTTGCGACATGGGTTACGGCGATGAGTGGCTGGGCGCGCATCGTTAGAGAGAGTAACAGAATTAGCCGGGCATGTTTCTCTTCGCTCCGGCGAGTTCGTCTTTCGCCGAAACGAAAATTGCGGGAGTGTGGGCTATTCCGGTTTCCTTCAGTTGCCGAGCCAGACGTGTTTTTCGCTCGCCTCGATTTTCCCTGAGGTACCTCGCGAGGTCGGCGTCCGACTATAGTCGCCACTAACCTCACTCGGTCTTGACTGGCATGAAGGAGAAAGCGTTCGCGAGCATCTGTTGGCGAATTAGACTAATCGGTTGCCAACACTCTGCACACGTGGGGTTTCGAACCATGTAGTTTTCGACGATGGCAGGTACTTGCTGTCTCAAGGCATCCTCCAGCCGTAGGGCCAATTCAATCGTGTGAATGGTTCGATGGCGAGCGAACGCGCCTTGGTGTAGTGCATCGTTGCGTGCATCCCGAACTAAGTGAAACCAAAGAGAAAAAGGGGTGATGGATTTGGGCTCATCCTGCTCTCCGGCAAGGTCAGACAGCTTCCTCTCGTACTTGCCCAGATCGCCGATAGAGCCTTTGAGAATAGGCCCAAACGTTCGATGGCGTGTATGACGACGTCGAAGGCTTCTCCATCTCTGATCGCGGCCTCGCATGCACTCCGCAGTTGATAGGCGACGTTCAGAAAGGCGACACTTTCGATTTCGGAGGGGCACGAACGATCAGGTTACCTGTCTTGGGTTGGCCCTCGCATTCCCTGGTCACGCTAGGTGAGGTCTCTCGCGTGCGCAAACGCTTGGTTTACGCCCCATCCAGACGGGCCGACCGCTTTCGCATGTCGCCACTCTGGGCCCAATGTCCGCTGATTGTTTCTTCGCGTATATCCTGAGTGTGATGCATCTGTACCACATTGCGAAGAGTGAAAGCCGATTTTTTCTGAAGTCCGTCTATGGCCCCGTGGACGAATCATGGCCTGCCATGTCCTACACGCAACCGGCGCTCAAGCCGCACCTAGATCGGAAGTACCGGCCGGAATCCGATTTCATTCTTCTGACTGGCACTTCAGGCAAAGCCACTGAGTTGGAGTACCGTGGACGCTTGCTTTCCGCCCTGACTATCGATCTCACCAGATCCTACCGCACCGAGCAAATAGTGCCGCCTGCGAGTTGGCAACGTGCTCAGAGAGACTATCCGGGCCAGTGGGAGTTCTCACTAGGGGTCTTGCAGGCATGGACGTTCGTTTCCCGGCCTTCGTCTGCCGACATCTTGCCCCGATCCTATTCATTGTTGGGGCAGTATCCATATCGGGGCTCGGTCCGTGAGATAGATACGGAAGAACGCGAGAGTATCTTGGGCCTTGAGATAACCGAACAGTCCCTACCACTGCAGCCGGCCATGAGGCCGGCACTCACATTGAAGGCTTTGCAGAATGACCGCATCTTGAATCAAGAGTCTGTTCGAATTGCCGGCCTGATTCTTCACCGCGTAAACGCTTCGGGCAGCATCCAAGCGCGGATGGCCCCGGAGAGGACGGCAATGCCATCAGCCGAACTAATTTTGGTGGTAGCCGAGCAATTGCGACAGCAGCCCCTCTGCTGCGCGCTTTGTGGGGGCTCGATGCTTATGCAACCGCAGAACAAGCTCCTTCAGGCCTCACCGGATCGTAAGGACAGCGGCTCCGGCAGCTATGGTCCTGAAAATTTTCAACTTGTCCACCTTGCCTGCAACCTCGCCAAAAGCGATGCAACTGAGGCCCAATTCCACGATTGGCTAGATATTGCCACTGGACGTCCATACGAGACGGTTGGGGCGTCCGATATTGGCTAGCATCGTCTTGCGGGAGTGTGTGAGATGCCGTTCAGGGAAGTGCCACTTGGCCGGACAACGCCCTATCGTAGAAGGGCCGCCTCTCCGATTCCGGGCGAATGGTCCCCTACTCAGAGGGTGGGGGCAGACGGCGGCCCAGTCTCGGCGTTGGGGGGCTTCCTAGCTGTGCCTTATCATGTTCAGTCATCAATATCAGTAACGTTCTGACGGGCAAGCGCCGCCCAAGTTTGCAGGAATACATGAAGATAAATGGCGCTTAGCGGACATCCACTGAGATTCCCTCACACAACTGAATGCGGCGTGGTATTTCCCTCCATTCGGCATCGTCAACGAAGTTGTCGGCGACCCAGCGCATCAAGTCGCTGAAGTCCCGCAGCCGCATAAGAGCCGAACCGCGGGCAGCGAAATCGCGGGCGTCGGCGGTGAAGCTAGTGTTCGTAACGATCATGCCGGCTGAGAATAACCTGTACGTCGCCAATACCCCCATCAGGTCACGCACCGGTCCCGGCCCAACCTTAGTTGAGCGGTCGCGATGATGCTTGACCTGCACCGCGCCAAGAAATGGAAAGGGGAACGATTTGGGCGGTGTGAAGATGATGTCAATACCACCGTCTCGCCGATTTGTGCCGCCGCCGACCAACTGCGGGCACATTCCCATCGCGGAAAGTCGCTCCAGCACGAACCGTTCAAATTCAGCGGGCGTCAGCCTCATCATGAGCACCGGGTCGGCGGCGATTCGCCTGTGCAACGGTTCGCTGATGTCGATAAGTTGAATCAAAGTGGGTTTCAGGTGCTGGGCGAACGGCAGCACCATCTGCCGGACATCGAGTTCTGCTTCGTCCTTCAGCACTGGAGCTGGATTCTCCGCTTCGTGGAGCCATCCCGCGCGCAAAGCGCAAATGCGGCAGAAGTACTCGACGGGTATTCCTCTGCGTCGCGCGAGGCCAGAACTTTCCAAACGGACGTAGGTTTGACCCTGCCGTATCGCGTTCCTACAGTATGAGCAATCATAGCGCTGAGCCGCACGTGAGGCCCGCAACAGCGTGGTCTGCCCGACCAGTTCGTCCAAAGTCTTCGAAAGAAGGGCGAAATCAACGCCCAGTTCGCGGCAGGCTACGACCAAACGCGAGGGGGCCAGACGCGCTCTTCCCGCGAAGCAGGTTCGAAGGTGCTTGGCAGAGACTCCGAGGGCTGCGGCAACGTCCGCAGCAGCAAGGCCGCGACGATTTGACGCTTCCTGTATCGCGGCAACTAGTGACGATTGGTCATCGTGGCTCATAGTGTGATGTAGGTGAAAGCATTAGCCGAGCCGGCTAGGAAACCCGGTTATCTGTTTTCGGCCCGGTGCAACCATCATCATAACCCGCCAATCCGGTGCCTTCTCTTGCAGAAATGACCCCTGTCTACCCTACCAGGGACTGGCTTACAAAACCCAAGTCTAGTAAGGATCATCCGCCGGACGATGTCGCTACGCCCTGAGCTGCCTGGCGCAGCATTGGATGCAACTGGTACGAACCCGGATGTGGTCGCGAAACGGCGTGGCTGGGAAGCCTCCGGGCGAAGCGTCGGCTACTCGGAAGTTGGTCTCCATACCTGTGGGCAAAAGTGAACCCTTTTGCCCGCTCTGAAAAACTTCTTAGAATGTTTTGCCCCGGAGTCCGCAGATCCACCCTGACTGCGATGCGAGCAAAAGATTGGAACCGTCTTCGGCTCCGTACCAGGGGGACGAAGGGGAGAGTGGCGGCCAGTACACCCGGCCCGCCGCGTTCCGCCTTCGGCGGTTTCAGCGCGACTACGGGCGAGTCTCTGAATCCCCTTCAATTGGTAAGATGCTTTCGTGGCTTCGGACCAAGTCCTTCGGCGGGTTTTGAGTGGAACCTCCGATGGAACCTCCGATGCAGCCATCCGGTTCGAGGACCTATTCCATTTACTCGAAAGCTTGGGGTTTGAGAAGCGCGTGAAGGGCAGCCATCACATATTTCGCAAGATCGGGGTTGCCGCCAAGATCAACCTCCAAAGAGCGAGAGCCCAAGCCAAGCCTTATCAGGTCAAACAAGTCTGGGCAGTAGTGATTCTCGAGGCAAAATCAGGTGGCGAATGACCAAGTACGAAGTGATTATTTACTGGAGCAAAGAAGACGACGCCTACATTGCGGAGGTTCCTCAACTCGCCGGGTGCGCCGCTCATGGCGACTCACAAGAAGAAGCCTTACGCAACGCGCAAGATGCCATCGGCTTGTGGCTGGAAACCGCCAAGGAATTTGGCGATCCGATTCCCGAGCCGATTGGCCGCCGTCTGGTTTTTGCGTGAGTGTCCTTGCGGTTAGGCTATCGAAGAGAACGGCCGGCCGAAGCCATGCTCAAAACAAGTCTGAACGGATTGCCAATCCGAATCGGAAAGGCGCCCAATCAGACGTACCTCGCGGTGAGGGAGCGTCACAAGAAACAATCGAAAGTGCGACGGCGCATGCAAGCCCGCTTGGTTCCAATCCAGCAACGCGCAGTCTGTTGGGGCCAACACGTGAGGCGTCTGCGTCGTCATAATACCAACGATGACATCTGGCCGGTGGCGGTGATAATCCCCGGTGGAGAGCACGACGGCTGGCCGGGTCTTGGTTGACTGAACACCGGGAAAAGCCCTGATGACGAGATCACCGGGATTCACGGAGTTTCGGGGTCCTGCTCCTCGACGCGGCGCATTGCCGCCGCTGTCGCGTCGGCGAGGTCCTCATCCGACCAACTATCGGACCAATCGATAGCGAGGCCATCCGCTAGATCGGCCGGTTGGTGTGCCCAGTCGAGTACTCTTCCGGCCTCCACCAGCGGCAGTGCGCGGACCACACTGATTAGCGACTCTTCCTTGGCACTCAGCACCATGGTCCCTATCGTAGCTCCGCCGGGCGACGCGGGCCGGCGGTTAATCCGAAAAGCCGGTCACGCCGGTCTCGCGGGCTTCGGCGGCCCGGGCGCGGCGCTGCTTGAGTTCCTCCCGTTGACGGCGGCGCTCCAGTAACAGTAACTCACGGCGGCGGGCCAGTTTTACGTTGTTCTCAATCTGGCGCCAGAATTTGACGAAGTACATACCGGCCGAGAGCAGACTGAAGAACACCACGACCCACATGAAGAAGGCCGCCCAGGGACGCATCTCGGGATGGCGCATGCCTAGTAGCGCGAGTGAAACGGCGACGACCTGGGAAACCATTTTCGTCTTGCCGAGGTCGCTGGCTTTGATCGTTAACCCGCCTGAGGCTGCGATGCTTCGCAAGCCGGAAACGGCGAACTCACGCCCGATAATCAGGATCGCCATCCAACCGGCGAGAGCACGCACTTGCACCAGTGAAATCAGGGCGGCCGAGACAAGCAGTTTGTCCGCGATCGGATCGAGCAACGTGCCGACTGTCGTGATCTGTTTCCAGCGGCGCGCGAGAAATCCGTCGAGTAGATCCGTGAAGGCGGCGGCCAGAAAAACGGCCAGCGCGAGATAGTCGTTATGGAAAAGAAAGCCGCCGATTTGAAACTGGACGGAATCCTGCACCAGCGCCGCAACTAACATCGGCACGAAGAAAATGCGGAGCAGCGTCAACAGGTTAGGAACATTCATCGCTGCGGTCAATCCACTATAGCAAGGGTCACTCGGGCGTGGGAATGCGGAACTTTTCCAGCCTTCTCAGCACCGATTCGGAGACCTCGGCTTTGACGATGGCCCCGTCGGCGGTCCAACGTTCCGTCTCTACGCGAGCGTATTCATGGAGAAGATTGAGGTGGCTCGCCTCTGAGTGTGAAAACTGAAACCACAGCGTCTGGAGCAGATCGAGTGGGAGTAACTCGTCGATGACGCGCGCCAGTTCCTCCAGCCCTTCGCCCGTGTGCGCGCAGACCGCCACGTAGCGGGGGGCCGGGAGCGAAGCCAAGCCGAACTCGGCCAGGATGCGATGAACCGGATCGTCCGGGCCGCCGCGCAATTCCGCCCAACGGTCCGCCTTGGTCAGCACCAGCAACTGCGGCGCAGAGGCGGCGCCGATTTCGGAGAGCACACGAATCACTTGCGCCGTCTGCTCAGCCGCGTAGGGCGACGAAGCATCGACGGCGTGGAGAATTAACGCCGCTTCGCCAACCTCTTCCAGCGTGGCGCGGAACGCCTTCACCAACGTGGCGGGCAGGTTGGCGATAAAGCCTACCGTATCCGACAGGAGCGCGCGGCGGCGGCTGGGAAGATGGACCTGTCTCACCGTCGGATCGAGCGTGGCGAACATCTTGGCATCCGCCAACACGCCCGCGCCGGTCAGTCGATTGAAGAGCGTCGATTTGCCGGCGTTGGTGTACCCGGCTAAGGCGACTGTGACTAAGGGCACCGATTGCCGTTGGCGGCGCTGGTTGGTGCGATGCGAGCGCACGGCTTCCAGTTGATCCTTCAGTTTTTTTACGCGGTCGGCGATCTTACGCTTGTCGGTCTCGAGTTTAGTTTCGCCGGGACCTCGCGCGCCGATGCCGCCGCCTTGACGCGACAACTCCACGCCTCTGCCGGTGAGGCGCGGCAGCAAGTAATCGAGCTGCGCCAGTTCCACCTGTAGTTGCCCTTCGCGCGTGCGGGCGCGATGAGCGAAGATGTCGAGGATGAGCTGCGTCCGGTCAATGACTTTGCATGGCAGCGCACGTTCGAGATTGCGAAGCTGTGTGGGCGAAAGGTCGCGATCGAACAGCACGACACTCGCGTCCAACGCCTCGGCCTGTTCGGCCAATTCGGTCACTTTACCAGCACCGATCAATGTGGCGGCTTCCGGGGCATCGCGCGACTGAAGCACGCGGGCGATCACTTCGGCCCCCGCGCTTTCGGCGAGCGCCGCCAATTCATCGAGCGACTCGGCCGCGGTCAATTCCCGCGTGTCCCCTGCCGAGGCCCGCGTGTGGCGCTTCAGATCCAGGCCGACCAGGATTGCTCCTTCGCGCCGCGGACGCCTTGCTGCCGTGTTGTCTGGCGAAATAATGCTCAATGGCTGACCTGCTTGGCTTATGCTTCGCCGGTCTCATGCCCTGGCGCCGGCATCGCGTGTCCAGGAATCCCGCCCGGTGCTCCGGGAGCAGCGGATAGATGTGGCGGCGGCGGTCCACCTTGTACTGGACGCGACACGACCACGGTTGAGATGGCGTGTTTGAAAATCAATTGTTCCTGGTTGTTGGATTCCAGAATGACCGAGTACTTGTCAAAGCTCTTGATTCTTCCCGACAGTTTGACCCCGCTCATCAAATAAATGGTGAGGAAAATCCTCTCCTTGCGGGCACTGTTGAGGAAAGCTTCCTGGATGTTTTGGGCTAGCTTTTCCATTATCTTGTTCTTATCCTTTTTCAGCCGACAGACCAAGCCCGGCCCGAGCTGGGGGCTAAGGGCTCACTGTAAGATTGTAATCGATTCTAAACGCTACTCGTCGTGATCGTCCGGCTCGGCTGCAGGACCGGAACCAACCAACTTTTCCAGTTCGGCTCGTTTCACTGTGCGGGGAGCCGTTTTGGCCGGGCTGCCGGCAGTTTCGAGCCGCATTTCGACCGCGAGGGCGAATTCGTCCTCCAGATTCAAGACGGGAATTTCATTGATGCCTGGAATTCTCGCGATCCCATCTTCCTTCACGACGCACTCGCGCCCGTCGGACAGGAGAAAAGACACACGCGTCTGTTGGCGGATCGCCATTTTTCGAACGTCGGAGAGCTTCATTTTAATGTGTTGGGGAATGACGATGTTAAAGGTGTAACGAAAAACCGGCGGACACTTCGAGGAGCCTGAGTTTACCGGACTGCCCGGGAAAGTCGAAGGGCTTACCTTGCAGGTATTGCCGGACGTCGAATCGAATCAGGTAACGCGACGAGACTTTCGCCTTGATACCGCCGCCGTAGTTCACGCCCACTTTGTTGGAGCCGCCGCCTTGAGAAACGGTCAGCCCCGGATAGATGGTGTTGGCAAAGTGCACTCCACCGGCGGCGAAGGGACGCACCTTCGAGCCTTCCGGCGTGGCGTAGACCAGGAAATTATAAAAGCCCTGATGAATCGCCGTACCCGCCTTTTCCGATTGGAGAACGAAGGCGGTCCGGTTATAGGCGTAGCCGACTTCATGCCCGAAAAAGGTCGAACTGTTGATCGTCATGCGGCCACCGAATCGCCAGCCGTCCTTGAGCTGAATACGGTCGGTTCCGCCCACGGAAAGCGTGCCGATATCGCGGCCGGAAATCCGGCTGACACCCACATGCGCGCCGGCTTCGAAACTTTGTGCGGACGCCCCGGCAACAAATAGAATAAGGCCCGGGAACAGCAAAGGTCTCATCTACACCACTATGACATGCACTTCGCCAGGGCCGTGGACGCCGCGAACCAATATCTGTTCGATGTCGGCAGTGCGGCTGGGGCCGGTAATCAACACCATGGAACTGGACCGGTCCGATGGCACTGGGTGCAGCGTGAGAAGTTCGTCAAGCCCCGTAAGGATCCGCTCGCGCGGAACGATCGCGATGTGACAGGGAGGGAGCAGCGAAATCATACGCGCTTCTTCCGCGGAGGAGAACAAGACGAAAGATCCGGTGTCGGCCAAAGCATAATCCACCGAGGTAATCCCGACGTCCAAATACAAACACGCTTCGCGTAGTTTGGCGCGATCGGTTAGGCCGGACTCGATGCCCGGCAAGGTGGCAATCCCACACTCGTCCAGGAAAGGCGCGTTGGAAACGATCGCGCGGCGGCCAGCGAGAATTCGCTGAACGCAGGAAAGCGCTTCAGCGGGCGACGTAGCACGGTGAGCCTGGCCATTGAGTTTTTCAAAGGCCGCAATGAATACTTCGATGCGGCGCTCCATCGTCATCACAGGAATCTTGATGAGCGGCGGAGGAACAGGAGGAACACCCGCTCCGGCCGCGCGGCCAAGAGCGGTGCGAACTGTGCGCAGAACGACTTCGCGGGAAGAAGACATTATCGGCGGCCTCCGCTTCGCTCGCGCCAGCATTCGCGGAAACTTTTCTCTGGCGGCGGCGGCAAATCGCGCTGGCTCAGCCAACCAGCTACTGGCGGAATCGCCATCACGCCCGGCACCTTGTTGATCCACGCCCCATCGCGGCGGCCGGGGAAGAAGCGCGGGGCAAGGCCTGCCAGGAAGGAGTAAAGGCCGGGACGCGTCATAACAAATGAATAAAGCTGAAACACCAGCTTTTCCATCCGGCCGTCGCCGGCGAGGCGCTTGGCGTCCGTAACTTCGTGGCGAAGTTCCAGCAGGATTTTCGGGATCTCGATCTTCACGGGGCAGACTTCGGCGCAAGCGCCGCATAGGCTGGAGGCATAGGGCAGCCAGGGGTCGGTAGACACGCCGTGAAATTGGGGCGATAATATAGCGCCGATCGGGCCCGAGTAAACCCATGGATAATTATGCCCGCCGATCTTGCGATAGACCGGGCAGTGATTCAGACAGGCGCCGCAGCGGATGCAGTAAAGAGACTGGCGCTTGCCTTCGTCGGCGAGGACTTTGGTGCGGCCGTTGTCGAGCAGGAGCAAGTAGAATTCTTCGGGGCCGTCGATCTCGCCTGGACGGCGGGGGCCCGATAAAAACGACGTATAGACAGTGAGAGGCTGCCCGGTCGCGCTGCGGCCCAGCACCTTCAGGAACGTCGCGAGGTCCTGGGCGCGCGGGATCACTTTCTCGATGCCTGCGATGGCGATTTGAATGCGCGGCGCAGAACTCGATAGACGCGCGTTGCCTTCGTTTTCGGTAATGCTGATGGCGCCCGACTCCGCAATCATGAAATTGGCGCCGGTGATGCCGAGTTCGGCCGTCACGAATTTTTCGCGTAGCACGCGGCGTGCAATCATCGTCTGCTTCTCGATTACTTCTTCGCGCTCGACGCCTAGTTTTTCGGTGAAGATATCGGCTACGTCGTAACGGGTCTTGTGCAGGGCGGGCGCCACGATGTGATATGGCTTTTCGTTGGCCAGTTGGAGGATATATTCGCCCAGGTCGGTTTCGACGACATCGATATGGTCGCGCTCAAGCTCATGGTTGAGTTCGATTTCTTCGGTAGTCATCGATTTGGACTTGACCACGCGCTTGACGCCTTTTTCCCGGCACAGAGCGCGCACGAACGCCACGGCTTCGTCGGCATCGCGAGCCCAGATCACTTTGCCGCCATGCTTGACGACGTTGCGCTCCAGCTCTTCGAGATAGAAATCCAGATTGTCGATGGTGTGCTGCTTGATGAGGCGCGCCTGCTCACGATAGGCTTCGAAATCGTCGATCGAATCGGGGCCGATGACGGCTTTGCGTTTGTTCATCAAACGCGCGGTGGAATCGTAGATGGCCGTTTGCAGCTTCGGATTGGAGACGGCGGCCGTCAGTTTTTCAACGGGGAAAAAACTCATTTCGTAGGTTGCCCCTCTTAACGGCTGGCCAGCACTTCAGCAAGGTGGATGGTGCGAACGGAACTGCCGGAGCGAAGCAGCGCGCCTTGCATCTGCATCAGGCAACTGGAATCGATCGAGACGACATACTCAGCGCCCGACCGTTGGATCGATTCGATTTTGCCGCGAGCCATGCCGCCCGACACTTGATCGAACTTCACCGAGAAGGTGCCGCCAAAGCCGCAACACTCCTCGCAAGTATCCATTTCAGCGAACTCAAGGTCTCGCACTTTCGAGAGCAGACGCCGCGGGCCGGCTTTCACGCCCATTTCGCGCAGCGCATGGCAGGAGTCGTGATAGGTCACTTTGTGCGGGAAACGCGCGCCGAGATCCTCCACCTGAGCCACTTCGGTTAGGAATTTGGAAAACTCCCAAACGCGCGATTCGAGCGCATGCGCCTGGCGAAGTTTGTCAGGGTCTTGCTTATAGAGGTCGGCGAAGTGGTGGCCAACCATCGAACAGCAGGAACCGGAGGGAATGACGATGTAGTCCGAATCGCCGAACACCCGTAGGAAGTGGTCGGCGACCTTGCGCGCTTCATCCCAGTAGCCGCTGTTAAAAGCCGGTTGTCCGCAGCAGGTTTGGGCTTCGGGAAAATCGACCCGGTATCCCAGCCGCTCAAGGACGTCGGCTACGGCCAGCCCCGCCTTGGGAAACAATTGATCGCCTATGCAAGTGACAAAAAGAGAAACCCTACCAGCCATGAACTCTCTAGCTTAACCCAGGCGAACGTGAAATTGGTCGATTCCAATACAAGATGAGCCTGAAGGGCGCGGGAGGGGCCAAGCTGGGGATTGCTCATTCGAATGCAAGAGATCGAGAATCCGAGCCTGAGGGCAGATCGAGGCTTTTCTGGAGGGCAGCCAGGAGGTGGGCTTCCAGGCGGAGGGACGGGCCGATATTCATGCTTGGGTGGACAGGACATTGAGGCGGCAAGGGTACTCCACGCTAGGCCGCGAAACCAAGGGCTTGGTGCGGCGCTACGTCACCAAATGACGGGGCTAAGCCGGGCGCAAAGCGGTTTCCCTTTCTTCCCCGCGTCTGTGGTCATCTTCTTCCTTGATCCTATCGCTTTCCGGCAGGCCCGGCAGTAGCGATACACTACGGCAATCCGCCGATGAAAATCCCGCCGCCCACCGTTACGAAGAATCAGGAACTCCCGTTTGACAAGATCGGCTGGGAACGCTTTGAGGACCTTTGCTTGCGGCTCGCGAAGGAGGAAGACCCCGATTGCCGACTGTACGGGACGGCGGGTCAGGATCAGCAAGGCATCGACATCATTGGCAAGCGCAAAGGCGAAGACAAATACACGGTCTATCAGTGCAAACGAGTCGAATCGTTTGGGCCGCCGCAAATTAAAGAGGCGGTTACTAAGTTCCTGGAGGGAGAATTTAAGGTGCCCGCGCAGCGCTTCGTGCTCTGCTGCACTCAAGCGCTGCGCGAGACTAAGCAGGTCAAGATGATCGAGGCTCAGCGGAACCTGCTTGAGGTCGACGACGTCGCGCTCGAAGTCTGGGACGCGGAAGAACTCAACGTCAAACTGAAGTCGCGGACTGACCTCGTCGAAGATTTCTTCGGCAAGGCTTGGAAGGAAGCATTTTGCGTTGGGCACGGAAAGCCGAACTTCGACCAGGCGCGTAAGAGGCTCGCTGAAGTTTACACGACTTTGGATTTCTCTGGTGTCGGCGTGGTCCAGGCAGGCGGTCCGCAAGGGCGCGTCGAGCAATTGCGGTTGGACGACGCTTACTTTGAACTCAGGTTCACGCCGGAAGGCGGCAAAGAAGCTGAGCCCATTCTTCCCGCCGCGATTCTCACCGGGGACCGGCTGCGCATCGTGCGCGGGCGCGGCGGCAGCGGGAAGACTACCTGGTTGCGGCGCACCTTCAATCGGTTGCTGCAGGATACGGGCGCGTTTCCGTTCATGATCGAGTTGCGCAGCCTGGCGCGCGATTGGAGGCCGACGTCATCCAGCTTGGACGGCTACTTGCGCGGTTGGCTTGCCAGCCATGAAGTGGACTCCGAAATCCTCTCGCACATCTGGAAGGACAATTCCGCGCCGATACCCGTGTTGCTGGTGGACGGCTGGGATGAGCTGGGGGATTTGGGCAAAGACATTCGCGCGAAACTCCTCGGGCTAGTTGGCGACTGTCCGCGACTGCGTGTGGTGGTGACGTCGCGCCCCTATGGCCATTCGTGCCCAACCCACAGCGATCGCTTCCGGTTGTGGGATGTGGCGCCGCTGTCTCCCGATGATGTGAAGGCGTTTTCGACGCGCTTCTACGCGGCCTGTTATCCGGGGGACAAACCGAGCGCGACCGGTTTCGATACACGCTTTCAAGAAGCGCTTCGGCGCTCCCCGAAGGCGGGCGAACTGACGGAGATTCCGTTGCTGCTGGTGATGATGCTGATGATCAGCCGCGTGGAAACGTTACCGGATAAACGCCATAAGCTGTATGAGCGGTGCATCACGAATCTGCTGGATGCCATCCCCAAGACCCAGGAGGTACAGGGCGTCCGCGCACATTCCGCCGAGTGGCGGCCAACCGATAGCGAGGAGCGCCTGCGGGTCATCGCGAGGCTCGCTTTTGACATGAAGGTGGGTCAAGGCAAAGGCAAGCAGGATAGCCTAATCCGGACGTCATGGGAACAGGCGTTGGACGGTCTTCCGAAAGAGTGGAAAGAAGGCGAGAAAAACGGCTTCCTCTATTGGCTCTGCTCCCGCGCTGGCTTGATGGTTGACTTCACGGACCAAAGCCTTCAGTTCGCTCACCTCAGCTTTCAGGAGTACCTCGCCGCCAAACACGCAAAGGAACGGCTGAAACCGCCGCATGATTTGGAACTGGCAATGGAGCGGCTCGAAGACACCACTTGGTGGGAGACCCTGCGTCTGTGGGCGGCTCAGGTGGATGGGGCCGCGCCGGAGAGTTGGGATCCCATCATGGATAAGCTCTTGGAATCGGACAAAGGGCTCGGTTTGGCCGGAGCGATGCTGGCCGATGGAACGGCCCGGCGTTTTCTGGACCAATGGGCGGCCCGGTTCTTTGCCCGCCTGCGAGACCAGTGGACGGAATCTTTCGACTATGCGGCGAGTGCTTTTCAAGCCAGCCATGACCAGCCGATTAATACGCTGAGATCAGCCGCGAATTCGGCAGCCGCTGAGTGTGCAACAGGATTCGAGTGGCTCCGTCTGAGCGGATGGTCTAGGCAATTGGATCTTACTATTAATCACCCCGTTTCTCCGCTTCTGTCAGCATTCGCAGGAGCGTTATCCACAAATAATGATGCTTCACAAGAGCGGTTTTCGACCGGCCGCATTCTCGTTGGTCATTCGCCATTCTGGCCGGGCGGTCCGGTTGGATTGCTCAATGCTTGGCCATCGCGGCGCCGATTGCTTGGCTATCGGCTACAATCCTGGACCGTCACGACCGGCCGTGCCGTGACTCAGGACGTCGCCGAATTGTTTTGGCCGCAGAACCTAACGGCAGCCGAAGAAGCTCTTGCCCACGCCCGTGCCCATGATTTAGCAAGAGACTGCGCTCGCGACTTGTCTGATTTCGAGGCTCCAGACCAGCCCGAGCCCAACTGGGCTCTCGACTGGGGTCTCGACCTGGCCACGGACGTGTTTCTCGGATTGGGTCGCGACCTGGATCTGAATCGCGCTCTCGACGAGGCTCGCGGCTGGACCCGCGCTTGGGCTCGCGACTGGGCCCCCTACCGGGAACCTGAATGGGCTCTCGATGAGGCCCGCGCGTGGGTGCGCGAACTGTCTCGCGGACTAGCACCCGATTGGACTGGCACCTGGGCTCGCGACCTGGGATTGCAAAACAAATATGGCGATTCCGTCCGGGCCTTTGGCACGACCGAAATCGCGAGCCCTGGCCGTTACGCCGGCCGCGCCTTGTCTGTCCATGGAGAGATTCCAAATGAGCCTCGCAACGGAATCGCAAGGATGATCCAACTCGGGGCGCGCCGCCGGCCCCTCGGCGCAATCCCTGCCAACACAGACCCGCTGTGGCCGGCGTTCGCGCGGCACCTCGGACGCAGCGCCAGCGAAGAAGACAAGGCGCTGCTGATCGACCTCGCTCAACACCCCGAACAACGCCCGACGCCTCTGCAATGGGGTCTGCGTTACATCGTTCGCGGCGACGTCATGCAACCGGACGGCGCCGTGGTCACGCTCGACGAAATCGCGGATCAGTTTGGGTTGCCCAGGCTGGCGTTCCTCGAAGAAGTTCCTCCTCCGCTGGACGATTAGCACTCGCTGCGGTTTGTTGCCAAGCGTCGCGAGGCGTGAGAGCATTGGCCTGATGAACGATTCCGCCAAATGGAAACTGATGAAGGCCGCGCAATTCAAGGCCGACAAACTCAAGGCGCTGCAAATCAAGGCTGTGCAAATCAATGCCGAACGAGTGAAGGCGAAAGAGCAGGCGGCAGCCCCGCCAGCCGAGCCCGATTCGGCCGATGTCCCTCCAGGCGAATAGGCTACACTAGCGCGCATATGGTGGTGCTAGTTTTCTTTTTGTGCTCGGCTTTCGGGTTTGCGCAGGCAGCGCCGGACTGGACTCGCGTCAACACTGAGGTGCTGGAGCATTTCCAGGCGCTGGTGCGAATCGACACGCAGAACCCTCCCGGCAACGAAACGCGCGCAGTGGACTATTTGCGCAAGGTGCTGGAAGGGGCCGGGATTCCGACGAAGACTTTCTCGGTTACTCCCGAGCGCGCCAATCTGGTCGCCCGGATCAAAGGGAATGGGTCGGCGCGGCCCTTGCTGGTGATGTCGCACACCGACACGGTGAAAGTGGACCCGGCCAAGTGGAAACATCCGCCGTTCAGCGCGCATCGCGAAGGCGGCTACATCTACGGGCGCGGCACGGTGGACGATAAAGACAATTTGGCGACGGCGCTGGTGACGGCGCTACTGCTGAAGCGGATGAACGTGCCGTTGCAGCGCGACGTGATCTTCTTCTTTGAAGCGGGCGAAGAGGCGAGCACGCTGTTCGGGATCCAGTTCATGGTGGACAAACACTGGGCGGAGATCGAGGCGGAGATTTGTCTGGCCGAAGGCGGGCGCGTGATGCGCACGGGCGGGCAGGTCAAATACGCACAGGTGCAGACGGCCGAGAAAATTCCGTATGGGATCAAGCTGACGTCGCGCGGGCCGGCGGGGCATGGCTCGGTGCCGTTGCAGACCAACGCGATCGTTCACCTATCGCAGGCCGTCGCGAAGATCGCCGCGTGGCAGCCGCCGATGCGGCTGAACGACACGACACGTTACTACTTTGAGCGGATGTCGGGCTTGAGCGATCCGGCTTCGGCGGCCCGCTACAACGGCTTGCTGGACCCGGCGAAGACTGAGGCGATTCAGGCTTATTTCGCGGCGAATGAACCGGCGCATAACTCGATGATCCGCACGTCGATCTCGCCTAACATTATTAAAGGCGGCTATCAGATCAACGTGATTCCGTCGGACGCCGAGGCGACGCTCGACGTGCGGGCGTTGCCTGAGGAGGACATGGCGGCGTTTGTTGAGAAGGTGAAGTTGGTGTTGGCGGATCCTGCGATCGAGGTTACCAGCGAGAACCGCAATCAACGGCCGCCCGCTCCGGCTTCGCGCTTGGACGGCGTCGCTTTCAAGGTGCTGGAAGAGGTGGGGCGGCAGGTCTACGGCGGGATTCCGACGTTACCAACGATGAGTACGGGGGCTACCGATATGTCGTTTCTTCGTTCGAAGGGCGTGCAGTGTTATGGGATCGGCCCGGCGATCGATACTGAGGACGGGCCGTTGGGATATGGTGCGCATTCGGATCAGGAACGGATTCTGGAGTCGGCGCTGTATCAGTTCATGCGCTTCAATTGGGAGGCGGTGACAAAGTTGGCGGGGAGCGCGGGGCGGTAATTACGGCGTTGCGAAAGCTCTTCCAGATCCAACAAATCCTTACCTCTGCCTGAAGCTTTCTTGTTTATCTTTAGGTCCTCCAACGAGATCATTGGAACAGTAAATCCATCGGCATCGAACTTTACGCGACGTTGCCAACAATCTTCAAACTCGACGCCTGAAATCGATTTCAACACTCCGATACGTAAGGGAGGGATACCCATGCGGAGCATGGAGTTCGATTCATCCAGGATATCGGCTGGCGTACTGGTAAATCCGAAAGCGCGTACGGCGTTGATGACTCGATTTTGGTTTTCGCGATCTGCGGCGATCCACACGTCAATGTCGACGGTGTTTCGAATGTGGCCGTACGCATTCACGGCATAGCCGCCAATCAGCAGAAATCGAATCTCATGGATAACGAAGAACCTCAAGAACTCTTTGAAATCGGGTGGTAGCTGGGTCGTAAGCATTGAAAATCTGCCTTGCCAGTTCCAGCGCCGCCAACCGTTCCTGGATCGACTTCGTCTGCCAGTAGGCCTTCGCATCCGACGGCGTATCGGTGGTTACCACCTCAAAGAACGTCTTGTCCATGCGAACTTCGTCGATCAGCGCCATACATTATTTTACCGCTAAAACGATGCGCTCCAGGGCGGGCATCGGCACGGCTCCCGCTCCCAAGGCACGCTCGTGAAAGGCAGCCAAATTGAAGGCGCCGCCCTGTTTCTCCTTCACTTTTTCGCGCAGTCGCAGCCACGCGCGGTAGCCGGTGAAGTAAGTGGGTAACTGCGTCGAAGAAAGCTTGACGCGCTGTAACTTCGCGGTAGCTTCTTCATTTTCCTGAAAGGTCTGCTTCACCATCAGGTCCATAGCCTGTTCGTCCGTCATTTGTCCGGTCTGCATACGGACATCGAGGATCGCATTAGCCACAGCGCGCAGATACTGTTTGTGCCAAGTTAGAAGTAACTCAGGATCGTTATCGAGATAACCCTGTTCGATCATCAGCTTGGTGGCATAAACCGCCCAGCCTTCGACATAGGGGTTATTCCCGAAGACCGCCCGCAACAGCCGCCGCGAATCGGGCGCGACTCGATTGGCGTACTCAAATTGCAGGTAGTGGCCGGGCAGGGCTTCGTGGATTGTCAGCAGCTTCAAGCCATACGTGTTGTACTCGCGTAGTTTTGACTCAATGCGCGCGGGCTCCATCGAAGACGAGATCGGAGTCAGCCAATAAAAAGCGCCCAGATGCGGCATCAGCGGCGGCGCAGGATTGAAGCCACCTACCGAATAGATCCCGCGCATGAACACCGGCGTCTCGATCACCTTCAAATTATCCTGGCCAGGGAGCTTGACGAAGCCCTTGGCTGCGATGAATTCACGCACGTTCTCCAGGTCGCGCCGGGCATCTTCGAAATACGTTTCAGGCTTGCCGTGTTTTAGCGCAATCTTGCCGAGCACCGCGGCGATCAGTTTGCCGGGTTCGGAGGGCGCGGCGGCGCCGGGGAGCATCTTCGCGTGCAGAAGCTTAGCCGTGGACAACATCTCCTGACGTGTGCTCCGCAACTCCGCCTCGGCATCGGCCAAGACTTGCGCGGGCGTCTGGCCCAGTCCGAGCGCGGGCCCAAACTTCAAAGTGTACTTGTCGGCGCCTAAACGCCAGTCCGAGGTCTTCTTGAGGAGATCGGTGTCCATCCAGCGCGAGAAATCGTCGATGGCTTTCAGGGCTTCAGCGGCCGCGCGGTCAAATTCGCCTTTTGAGCCTTTGGGGCAATTCGGCTCCAGGGTCTTCAGGATGAGATCGCGGTTCCCGTCGTTTTCGCGGATCGCGATCCTGGTCCAGATCTCGGGTGCGTCCACCAGATTCTGCTTGGCTTGACCCAGCAGGGCGGGCACTTTCTGCAGACGAGTGACTATGTTTTTGTAGCGGTCGGCGAGATCGGCATATTCCAGTACAAAGGGAGTAAATAGAGCGTTGCCGAGCAACTCGACATATTGAGTGGGATTGTGTTTGTAATTCTGGATGGTGTTGAGTTCGGCCAGTTGCAGGGTCAGGCTGTCGCTGATGATGTCGTAGTCGGCCCGATCCTCAAGCGAGAGCGCCGCGAGGTCGATCTGAGCCAGGCGTTTGCGGAACCCATCGAAAAACTCGCGCTGTTGATTGAGCGACTCAATCCCATAGTCGTCCAGTTGTTCATTGAGATAGGCGCCTGCATGGCGATGATAACCGGCGCCCGTGGCTGACACTGGCGAGAAGCTCAGAGTGGTCTGAGCATACTCTTTCACCAGTTCGCCAAAAAGGACCGGGGGTTTGCCGCCGCAGGAAACGGAGCCGAGCGCTAGTAGAAAGCAGCAACCCGGCCCTTTCCAAGATGTTTTCATGCGCCCATTGTAGCGCCCGCGTGTTACTGGGCTAGTTTAGCGAGTGAGCGTGAACTCACGCCGACCGCCGTCGGCGTTATAGATGTGTACGATCAAAGGAGCGGGCGGCTGGACGACAACGGGCGCCGTGGCGGGCGTGGCCGCCGCGATGGTGTCCGCGTTCTTGCCACCGGCATTCGGCCCTGACATCAGGCTGGCTATCCCGCGATCAAGTTCCTTTTGGCTGTACTGCAACGAAATCACCACGCGATCTTGCGCGGTACCGATCTTGAGCTTTTCGAGCATGGCGTTCAACTCGGGATCTTTCTTCTCCTGGATCGACATGGCGGCCAACATTTTGATTCCCGCGAGCATTGTCCCAAGTTTGGAGATATCTTCCGGTGACCGCCCATGCAGACTGACGTCCGCCTTGAGCCCCTGTCTAAAAGAGACGCCCAGCTCAAACTGATCGATGCTCTTCATCATTTCAGCCTGCGGCGCCGAAGCGCCGGCCGCACTCGCCGAATTGCCCACGCCTTCAAGCGAAGCATCCGAGACCAGCCACAGATCATACTGCCCCGCCAATTCTGCCGCACGCGTAAGAACCGAATTCACGGCGGACTCTTCGCCACCGGCTTCGGCAGCCTGGGCATCGAGCGTCGCCTTGAGAGACTTGCGATCCCCCACGAGCATTATCCGCGAGTTGACGATCGCCAGCGCCGTGTCGCCTTTGGCCGGCATCCACACTTCGGAACCTTGATAGACAAGGCGCGAAGCCTTGCGCCCGATCAGACTCCTGCGCAACGCCTCAATCTTAAAGCGTCCCTGCATCGCCACGACGAAGGGCGCTTCTTCGGAGAGCTTGACCTGACCTGCGTTCGCGCCTGCTTCGCCGGGGGTTGACAGCATTAGCTTATCGATATCGGCGACGAAGTCCATCCCCTCGATAGCAGCTTTCTTCATTAGGCCCATCGCATCGATTTGCGCCGACAGTTTTTTGCCGAGCGGCGATGTTGTAATACGCGCCCAGTCAATCCCAGCCATCGCCTTCGCGTGAGGATGCACGTAACGCCGATAGGTTGGCGTCGAACTGACGGCGACCGGGGCAAGCGGGGCCTCCACCACCACCTTCTTTTTCGCCTGCGGCACGGCGGGAGCGGCGGGTGTCGCGGTAACGTTGCTGCCGGCGGCTGCGCCAAACAGCAGCATCGCACCCGAAGTCAGATGAGCGGCGAAAAATCGAGCTGTCATTGCACTTACAGAGTAGAGCGTGCCCGCAGCCAACGCGATTAGGCAAAGACCTTAGCTCGATAGTTTGTCAACCCGTATCTTTCTTCTCAGGCCTTGGTGCATTTCCCGGCTCATCATTTCGTTAGCCGGTCTGACGCGCGAAGCTAACCAATCGGTGAGTGCATCTGGGCGGACGGTTGCGGCGAAGCGGGTCCAAAGTGCCTATTCTTGCCGAAAATCGCCGAAAATTGCCGCGAATCCGCCGGATCCGGCCAAAGGGCCGCTGCGTGCCAAGGATAAGTCTTCCGGAGGAAACGAACAAAATGAAATCAAACTATCGGCCGGCACTCTACGTAGCCGGATTGGCCATCACGTTCCTATGCATGCCAGCGCGAGACCAGCAAACCCAGTCCGGGCGAATCACAGCCGGGCTGGCTGCACTGTACACGTTGGAGGAAGGGGAAGGCCGCACCTCGGACGACAAGCAAAACGGGCCCGAGCCCATGCAGTTGATCGGAGCGCTCAGTTGGATCCCTGGACGCAACGGGGTTAGCTTTCCGGGTACGGGAGACATTTTCGGGAGACCGGCCTCGCTGCTGGTGGAACCGGGGACGCAGTTACGCGAGGCGGTGACCAACGAAGGCGCATTCACCTTCGATGTGTGGTTCCGGTCGACCGATACGGCCAGAGTGTTTCGCGCCGGCTTTGCCAGCCTCACCGCGCCCGCCGATAGAAATTTCAGCATCGAGAGCAGCCTGGACGGCACGCGCGTTTACCTCGCGACCGGCGAGACATCGGCGGGCGACCGGCTGGCGCTACTAGCGCCACGGACTCCGGGGGATGCGCTTGAACACTACACGGTGACCTACGACAAAACGGCGGTGGTGCTGTACCGGAATGGGGAGCGCGTGGCGTCGGAAGCGCGCACCGGAGTATTGAGCGGCTGGAATCCGGCCCTTCCTTTGATGGTGGGCGGTTTGCCGCAGACGGCAACATCGTGGCGTGGGCAGGTCTATCAAGTGGCGGTCTATTCGCGCGCGTTGAGCGCGGCCGAAGTGGCGCGCAACTATCAGGCGGGAAGCAGCCCGGTTGCCCTCATCAGCGAAGTGCGCGGCCGGGTGGTGGATCCGTTTGGCGCGCCGGTCGCCGGAGCCAACATCATCATAGAGCGCGCGGCGGCTGGAACGAACGAAGTGGTGGCCCGGGCGGTGAGCGCAAGCGATGGTTCGTTTGTCGTCCGCGTGGGCGAAGGAGCGTACCGGCTCTGCGTGACGCGCGGCAAAACCGCGGTGTGCGCCCGGCAGTTCCAAGCGAGCGGCACCGCGCCAGTGGATGTGGGATCGATTCCGATCGGGGTCGATGCGGGCGACCTCGACGGCGACGGACTGTCGGACGACTTGGAACGGAATGGCTGGTCTATCTTTGTCGACGAACGGGGCACCGGGCTACTGGCCGAGCGCAAGGTTACGTCCGATCCGGCCGAAGCCGATTCAGACAACGACGGCCTTTCAGACCGGTTTGAGTTCGCCATGAAAACCGATCCAAGAGCGCGCGATACGGACGGAGATTTACTCACCGACCAGGAAGAGTTGGACCTCTACAAGAGCAACCCGGTGAGCGTGGATAGCGACGGAGACTCGCGCGGCCCTAAAGGCGATCAGATACCCAACCCGGCGCTGTTTGACGGCATTGAGTTGTTGCGATCGAAGACATCGCCCACGCTCGCCGATACCGATGGCGATGGCTTGACGGACTATCAGGAAATTCTCGGCGGCGGCTTCAACCCACGCCGTGCGGATCTGCCCGAATGGGTTTTGCAGCCCGTCGGGAACCCGCTGGTCACCCTGAACGTTCGCACCAAGACCACCAGCGGCTCACTCTCGGTGACTTCACGCTTGCAGCGCGATCAATCCACGCAATCGCAAGCGGATTCGACGGCCACCAAACAATCGACCGAGAATACGAAAACCATCGCGGCGGAAGCTGAAGTGGGAGGGCCCCCGTTTTCCGGCTCCCTCAAGGTGAGCGCCAGCGCAGAGTTCAAACAGGGCTTGGTGAATGAGTCGTCGGCTTCCTTCTCCAGGGAATCGGTCAAGGAATCGCAAGACCACTTTCAGGATGAGTTGCAGAAGGTGACTGAGCAGGAATATGAGACCGGCTCGATTGAAGTGGCCATGCGGTTCCGCAACACGTCCGAGCTGAGCTTTAAGTTACGGGATTTGTCGGTGGTCGCTTTTCGATTGGCGGCGCGGTCGACGGGCGCATTCTCCGTGGTCGGCGTGCTCAAGCCGGTCAACTCCAACACCGTGGTGCTGGGGCCTGGCGCCGATCACTTATTCGTCGCCAAAGCTACCGACATCAATCCTCTTGAGATAGCGGAGATTCTGAAGAACCCGAATTCATTGCTCTTTGAAGCCGGCGGGTTCTCGGTATTTCAGACCGACCAGTTAGGCGTCGAAGTAAAAGATTACGCCGTCGTCGGGCAGGATGTCATCGAGCGTTGCGGGCTCATCGTCATCGACTACGAAGACGGGCGCGTTGAGCGGCATTTTGTCGCGGCCAACGTGAGGCGCACCGCCGACGGATCCGGCGCGGGCGAGGGTGTCTTGCTGGCCAACGCGTTGCGGGATATCGTGCAACTCGACTTCGCGACGCAACGCAAAGGCGCGGCCCGCAACAATGTCGAAGTACTGACTCGCTTGCGAAATCGCGAGCAATACCAACGCGCGCTGCCCAAAGGCACGGCCAAAGGGTACTGGGCGGTCTATGGAAACGGGGCCGATTTCACGGAGGACAATCGCCTGCCCGATTTCAGCAAAGTGCGAGTGAAGGCAGGCGACCGCATCAGCCTGGTCTACTTGTCGGACGAAGACGGGGACGGGCTTTGGGGCCGCGACGAAAGGCTCTTCGGCACCAATCCGAAGGCGTCCGATAGCGATGGCGACGGGCTCTCCGACTACGACGAAGTGAAGTCGGGATGGACCGTGACGCTCAAGACCCTGGACGGGCAACCGGTGACCGATCTATCGCGCACCGTCTTCTCGGACCCGCGTTTCACCGACGTCGATCGCGATGGGCTCTCCGATGCGCGAGAGAAGTTCCTGGGCACCGATCCCAACAACGCCGACACGGACGGGGACAAGTTGAACGACCGGGACGATCCCAATCCGCTGGACGCGCCGGCGGCCCTGAGCGTTCCCACTGCGGGCCTGCTCTCGCACTATCGCATGGACAGGACCACGAAAGATCTCGAGGAAAACGCGATTCGCGATTCGATTGGCCAATTCCACCTGAAGGCCGATGGGAGCGACGGCGGTCTGGCCGGTGTGCCATTCGATCCGAACCGAAAGCGCGGGCGCGTCTACGACTTTGGAGATCGTCACACCAACGCATTTCCCCGTGCACTTTTCTTTTGCCAAACCAGTCAGCAAAACCCGCCTTACTGGTCTTTGGCTGAGGCAAAAAGCGAAGTGGTCCCGATTCGCAAGAGCTTCACCATGGCGGTCTGGGTCTATCCCGATGAACTACAACCGGGTTCCACTCTCAGCGGACCGGTGATCGAGCAGGAAGGGTGGACCAGTCTGTATTTCGAGAATCGCAATGGCAAAGGGGCGGCTATGCACTTCGGCATCCGGACGCCAGGAAACACGGCGCTGGTCTCCGATTGCGGAGTCAATGGCTCGGCTTGTTACGCGCCACCGCTGAGGTCGTGGGCATTCTATGCCGCGGTCTATGACGGGAGCCAATTGAGCCTGTATCGCGACGGCGCGTTAGTCGCTGGGCCGCTCAAGGTGTCGAATGCGGAATTCGACTTAGCTTACGCCACCAAGTCCTACTTTCGGCTGGCCGCCTCGCAACGCTCGGTGTCGGCGCCCCAGGTCAACGCCGGCTCGGCGCGAGCGGGAGATCTGCAGTTACTACTCCCCTCGTTTCACGGAGCGATGGATGACGTCCGGATCTACGGACGCGCACTGCAAGCCGCTGAGATCCTGCAGCTCTACCAGGAGAACGGCTTTCGGAGATAGCTCTTACTGCAGGTAGAACGAGTACAACGCGTCGCCGGCCGCGACGAGCATATACTGCTTGCCGTCCAGCATGTAGGTTTGCGGCACGTTACTCACCTGCCCGATGCGCGAGTGCCAGAGAATCTTGCCAATGGCCGAATCATAGGCGATGATATTGCCGCTGATATCGCCGGCGAAGACCAGTTTGCCAGCCGTGCTCAATACGCCTGGACCGCCGCCGAAGCCGCCACCCACTCCGGGGTAACGGTGACGCCAGGCGATTTTGCCGGTCTTGTAATCGATGGCGGTAAGGTAACTGCCAACCGCTGCGACCACCTGCTCATCTTTGCCGCCCAGACCCATGGCGCCGCGCGGATCGGTTTCGGTTAAGTAATACATGGCATAAGTGTCGTTCTGTTGCACGTAGAACAACCCGGTATCGGGAGAATAAGCGGCTGGCGGCCAGTTAGTGGCGCCATAGTTATTGGGCGAAACCAGCGCGCCGGGGACGATGGAATCTTTCGCTACGTTGCGAATCGTCTGTCCCTTCGCATTGATTTCTTTAACCCAGTTGACTGTGTCGGAAAACTTGCTGGTGAGTAAGTGCTCACCGGTTAAGCGGTCGAGCACCCAGAAGTAACCATTGCGATCGGCGTGCAGCACCATCTTGCGCTGCTTGCCTTTGAACTCACCGTTCACCAGAATCGGCGTTTCGCTGGAATCCCAATCATGGGTGTCGTGCGGGTTCATCTGGTAGTACCACGCCATCTTGCCAGTCTCGACATTGATGGCCACTAGTGAACACGTATAAAGGTTGTCGCCATCGCGCGACTGAGGATTAGTGTACGACGGCGATGGGTTACCGGTGCCGAAAATGTAGAGCTTGGTTTCAGGGTCGTAAGAACCGGGAATCCAAACGTTGCCCGCCCCGAGCCGCGCACCCTCGAGCGTGCCCCAGGTTTCGGCGCCGGGATCGCCCTTCTTCTGCGGTGTGGTGAAAAAAGTCCACTGGACGTCACCGGTTTCCGGGTCGCGCGCCTGCACGTAGCCGGGCGCATCAAGATCGTTGCCCGTCCCGACAATGATGTGATTGCCAATGACGATCGGCGCCATCGTCGAAAAATACTGCCGGTTGAAATCGGCGATGGGCTTGTGCCACCGCTCTTTGCCGGTCTGCGCATCGAGGCACACCAGGTAGTTGTCGGGCGTTTCCATATAGAGCCACTTGCCCCACATGCCAAGACCGCGATTGCCGATATGCGTGCCGCCCTTGGTCTTCCAGAAGTAATGCCACAGCACGCGGCCATCGCGCGCATCGACGGCCCAGGCATTGTCTGGCGTCGAAAAATAGAGGAAGCCGTCCACTTGCAGGACCGAAGCCTTGATGCTGGTCCCCCCGCCGAATGCGCCCGCATCCGCCGAGCCTTCGCCTCCAATAATCGTCGGAGGGCCGGGATTGAAACCGCCGCGTCCGCCAAATCCGGCGCCGGCTGGCGCTCCCGGACCGTTGGTGACGCGCGTGGTCCAGGCGAGTGAAAGCGCCTTGACGTTCGTTTGATTGATCTGTGTGAGCGTACTGTGGCGCTGCCCGGAGTAATCGCCCGAGTAGGTGGGCCAATCGTTGGCGAGCGCCTTATTCAAAATCGCGGGGTCGAGGGTCTGCGCGGCGAGCGCGAACGTCAAGAGGGGGAAAACAGCCAGAGTCTTCGTCATTTCACCGTCACCAGGAAGGCAGTCATGTCGTGGATGTTTTTGTCTTCGTACTTGGACAGAAGATCCTTGTGCGGCTTGAGTGGATCGTTGATTTCGACCTTCGGCGTATCTCCATCGCGCGTGAACGTGCGCGGGATGCCGTCGGAGTCAATCAGCGTAACCAGAAAATCGTCGATGCGCACCAAGCGGCCTTTAGTCGCTTTGCCGCCCGCCGTGACCGTGACAGTCACCGGTTGGCGCGCCCCGCCTGCCCCCCCGCCGCGGCCAGAGCCAGGCACCAGCCAGTGTTGCTGCAGCGCTTTCGGATCGGTAATGCGCCCGGCGATTCCTTTCAGATCGCCAGTGACCGAATGACAGCCCGCGCAAGTCTTGGCGAAATACGCTTCGCCGTCCTTAGCGTTGCCGGTAACAATGGTCGGCGGAGTCATCCGCGAGATATCATAGCCGCCTACGCGAAAGCTGTGAATGAAGTTGGCGATGTCGGCAATCTGCGCCGTCGACAGATCGAACTTCGGCATCCCTTCGCGTCCGCCGCGAACGACGGGCGCGATCAACTCGCCTTCTCTGTCGTTCAGCACCAGTTCAGCGCGGATCAAATTGGTCCCGCCAGAGCCGCCTCGCGCGTCGACGCCATGACAGAAGGCGCAGTTCACACCAAAGATGGCCTTCCCTCTTTCGACCGATGCCGGATCAGCCGGCGGGCGAGTTGGATAGGCTTGGGGCCTGACTCGCACGGGCGCTGGAGGAGCGGGCGGCGCGGTCTGTTGAGCGAAGGCGCAAGTGGTGGCGGCCCATAAAGCCGCGGCGAATAAACCGATTCGATGACGCAATGTTTGGTTCCTTACTACGAAGCGCAGGCCGGCGACCTGCCGTTAGATAGGCGATTTGCCGCTCTGTAAAGTTACACGCTGGGTTTAGCCGACCAAACCAACCAATGGACTGGACGCGCTGGCATACAATTTTTTCGGCATGCGGCCCGCTTCGAAAGCGAGGCGCCCCGCCAGGACGGCGTATTTCATCGCCTCCGCCATGCGCACGGCATCGTCGGCGGCCGCAATGGCGGTATTCATCAGAATCCCGTCGTAGCCGAGTTCCATGGCGATGGCCGCATCGGAGGCCGTGCCAACGCCCGCATCGACGATCAACGGCACGCCCGTAATCATCTCACGGAGGATACGAAGGTTCGTAAGATTCTGTATGCCGAGGCCGGAGCCGATCGGTGCGGCCAACGGCATGACGGCTGCGGCGCCAGCGTCGACAAGACGGCGCGCGTTGATCAGATCGTCGGTGGTGTAGGGAAGGACGACGAAGCCTTCTTTAGCCAGGACGCGCGTGGCTTCGAGCAGTCCGGCGTTGTCTGGAAATAGCGTGCGCTCATCGCCGATCACTTCAAGCTTGACCCAATTGGAGAGGCCCACTTCGCGGCCGAGCCGCGCCGTGCGAATCGCTTCGTCCGCCGTGTAACAAGCCGCAGTGTTCGGAAGCAGGAAATACTTATCGGTTGGAATGAAATCGAGCAGCGACTCTTTGGTGCGATCGAGATTCACGCGCCTGACGGCCACGGTGACGACCTCGGCTCCCGACGCCTCATGGCAACGCGCCATTTCCTGATTGCTACGGTACTTGCCGGTGCCCACAAGCAGACGCGAAGTGAAGCTGCGCCCGGCGATGACGAGACTATCGCTCATATACCAATATTGTAGGCGGACGAATTCGGCCAGCGTGCGGGATCGCGGCCCGTCGTGTGATTGTAAAAGGCGAAACTCTGCGGCGAGATGTGGGATTAAGGTGGTTTGGTGGCCTGGCTGGCATCGACGCCCCTAGATACGAAGACGATCCGGCCAGCATTTCCCGCCGCTCGTCGCAGCATATTCCGGAGTGAGTTGAAAGCGATGCAGGCTTCGAATGAACTTTTCTTCATCGGGTCGCCAGATGCGATAGTGTCGTACCCGCATTTCATTGAGGCTTACGGCGTTCTGCATCGCTCCAACAGCGAACCACGCTGAACCTCGGTGACGGCCGGCAAAAATTCCGCCAGTCCCCGCTTGCGTTTCGCAGGGCTTATCTACTTTTCGTGCGAAGTTCCTGGCGCAACACGCGGCACGCTCGAGAATGGCGCCGGCTCGTGACGGGTCGAGTTCGGCCAAGCCATCGCGCGTAGCCGCATGGCGTCTAGGCCGTCTCCGCCCCGCCTCACCGCAGGCGACCGCATCCACGATCTGGATGAACTCGTGGTTGCTTCTTCGCAATTGCTCAACAGTAGACAGGCAGGTGCTTAGTACTACTGTGTTATAAAAAAACAATTTGATGTAGAATTGTTTTGTGGGATCACGCTTGTCTTCGCCAGGCCCGCAACTAAGGCGCTTCGCGGCCT
>JAYUSQ010000185.1:0-15735 GCA_043755595.1 Acidobacteriota bacterium | reverse complement strand
GTCACCGCCCGCATGATCTTCTTCCGAATCGCATCGGGCGGATCCAGCAGCCCAATCGCATGACCCGCTCCCGCCGTCGACTTACTCATCTTCTTCGTTGGATCGTCCAGCCCCATCACGCGTGCGCCCACGCTCGGCAGTTTCGTTTGCGGCACGACGAACGTATCGGTATAAAGCGAATTGAACCGCTCGGCGATATCGCGCGTCAGCTCCAAGTGCTGCGCCTGATCATCGCCCACCGGCACGATCGCGGCGTTGTACAGCAAAATATCCGCTGCCATCAACACCGGATATTGCAGCAACCCATCGCCCACGCTGCCAAGCTGATCCTCTTTGCCCGCCTCGGCTTTGCCCTTCAACGCCTCAGCCTTCGCCTTGAATTGCGTCATGCGATACAGCCATCCAATCGGCGTCACGCATGTCAGCAACCACGCCAACTCCGCATGTTCAGGCACTGCAGACTGCACAATTAGCGACGCCGCTTTCGGATCGATCCCCGCCGCCAGGAAAAGCGCCGCGATCTCTATGATCTTCGCGCGCAGCTCCTCCGGCTTCTGGTAAACCGTGATCGCATGCAGGTCGACGACGCAGAAAATGCACTCATATTCGTGCTGCAAGCGCACGAAATTTCGGATCGCGCCCAGGTAGTTGCCTATATGAAGATTGCCGGTGGGCTGTACGCCGGAGAAGACTCGTGCTTTCATGTAAAGGGGTCTTCTTATCGTAAGCGAAGTCCGGATCGAGAAACTCGTGTATGGCGGCGACGCGCTGGCGCGGGTGGATGGACGTGTGATTATGGCGCCCCTGGCGTTGCCGGGTGAGCTGGTGCGGATTGAAGTCGATAGCGACAAACCGCAACTGTTGCGCGCGCGTGTGGCGGAGGTTCTAGAGCCATCGCCTGACCGCATCGAGCCCCGTTGCCCCCATTTTGGCCGCTGCGGCGGCTGCCAGTATCAGCATGCGGGTTATGAATTTCAAGTGGCGCAGAAAGTCGGAATTCTGCGCGAGGTGCTGCGGCGCGTCGGAAGGCTGGAGGTCGACAACCTTGAGATCCCCTTCATCACCGCCGAGCCCTGGGGCTATCGCAACCGGATCCAACTGCATTTCTACGAGCGCCGTATGGGCTTCCACGCCGCCGGGTCGCGCGAGATCGAAGCGATCAATTCCTGCGACGTCGTTTCGCCGTGTCTGGCTGAAGCGATCAAAACGCTGCGCGAGATGAAGCGCTCCCCGCGCTGGCCGCGCTTCGTGCGCGCAATCGAGCTGTTCACCAACGAGAGCGAAGTGCAGGTGAACGTCCTCAACTCAGGCCCCCGGCACGTCAATAAAGGTTTCTTTGAATGGATCTCCGGACCCATGCCGGGCGCGCTGGCCCCGGCGCTCGACTATAAAGCGGCCGGCCACAACTTCCGCGTCAGCCACAAAGCGTTCTTCCAGGTGAACCGCTTCCTGATCGAGGCGCTGGTGGACTCGTCGCTCGATGGCGCGGCCGGCGAAACGGCGCTCGATCTGTACGCTGGCGTCGGCCTCTTCTCGCTCCCTCTCGCCCTCAAATTCAAGAAGGTCACCGCCGTCGAAGCCGTGACCAGCTCGTCTGCCGATCTCACGTTCAACGCCGAACGGCTTCAATCGGAGCCCTCGCTCGATCTTAAACGCGGAACCGCCGAAGCCGCCCGCGCCGAAGTCAAAGCGGGCCGTCACAAGCGCCCTCAGATCAAAGTCGAACGCGCCCGCACTGAAGATTTTCTGGTTGCCCATACTGGCGCGCCGCCGGACTTCGTGCTGGCAGACCCGCCGCGCGCCGGACTCGGCAAGGAAGCCGTTACCGAGCTAGTACGCATCGGTCCGCCTCGGATTCATATCGTTAGCTGCGACCCGCCCACGTTGGCGCGCGATCTCCACCAGTTCGTTGCGGGCGGCTATAGAATCGAAGCCATGACGGTAATCGATCTGTTCCCGCAAACCAGCCACATTGAATCCGTCACCCGCCTCGTGCGTTAACCGGCGATTGGTGGTTTACGGCCACCATAGCTCGGTTTCGGCCAGGGCCGGGAACGCCGTCCATATTCATTTCAAAGCGTTTGCCGTTTGGCATTGAAGTTGCTTTCCCAAGGGTGGGGCAACGGAACATATGATACCTACCAGATACACCCTGGCATTATTGGCGGCGGCTTGCATCTTGTCGACCAACGGCATAGCGCAGGACGAAGTCAAGCCACAAGTCGAACCCCCCACAGAGAACAACGCCGGTTGGCGGCGCGTGGGCGAAGCGCGTGACGAATTCGGTCAGCCGAAATCCTCTGTGAATGCGGCTCCTGCCAACACCGTACCCAGCACGCCAGCGCCTTCACAAATAATCATTCCCGCCGGCACGTGGATCAAAATCCGCGTCGATCAGCCGCTATCCAGCGATCGCAACGCCGCCGGTGACACCTTCGCCGCTACGCTAGCTCAACCCGTCGTCGTGGACGGATTCGTGGTCGCGCGGCGAGGCCAATCCATCGAAGGCCGCGTCTCGGAATCGATCAAAGCGGGCAAAGCGAAGGGCACTTCGCGGCTGGGCCTTGAGTTGATCACGATGAGTCTGGTGGACGGACGCCAGATGCCCGTGCGCACGCAGCTCATGGAATACGCAGGCGGCACGTCCGTCGGGCGCGACGCTGCAGCGGTGGGCACTGCCACAGGTACGGGTGCGGCCATAGGCGCCGCCGCTGGCGGAGGCGTAGGCGCCGCCATTGGTGCGGCAGTAGGCGCGGCAGCCTCGGGCATCGGCGTGCTAACCACGCGAGGCCGCGCGACTGAGATTTACCCCGAAGCCGAGGTGACATTCCGCACGATGGAGCCCATCACGATCGACACCGAGCGCGCCACGCAAGCGTTCACGCCGGTGCGTCAGGAAGACTTCGCGCCGCGCCTCCAGCAACGAGGGCCTACGACGATTGTCCGTAACGGGCCGGCAGTCTATCCGTACTTCTCCGGCGGAGGCTTTGGCGGCTATGGAGGCTATTGGGGTAACTACTGGGGATCCGGCTTTGGCTGGGGCCCGGGCTTCTACGGCCGCGGCGGCTTCTACGGCGGGCGTGGTGGCTTTCGCGGCCGGCGGTAAGCGATCTCTCTGCTCGGAATTGGGCGGTGTTCCCTACCGGGCCACCGCCCAAAACCCTTGCACTACTTCGGACCGGTCCCAATCTTCCAATCAATCTGCCGCAGCATCCCCAGCCAGACCTCCGCATCCTGCAAATCCATCCGCCGCAGCAAGCGCCGCAGCTTCAAGCGGGTAGTATCCGCCGTCTTCGGTTGCGTGTAACCCGAAGCCTCCAAGATCCCGTACAACCGCTCCTCGATCCGATCCAGTTCCACCGCTGAAATCCGCTGCGTCTCCATCGGCTCAACCACCGCCGCCTTCGCGTCGCGTGTCAGTTCATACGCGCACACGGCGACCGCCTGCCCCAGATTCATCGACTCATGTTCATTCCGCGTAGGAATCCGCAGCAACCAATGACACAAGCTCAAATCGTCATTTGAAAGCCCGGTTTTCTCGGATCCAAAGAGTAGCGCCACCGGCCCGGCATCTTTGCGAATCAACCGCGCGCCGTGCTCCAGCCGCCGCACCGGCAACTTCAACAACCGGCTGCCCACCGACGCCGTGCCCACCACCAGCGTGCAATCGGCCACCGCCTCCTGCACCGACGACAGCACGCGCGCCGTCGCCAGCAGCCCCTTGCCGCCCATCGCCGATTTCGCCTCGCGCCACGAAGGATCGTAAGGGTCCACCAACACTAAGTCAGTGAACCCGAAGTTACTCAGCGCCCGCGCCGCCGCGCCGATATTCAGCGGATTGCGCGTGCCTATGAGAACAGCCCGGATCGTCGTCGCCAGCGCCCGTTACCTCACGTGCGCGTCTTCCAGATACGTATATCCGTAGAGCCCGTCTTCGTAGAACCGCAGCAGCCGCCCCGATTCCTCATACCCCATCTTGCCTTCGCGCACCGCCCGCTCCACGTCGGCCCGGAATTGATCCAGCAGCGTGCGTGCGTTGAACTGCACATAGTCCAACACCTCAGCCACCGTATCGCCGCGAATCACCGTATCCAGCACCACTTCGCCCGCTTCATTCAAACTGACATGAACGGCGTTGGTGTCGCCAAACAGATTATGCAAATCGCCCAGGATCTCCTGATAGGCGCCGACCAGAAACGTGCCCAGAAAATAAGGATCATCGTTGAACGAATGCAGCGCCAGAGTCTTCTTCACATCGCGCCGATCGATGAACTGATCCACTTTGCCGTCGGAATCGCAGGAGATGTCGCCCAACACCGCGTTATGCGTAGGCGCTTCCTGCAGCCGGTGAATCGGCATAATCGGAAAAAGCTGCTTGATGGCCCAGCTATCGGGCATGCTCTGAAACAGGGAAAAATTGCAGAAGTAAGTATCCGACAACAGCGCGTCGAGATTTTCCAGCTCCTCCGGCTTCTCGTCCATGTCCTTCAGCATCCGGAAAATCTTATGACAGATCGCCCAGAACAAATTCTCCGCCTGGCTCCTCTGATCCAGCGGCAGGTAACCCAGGCTAAACAAATTGAGGGCCGAATCCAACGCCTGTTGCGCGTCATGATAGGACTCAAGCAGATTCCTCTTACTAAGGCTCTTGAATGTATCCATCATGTCAATCAACGGTTGCTCGGCGTCGGCGCTCACTGGCGACGTATCTGGATCGGTAGCATGTTCGCCCACGCTACTTACGCCAAGTACATTGAACACCAGCACACTGTGATACGCCGCGACGGCCCGTCCGCTCTCGGTAATGATGTTCGGATGCGGCACGTTGGACTCGTCGCACACGCTCTGAATGTGATAGACGACGTCGTTAGCGTACTCTTGCAGCGTATAGTTAACGCTTGATTCGAAATCGGTCTGCGAGCCGTCATAGTCGATCCCCAAACCGCCGCCCACGTCCAGCGATAGTAAGCCCGCGCCCAGCCGCCGTAGTTCGACATAGATGCGCGCCGCTTCGGTCACCGCGCCCTTCACCTGGCGAATGTTGGTGATCTGGCTGCCCAGGTGGAAGTGCAGCAACTGCAAAGTATCTTCCATCCCGAGTGACTTGAGCTGTTCCAGAGCGCGCAGAGTTTCCGAAACCGTCAAACCGAACTTCGACCGGAACCCGCCCGACGATTTCCAACGGCCCGACCCGCGGCTAGCCAGCTTCAAGCGAATCCCGATCACCGGCCGTATACCAAGCCGTTGCGAATGCTTGAGGATCAGATCCAGCTCGGTGTACTTTTCGACGATCGGGATAATCTGCCGGCCCACCTTCTTGGCCAGCAGCGCCATCTCGATATACTCGTCGTCCTTGAAGCCGTTGCACATGATCGGTGTGTCGTTGTCGGCAACCGCCATCACGGCAAGCAGTTCAGGTTTCGATCCGGCCTCAAGACCGAACTTATATCGCTTCCCATAGCGGAAAACCTCTTCCACCACGTGACGCTGCTGATTCACCTTCACCGGAAACACCAGCGAGTATTGGCCCGTATAGTTATGCTCGCGGATCGCGTCGGAGAAAGCCCCGTGCAACTCGCCCAGCCGATGCTTCAGCATTTCGCCGAAACGAATCAGAATCGGCGGATTGATCCCGCGCAGCACCAGCGTATCGACCAGCGCTTTCAGATCGATCCCGCGGAGCGGATCCTTGTCCGGATGCACCCAGACGTTACCGTTGACTCCAATCGAGAAATAACCTTTTCCCCAGCGGTCGATATCATAGCGGTCCTTCGCGTCGTTCACCGTCCAGCGCTCGCCGGCCTCGAACGATACGGATTCAGTCGGGCTCTTGGTTGCCAATTTGTAGCTTCTCTCGCCTCCAGAAACTTCAAGTGTCCATCGAAACCGCACCAAGGAGCAAGTAGAATCTCTGTAAGGACAATTTTTGGTTTCATTAAAGGCGCGCGACGGACGGGACCCGAGGGAGTTGGCGGCCATGGACCTAGACGCCCATCTCGCCGACAAACGTTTGAAACAAAAATACGTCGCTACGATGTTCGACATCATGGCGCCGGGCTACGACTCGTTCACCAAAATCTTCTCGTTCGGCATGGACGCGGCCTGGAAAGCGCGGTTGATCGAGGAAGGAACCCGCCGCGCCCCCGCCACTCCGCGGCTGCTTGACCTGGCGTGTGGCACCGGAGACCTGGGTATTGAATTAGCGGGCCGAACGCGCGCCGGCGTGGCGCTGGGCTTGGACCTCAGCCCGGTCATGCTGGGCGAAGCCGTCCGCCGCGGCTCGCCGCTTCGTCTGGCTGCCTGCGATATGTTGCGGCTCTGCGTCGCCGACCGAAGTTTCGACATGGTCAGCATCGGTTACGGCATTCGTAACACGGGCGATGTGCAAGGGTCGCTGCGAGAGATCGCACGCGTGCTCCGTCCCGGCGGCCTGCTTCTGAATCTCGATTTCTACAAGCCCGTCGGCAAGCTCTGGCGCGAGACGTTTCTCCAGTATCTGTGGTATTCGGGGCGCCTCAGCGGCTGGTTATGGCATCGCGAACCACTGGTGTACAGTTACATCGCCACGTCGATTCGCCGGTTTGTCACAATTCCCGAGTTCGAAGCCGCAGTCGCCTTCAACGGCTTTAAAATCGAGTGGCGCGAATCTCACTTAGGCGGCGCAATCGGACTCCATGTCGCGAGGCGCATCTAGCCATGCGATCGCGCGCCGCCTGCCTGCTCATAGCGACACTTACCGTCCAAGGAAACCTCGCCGCAGCGACTGCTGTGCTCGATTGCATCGGAGACGCCGCTTCAGCTCGCGGCGGGTCCCGCTGGCTAGGCCATGAACGCGTGCTGGCGCTTGATACGCCCCGCAAAGTAGTCGCGATCCAGTTCCGCTCAACGTCGCTAAAAGGCTGGCGCGCAACCAGCGCCAAGCTCGTCGTGCACTTGGAGCACGGCCGCTGCGACGGCCACCTGATGGCCACGTACGTTCCAAAATTCGACGAAAAAGCGCGCACCCAATCGCAGCAGGCTGAAGCGCCCGCCGTCGCAGTAGCCTGTTCCGAAGTCGGCGCCGGATGGTGGCAAATCGAACTACCCGCCGCCATCGCGCAACGCTTCGTGGATGAACCCAACGGCGCGATTCTGCTGGCAAGCAAAGCCAAACGCGTAGGCCCGGTCCTGCATTCACGCGAGACGTTAGCTTTCACACCCAGACTCCTGGTTGAAGGCGTCGCGCCGTAACGCGTCAATTCCCCGGCTTTAATTCACGCGTAACGGCGATCACCGAATCCGGCGAACTCCGCGACATCAAGAACAGCCGCGAGTTACGATGCGTGCCACGTTCCATCGCCAGATCCGCGCGCAGCAACCAGTCCAGCTTGGAGTCGCCATCGAAGTCCCCGCGCGCCAGCATCATCAGCGTCTCCTGCCAGCCCTCGCCCGCAATGTGGATCTCTTCGTCGAGCGCCGCGTCAAAGGTCACCGTCACTTCCACCATACGGATCGGCTGTCCACCTTTGGTCGCCCGCTCGATCGCCAACTGCTGTGCCGCCGAAAAGGATGGAGCCAACGCCGCCGGCAGCATCTCCACGAGCATGGAGCTGTAAGGCCGCTTGGGCAGAAATGAAGTGTGCGCCGGCTTAACCGTCAGCAGCGCGGTCAAAGCCATGCACTTCGCGGTCATCACACCCAGCACCGCGATATCGCGCGGATATTGGGCCTTATAACCTTGCGCCTGCAACTCACGCGCCGTGCCGCAATCGGCTGCCAGCGCCTTCTCCTTCGCCGCGTTGGAAACCGTGATGCCGCCTTCAAACGGCTTCGCCATCTCAGCCGGGATATCCTGCAGGCGCGTGATGCCCAACTCGCTGGTCGACCACCAAACCGGAATCTCGGCAGCGGCGGCAGCGGCTGGAGCGTTATCCCTAACACCGCTCTCGGAACGCGGAGCCGGTTGCTCGGTTCGAGGCGGCGCACAACCCACAGTAGCGCCCGCCAGCAGTAAGACCGCAGTGGCGGCGGCGGCGCGATTGATTGAGTAATGCAACAAACTGCCAGTCTACGGCAAAACTACGGCTTGCCGGACAAGTCTTTTTTCAAACGCGTGACAATCCGCCCGGAGGTGCGATCCAATTCGTCGGGCAGAATCTTCTTCGGCCGCTCGTACAGCGACCAGACCACGCCGCGTGTCTTGACGTTTACCAAAAACACATTCCCCTTCCCGCGTGAGAACGAAGAAGGCGGAAGCTGATTCCCTTTCTTCAACCGGTCGCTCAACGCGGCGTCGGAATCCTTGGTCTTCTCCTCGTCGGACTTCGCCGGTGCGCCTTCAACCGCCGCCGCCGGAGCGGGAGCCTCGCGAGGAATCAACTCCTCCAGCCGCCGTTCAAAACCAATCCCAATCTGGTCGGTCAACACCGCATCGGCGCGGCTAGGATCGGTCACAACCTTGAACACGCCTTCGGCCGTCAGCCGATTCGCCAGATACTGATCCAGCCCGTATCCCATCGGCATCAGGTACACCGTTTGCACCTGCTGCAACGCGGCCTGATCGGCCTGTAGCAAACTCAGCGCGCCCAGCGAAGTCAAAACGGCAAACCACTTCGGCATCATTTCAATCATAAGACGCGCGCCTCGCCAAAAAAGTCGGCGCCCCGCCCATTGCGTCGTACAATATCGGTTTGTACCGCGGCCAGCGAATCACCGTCATCAGCCCTTGCCTCAACGAAGAGCAAGGCATCGAAGAAGTCCTCAAGCGTATGCCGGAGTTCGTGGATGAGATGATCGTCGTCGACAACGGCTCCACCGATCGCACCTCCGACGTCGCGCGCGGCTACGGAGCCAAAGTTATCCGCGAAGATGTCCGGGGCTACGGCCGCTCCTACAAAACCGGCTTCCGCCAAGCCACCGGCGACATCATCGTCACACTCGATGGCGACCATAGTTATCCGCCCGACGCCATTTCCTATCTCCTCGAAGCCTTCTTTCACCTCGAAGCCGATTTCCTCAACGCCTCGCGTTTCCCCGTGCGCGACCGCCGCTCCATGAGCTTCAAACATAAAATGGGGAATCTGATTTTATCGATCGCCACCTCGATCCTCTTCTTCCGCTGGGTGCGCGATTCGCAATCCGGCATGTGGGTCTTCCGCCGCGCCATCCTCACCGGCATGGTGCTCGAATCCGACAGCATGGCCTTCTCCGAAGAAATCAAAATCGAAGCGATCCGCGATTCCCGCATCCGGTTTGAGGAGATCTCGATCATGTATTCGTCGCGCCTCGGCGAGATCAAATTGAACCCCTGGCGCGACGGCTTCAACAACCTCTGGTTCCTCGTGCGGAAACGCTTCGCCCGTGGCAGCCGCCGGTTCGGCGACGGCGCGTGACCACCGTCGTCATTCCTAACTGGAACGGGGGCGCGCGTCTCAACCGCGTCCTTCGCGACCTGGGCGCCCAAGCCGTCCGCCCTCGCCGCGTCATCGTCGTCGATAATGGTTCAACCGATGAGTCTCCTGACGCAGCCGAGGAAGCGGGAGCCGAAGTAATCCGATTCGGCTCGAATCGAGGCTTCGCGCCCGCCGTCAATGAAGGATTGCGGCGCGTTGAAACACCCTTAGTGGCGATTCTGAACAACGACCTGGAACTCGATCCCAACTGGCTCTGCCGCATGGAGGACGGTCTTGAGCGTTACAAAGACGCCTCTTTCGCCACCGGAAAAATCTTCTCAGCTGCCCGGCGTGACCGCCTGGACGGTACGTTTGACCTGATTTCCCAAGGTTTATCGGCGTGGCGCGCAGGACACGCCCGGCTCGACGGTCCCGCATGGAACCGCGAACGCTACATCGCATCCACTTCCCTGACCGCCGCCGTCTTCAAACGCTCCGTGTTCACCTCCATCGGTTTCCTGGATGAGCAATTCGAGTCCTATCTGGAAGATGTTGATTTATCGATACGTTGCTCCGTCGCTGGCGTTGTCGGCGTTTACCTCCCGCGCGCCGTTTCGTTTCACGCTGGCAGCGCCACGTTTGGAGCTTGGAGCCCGCGTATGGTCAGCCTGATCGCCCGCAATCATGGGATGCTGACGGCCAAATACGGGGGGAGCAGGAAAACATTGGTAGCTCGATTGCTCTGGGGAATGCTAGCCCTACGGCACGGCACGTTTTTCGCCTGGCTGAGAGGGTACCGGCAGGCGTCAATCGCCGAGCCTGTTTTCCTCACTGACGAGGAGCAGGCGCGGTTGCGGGCGGCGCTCAGCCGGCAGGAAAAAGAGCTGTATGAGCTTCAAAAGGCCACCGGCTTTGACACCTACTGGAAGCTCTACTTCCTATTGAGTTGAGGCGGGCAATGAGTGGAGAGCCCGGTATCGTGATTGTCACGCACAATTCGGCGGAGTTCCTGGCGGCCTGCCTTGAGTCGGCGCTGGAGCGGAGCCCCAACGTCGTTGTCGTCGACAATTTCTCCACCGATTCCACCTGTGAAGTCGCCCGGCGATTCCCCTCGCAACTCATTGCAAATAAAACCAATAAAGGCTTTGCTGCCGCCGTCAACCAAGGCGTTTCAGCCCTCAAAACCAGCACCATCCTTATCCTCAATCCCGACGCCCGGCTGCTGACGCCGCTCACCCCAATGCTGGACTATTTTCCGCCCTCCGTACCGACCCGCGACCACCAGCCCTCCGTACCGAGCCGCGACCGCGAGGGAGCGGTCCACCAGCCCAAAACCGGAGCGGTCGGCGGCAGGCTTCAGGATGAACACGGCGTCGATCAAGCCGGCTTCGCCCTCCGCCGGTTCCCCTCTCCAGCCTCGCTGATTTTCGAGTGCCTCGGGTTCAATCGCCTCTGGCCCGGCAACCCCGTTAACAAACGTTACCGCGCGCTCGACGCAGATCTGTCCGTCGTCCAGGAAGCCGAACAACCAGCCGGAGCCTTCCTCCTGTTCCCGCGTGACGTCTGGCAGTCACTAGGCGGCTTTGACGAGCGCTTCCACCCCCTTTGGTTTGAGGATGTCGACTTCCTCCGCCGCGTCTCAAACGCGGGTTACCGGATCTGGTACGAACCGGCGGCGCGCGCGGCGCACTCAGGCGCGCACTCCATCCAAAGCCTGCAACCCTCTGATCGGCAACGGTTTTGGTATGGTAATCTTTTGAGATACGCCAGCATTCACTTTGAGTCGGACGTTGCGGTTCGCCTGCTGGCGATGTCGGTTTTGTGTGGCGTTGGCATGCGAAGGCTGTTGAGGGGTGCTCCGAAACGGAGCGGGCGGCCAGACGGTGCGAGCGCTGCTGGATTGGCGTGGGCCTTTGTGCTCCAAGGGCGGTTAGCCGCCGGTCCGGCGTTGACGGGGAAAAACGATAAGAAAGCGATTTGACGATCTCCAGCATGGTTAACGAATTGGTTTCGGTGACGCTAGTCACCTACAACAGCGGGCGCTTTATTAAACGCTGCCTTGAGTCGGTTTTGGCTCAGAACTATCCGAACCTTGAGATCGTGGTCATCGACAACGCCTCCAACGACGGCACCGAAGACATTCTCGATCAATTTGAAGACCGCTGCGAAATCGTCTACAACGAACGGAACATCGGCTTCGCGGCGGCGCAAAATCAGGCCATCGGGTTGTCTAGTGGCGACTGGGTTTTGACTCTCAACCCCGACGTCTTGCTTGAAACCGATTTCGTTTCGGCACTGATGGCGGCCGTCCCGGTCGACAAGCGAGTTGGCGCCGTTTGCGGCAAGCTCCTCACGCTGAAAGCGAATTTCGAAATCCCCGACGAACAGCGTGTCGATTCCACCGGTATCTTCTTTAACCCGATGCTGCGGCATTTGGATCGCGGCAGCCAGGAAGTGGACAACGGCCATTACCTGAAGCCCGAATTCGTCTTCGGAGCCACCGCCGCCGCCGCGCTCTACCGCCGCAAGATGATTCAGGATGTCGCCATCGACGGTCAGTTTTTCGACAACGACTTTTTCGTCTATCGCGAAGATGCCGACGTCGCTTGGCGTGCGCAGTTGCTGGGCTGGAAGTGCCTTTACACGCCGCTGGCGCGCGGTTATCACGTGCGGAGCGTCTTACCGGGCAACCGCCGGGCGCTGCCGTCGGAGATCAACATGCACTCGGTGAAGAACCGGTTCCTGATGCGGATCAAGAACATCACGCCCGGTGTCTATTGGCGCAATTTTTTCTCGATCACCTTTCGCGACGCCATCGTCGTCGCAGCTTGCGTCCTCACCGAGCATGGTTCGCTCAAAGCCTTCCCGTTTCTCATTCGTAACTTCAACCGCTTCCTCGCCAAGCGCCGTCAGATCATGGCGCGCCGCCGCGTGACGGATGAGTATATGCAGGCTTGGTTCTCTTATCAACCTGTCGCGCTGCCGGCGCCGAAACTGGCCAGAGTTCCGACGCGAGTGTTGGCGCGAGACCGGGGAAGATAGAGTGAGTGGGACCGGCCTCCTGGCCGGTCGATAACGATAGTGTATCTAGATGCGCATAGCGATCGTCGGAACGCGCGGCATTCCGGCTAACTATGGCGGCTTTGAAACATTCGCCGAAGAGCTTTCCACACGATTAGTGGAGCGCGGCCACCAAGTAACCGTCTACTGCCGCCAGCGTCATACGTCTCCTCAGTTCCGCGGCGTTGACTTAGTCACACTCCCCACCATCCGGCACAAATATCTGGACACCGTCGCGCACACATTTCTTTCGACTCTCCACTTAGTGTTCCACCGTCCAGACGTCGCGCTCTACTGCAATGCGGCCAACGCAATTTTCACCTGGATGCCGCGAGTCGTCGGCGTCAAGGTCGCGCTCAACGTGGATGGGCTCGAACGCAATCGCAAGAAGTGGAACAAGCTCGGGCAATGGTGGTACTTGCTCGGCGAACGGCTTTCCACGCTGTGCCCGAACGCAATCATCAGCGACGCGGTAAAGATCCAGGAGTACTTCCGCGAACGTTATAACGCGCCGTCCACGTTCATCCCGTACGGCGCCGACCCCGAGCGAGTCGAGACCACCGCCGCGCTCGACCAGTTAGGACTCCAGCCTCGCCGTTACTTTTTATACGTGTCGCGCATGGAACCCGAGAATAACGGCCTACTAGTGCGCGAAGCCTTCGAGCAGGTCAAGGAGACGGACCTGAAGCTAGCCCTAATCGGTGACGCGCCTTACGCCGCCGAGTACATCGCCCGCGTGCGCGATACGAAGGATCCCCGCATCGTCATGCCCGGCGGAGTTTACGGCGAAGGCTACCGGGAACTAACCTCGCATTCCTTCGCCTACATCCACGCCACCGAAGTCGGCGGCACGCACCCCGCACTCATCGAATCGATGGGGCGCGGCGCGCTGACGTTGTATCTTGATACGCCGGAAAATCGCGAAGTGGCAGGCGACGCCGCGATCGCCTTCACGCACGACAACCTCGCCGCGAAACTCCGTAAAGTCCTGGCAATGAGCGGGCCTGAGCGTGACACCCTGCGCCAACGGGCCGCCGCCCGGATCGCCGAACGCTATAGCTGGCGCGTCGTGACGGATGCCTACGAGCGGTTGCTGCGTGAGTTATAGGGATTTATTTGATGGGTGCATTCTTCGTAAGGTGATCCGCCAGGGATCCAGCTAGTCGTCGACTGGCCGGACAAAGAGCCGATTCGGCGCCACGATACGGAAGACCTTCGAAGAAGTAGCGTAAATGAGATCTCCGCCATGCAGGAAAGCTTCAGGAGCTTTGTCTCGCCTCCAGGAGCCGCCCCCATTGCGAGAAACGTACACGTCCCCTGAGGGTCCCGCCGCCCATCCTCCTTGTCGGTTTGAAAAAATGATCCACGCCAAGAACTTTCCGCGAGCCGCCGGGATGTCGATGGCGCGCCATCCTCTTCGCTTATCCCTCTTGAACAACTGCCCCCACGCGCCAGCCGCCCACGCATCATCCGCGTTCGTGACAAATAGATCGTTGAGCAGCCCAACAGGGTCGAAGTGTTGAAGACTCCATTCGGCGCCTCCGTCACTGGTCTCGAAAATACCGTTCGAACATGCCGCCATACCATGGCTGCCGTCGACAAATCTGATCGACGACATCTGCCCGCAGAGTTCCCGGCCTTGGTACTGAATGCTCCAGTTCAAACCTCCATCCGTCGTTGCGATCGACAGCGGCGCTCCGTGAAAGTTACCCACCGCCCAGCCATTCCTGTTGTCGACAAACTGCACATCCAGCAGCACGCCACCTTCAGGATCGACTTCGCGGAAACGGGAGGCAACCCAGGCGTTTGCCGACCATGTCTCACCGCCATCATCTGAGCTCCAGATCGCGGGCAGCCGATCTTGTGACCCAACGGCCCAACCGGCCTTTGCGTCGAGAAAAAATAATTTTGCCAGCGTGACGCGGCCGTTCGGCGGGTGTACGGACTTCACAAGAGCGACCCGGAAGCGGCAGGTGCTGGGATAAATTAGAAGATGGAGGACAGCCCGCGTGCGAGTGGCCGTCTACGACAGGTATGGCCCCCCGAGGTCCTCCAGATTGTGGATCTGCCGAAGCCGACGGCGGCAGCGAACGAGATCCTCATCCGCGTTCACGCAGCGACAGTCTCCCCAGCGGATTGGCGTTACCGGAAGGCCGACCCGTTTAGCTGCCGCCTCTTCAGCGGCTTATTCCGGCCAACAAAGATTCGCGTGCTCGGAGTGGAATTTGCGGGAACCGTGGAGGCGCTTGGCGCATCGGCGACACGCTTCGAAATCGGCGACGCAGTCTTCGGTTCGACGGGATTCTTAAGAATGGGAACATACGCCGAATACATCCGCGTACGAGAGGATGGCGTAGTCGCCACGAAGCCACCGAATCTGTCGTTCGGCGAAGCGGCCGGCACTCTCTATGGCGGCGTGTCGGCATTGCATTTTCTACGGCGGGCCAAAATCGGTGCTGGCCAAAGGGTGCTCGTTTACGGTGCCTCCGGAAGCGTCGGCATTTTCGCCGTGCAATTGGCCAAGCACTTTGGCGCAAGGGTTACCGGCGTGTGCAGCACAAGGAATTTGGAGTTGGTGAAATCTCTGGGTGCCGACGACGTGATCGACTACACCGCCGAAGACTTTGCGGCAAGAGGCGAAGTCTACGACATGATCTTCGACACGGTCGGCAAGAGTGGCTACGGCCGCAGCCTGCGGTCACTTGTTCGAGGCGGTGCGTATGTGCGAGTTGGCGGCTCCGGCGGCTTCCCATCAATCCTCGCTTCCATTGCAACCGGTTGGTGGCTTGCCGTAGTAGGGGGGAACAGAATCGTCAGCGGCATAGCCTCCGGTGGCCGCGAGGCACAGGCCTTCCTCAGGGAACTCTTCGAGTCTGGAAAAATCCGGACCGTGATCGACCGACGATATCCGCTCGACCAGATTGCGGAAGCCCACCGCTACGTCGAAGCAGGTCACAAGCGCGACAATGTGGTCATCAGCCTCGGCGAAGCGGAATAGACAGACACAAGTGCGGCAAAAGAATATGTATCCCTTTGGGCCGGACAGACGAGGCGCGACGCGTCAGACCACTGGCGTAGCGCAAAGCCGGGTCCGCGCGGGTGGCTTGCTTCACTACCTCCGCACGGGCACTTTCTCCCAGAATGTTCCGGTAGATCACCCTAGCGACAATACTCGTCACTTAACGATCCTGATGGCCGCGGAGAAGTCGATGAGCGGCGAGCGCTTGTAGCCTCGGCGCAGCGGGAAGTTGCTCATTTTGCGCTTGACTCCCCGGGGATTGCGTCGGTTGCGGCTGGAGGCGAC
>JAYUSQ010000184.1:0-4790 GCA_043755595.1 Acidobacteriota bacterium | reverse complement strand
TGTAGGCGTTTGCGCCCGTGAGGACCATCGTGCCGGGGCCTGTCTTGGTCAGCGAGTTGGCGGTGGTGCCATCGCTGACGACGCCACCGAGGGTGAATTGGTTAACTAACCGCTGGGAGCCTGAAGTTCCTGGCCAACTTCCCAGAAAGCGCTTCGGGCAATCGGCGCGGCATTTCCACGAGTAGGGCGTGTTACGTCCAAGTGGATTGTTTCCGAGTCGCTCGCTTCCGGCACAAACCCAGTTGTTACAGCCGCTTCGTGGCCTCACGCTTACGATTCAGCTGCAGCCGAATCAAATAGCGCGCGCGCAGCGCGCACACCATAGATCGCTGTCTGCTGCAATCGTTTGTTAGCCGGCAACGTGCTCTTTGGACCCAACGAAAGTGCGTACGCTCCCGGTGCAAAGGGCCCCTTACATCGTCTTGTAGCAAGAACACGCGATATTTGCGATTATGCCTTCGAAAAGGGCCCGATCAACGCGAAGAACAACCCTTGCGGGTCCTTGCAGAGAACATGAGTTCCATATCCCGGAACTGGCCGCCGCTCCGTAACGATGCTGCCTCCCATTCCGGTTACCTTGGCGCACGTTTCGTCGAGCGACTCCACTTGAATCGTGACTGAAACACGCGAAAGTCCTGATTTGGAGCCGATAATGCCGCCCGGAATACCAGTGTTTGCCGGCGCAACTGATGGCTTCAGCTGCCAGTGCTGAATCGGATCAGGCAGCTTCTGCGCCGACCAACCGAACACGTCCGAGTAGAACAGTACGGCTTGCTCCGGATTCGGAACGCTGATTTGAAAGTGCACTACGTGAGCCAAGATCTCTCTTTGTCCGGCTAACGGCTGCGGCTCACCCGCGGCCGTCTGACTTCAATCGGCCGTCGGGTGCAGCCGCTGTTAGGCGACGTGTTTTGCCACTGCGTCCGCGCACAGCTGGTTGGCTGTGCTCGAAGAACCACTTTGCCTCCCTGCAAGCCTCGGACACGACCCGGGCGGTCGTAGTCGACAGGTCGACATCGGAGAACCTTGCTTTTGCGATTGCGAGGTACCTGCCGTGCACGATGGTCTCCTGGAAATCTGGCTTAAGACGCTCAAGGCGATACTCGACGTCGACCACAACTCTCGCGACGCGATGCATTTGGCCGTCGTCTGAGCGAAACGCGTACGTGGGTGTAAGCGCGAGCTGAATTCGGCCCGCGTTGAGCCCGAACGTGAGGGCCGTCTCGTGCTTTGCGATCTCGACGCGCACTACCGTTTCAATGAAGGCAGGTGTCGAATAGATCCAATCGACAAAAGACTGAGCCGTCCCGAGCCTCCTTCCATCCGATGACCAAAGCCGCGACGACCCATCAAAACCATCGGGCGGACTCTTGCCATCGAATTCGAACCCGACGCCGTGGAAGATCAGTCGTCGGCCCTCCATTGTCCAGTCTCTGACGCGATCAAACCGACTGATCCCCTCGGCCCTCAACGCATCATGAAGCGACAATGTCTCAATGTTGAACTGCGTGGCTTTAGCAGCGGCAGCCCTCGAAAATCCCCTCGCTGAGACCGCGACCTTCTTGTGGATGGGCAGGTGCTGATATTTTCCGATCATCTGATCGATCCACATGACGTCGTCTAAGCGGTACCGATCGCGACACTCTATCCCGACGGTGATCTGTTGACCGTTAAAGTCGCCGCTAATGAGAATGTCAACCTCGCGGTCAACGTTCGTCACGGGATCATGGACCATGGCGGCCTCAGTTACAGTCACGCCTGTCGGTGCGAATTCACGCTGGACGAACGCGATCAACCTCTGAAACGTATTTGATCGTTTCGGCATTTGCGTGTCTTGTCGTCGTCGCCTAACGGTAGCGATGAGCCGCGCCGCGTGGCGGCTGGACAGCACCCGCTACGCGGCGTCGGCTCCATCGCAAGTTAGACGTCATTTTGAAAGTGCGCCATCGGTCGACGTGTCCAAGTTCCGAATTATCTTCAGCAGGGCGACCAGGGACGACTTGGCTTTGTCGTAACAGGTATCATAATCAGCAAGGCCGTCCTCTCTTGACGTGCGAGAGAGCCTTCCCGAGTTGCTGATTACCTGCAGCCCGTGCGAGAGTCGATCGCGGTCGGGCGTCTTGCCTACGACAAACACAGGATGCGCGTCTGTCGCGTGGTGCGCGAACGCGTTTCGGAGTGCTACGAGCCGGTGCAGCGATTGTTGATCAAGCGTGGCGTTGATTTCCTGGGAGATCGCCATAGCGACCTTCACTTTGGAGCCGAGTGGCAAGATCGAACTATGAAGGATCACATTCCAGAAGAACTCCTTCGCCTCCGACCTGGGTCCACAGTACGCCTCCAAGATCTGATTGAGGATGTTCTCGATCAGAGCCGGCCGGTCGACTACGTGCGCCAGTGCTTCGTCTGCCAATTCAGATTCCACCAGTGTTCTGCTCGAGTCCGATCGACGTCTAACTCTTGTTTAGACTGACCTGCATAAGACCGATCCGTGTCGGCCCAAGACGAAACCCCGGCCGGTCGGCCTAATCCCGTCCTCGCTGGCCTAATGATCAAGTGTAAGCGTACGGCCAACCCCTGTTGAGCCGCCGCGCCGAAGCTGCTGAGATAGCAGCATGGACAACCCAAAGAAGACGAAGCGAAGTGCGGAACAGACCGCGCGGTTGGTGGCCGGGTGGAAGCGAAGCGAGATGACGCAACGCGAATACTGCGAGCGCCATGGCATCCCGGAAACGACGTTCGCTTACTATCGGCGGCGAGCCCGTGAACAACAACGGCAGTCGAACCCGTCCGTCTTGTGTCCGTGAGCATCGTCAGTCCCAAGGCCAGCGCGGCCGCAGGATCGGGCGGGTTCACGCTCGCACTGGTGAACGGCCGTCGAATCGAAAGCGGTTGGGGAGTCGCCGAAGAGGACTTGGCGCGCTTGGTCCGCGTGGCCGAGCGGGCCTAGCGATGTTCGGACTCGGGCCGGCCACCAAGATTTTCGTCGGAGTAGAAGCGGTAGATATGAGGAAGGGATTCGATGGCTTGTACGGCTTGGTGCGCGACCACCTGGGACAGGACCCGCTGAGCGGCCATCTGTTTTTGTTCACCAATCGCGATCGCACCAGACTCAAAGTCCTCGTCTGGGATGGGAGCGGATTGTGGGTATGCGCCAAGCGGCTCGAGCGTGGGCGCTTCGGTTGGCCGAAGGCCCTGGCGGAAACGCGCAGCGTCACGATGCGGCCGGAGGAATTGGCGATGCTGCTGAACGGGTTGGATCCGGCGAAAGCGAAACAGCGGCGCGGATGGTATCGCCGTTATTGAAAATAGTAAGTCGGAAGTAACTATTTTCTGGCATTAGTGAGGCGATTGACTTATACTAAGTCTTCCCCGTGAACGCAGCCGCCAAAGACCCCATTCAGGAGCAGCTCAAACGCCAAGAGACGCGGATCATCGCGCTCCAAAGCGAGTTGAGCGCGGCCCTGCAAGAGGTAAGTTGGGGAAGGCTGAAAATACAGTCGCTCGAGGAGAAACTGAGGCGCCAACTCATTGCGCGCTTCGGGCCGCGGAGCGAGAATCTGAGCGATCTGCAATTGTTGCTGCTGGGCGAAGAGCCTGGCGTGACACTGGATGAAGTCTCGGCCGAGGCGGGACGCGAGCCACTCCCGGCGGAGACGCAAGCGCCCGCGGCGCAGCCGCGAGTTCGCAAGCCGCATCCGGGGCGGCAGCCGTTACCGGCGCATTTGCCACGGAAAGAAGAAGTTATCCCTTGCGCGCCGGAAGCGTGCCAATGCCCGTCCTGCGGCGAGACGACGGCGGTGATCGGCTACGACGAGAGCGAGCGGTTGGATGTCGAGCCAGCGCGGTACTTCGTACAAGTGACCAAGCGCGAGAAGCGGGCTTGCCGGCACTGCGCCGAGCGGTCGGTGGTGGCCGCGCCGCTGCCGGAGCGGATCATCGAAAAGGGCTTGGTCAGCGACCGGGTGGTGGTGGATACGATCGTTAAGAAGTATTGCGATCATCTGCCGCTGTACCGGCAGGAAGCGATCTGGCATCGCGAGGCGGGAGTGGAGCTAAGCCGGGCCACGATGGATGGCTGGGTGATGCAGGTGGGAGAGACCCTGATTCCGTTGCGGGAAGCGATGCGGCGGGAGTTACTGGCGAGGTCGTACTTACAAGCCGATGAAACTACGGTGATGGTGCAGACTCGCGAAAAAACGGGGACTCAGCACGAAGCCTACTTATGGCAGTTTGGTTCGCCGGGCGGCGGAGTCGTGTTCGAATTCGCGCTGGGGCGTGGCCGCGACGTGGCGGCGCGCTTTCTGGGGGACTGGGCGGGGAAGTTACAGGCCGACGGCTATGTGGGCTACGACAAGATCGGTGGACCGGGACTGCTTCACTATTGGATACGGCCCAGTATCGCCAAGACGCCCTTAATGGATTGGCAACTCTGAAAGGCGACTGCGATGAAGTGCTTAAGAATCTGAAGGCAAATAACATATCCGGGCAATCGCTTCTGGGACGGGCTGTAGAGAAGGTCGGGGAGACAAAGTTCACTATGCCGATTCAACCTGCGGACAGCAGGGGCCGCATCATCTCTTAATAACGATCAGATCGCACTGAACTGTGTAAGACGATCAACTCATTATCGAACCGGCATAGCGAGTGCGAAGGAGGTGGCAGCGTGAAGAAAGTGATGGCAGTTTTGTTGGCGAGTTGGATTTGGCTAAGCGACACTAGTACTACTGTGTTATAAAAAAACAATTTGATGTAGAATTGTTTTGTGGGATCACGCTTGTCTTCGCCAG
>JAYUSQ010000183.1:0-15874 GCA_043755595.1 Acidobacteriota bacterium | reverse complement strand
TGATGGTGCCGGTGGCCATGGATAAGGGCCTCCGTTTTGCAATCCGCGAAGGCGGACGCACCGTGGGCGCGGGCACCGTGTCCGACATTATCGAGTAGTCACAGCGACCTTAGGAATTGGACGGCGCGAGAAGTTCCCGCGCCGTCCGGTTGACCCAGGAAAGAGCGTTACGAGAAATGGCAATCCGCGAAAGAATCCGAATCCGGCTGAAGGCTTACGATCATCGTGTGCTCGATCAATCGACCACCGAAATCGTCAACACGGCCAAGCGTACGGGCGCGCAAGTGGCCGGGCCGATCCCGCTGCCCACGGTGAAGAACAAGTACACCGTGTTGCGTTCGCCCCATGTGGATAAAAAGTCGCGCGAGCAATTTGAAATACGCACGCACAAGCGGCTGATGGATATTCTCGAACCCACGCAGGATACCGTGGACGCGCTGATGAAGCTCGATCTGCCGGCTGGCGTGGACGTCGAAATTAAGGCATTTGGAAAGAAGTAGGCTATGAGCCCAGGAATTCTCGGCAAAAAGTTGGGGATGACCCAAGTATTCCGCGCAGACGGGCAAGTGGTTCCGGTCACCGTGCTCAAGGCGGGTCCGTGCGTGGTTGTTCAACGCAAGACCCCGGTCACGGACGGCTACGACGCCATTCAACTCGGTCTGGTCGAAGGGATCAAGACGAAGAAGCTGCCCAAGCCCATGCAGGGTCACACCAAGAAGGCGGGCGCCGACGGAGTCAAGTACATGCGTGAGTTCAAATTGAACGCAGGCGATGGCGACTTCAAGATGGGCGACCGTGTTCTGGTTGATCAGTTCAAGCCCGCTCAAATGGTGGACGTCATCGGTATCAGCAAGGGACGCGGGTTCCAGGGCGTGGTCAAGCGCCACAACTTCCGCGGCGGCCCGAGCGGCCATGGCTCGATGTTCCATCGCGCGCCTGGCTCGATCGGCGCATCCAGCTTTCCATCGCGCGTCTTCCCCGGTATGAAGATGGGCGGCCACATGGGCACCGAGCGTGTCACCGTCCGTAACCTTGAAGTGATCGAGGTCGATTCGGACGACAACTTATTGGTAGTGAAGGGCGCCGTGCCCGGACCTAATGGCGGTTACGTCATGGTCCGGCGGGCGAAGTAGGGGCGCAGACAATGCCTAAGATCGACGTTGTCAATCTGAATAACGAAAAGGTCGGGACGCTCGACCTGAACGACGCCGTCTTCGGCGTCCCCGTTAATAAAGATCTTTTGTGGGAATCGGTACGTCACCAACGCGCCGCCGAACGTAGCGGCTCGGCCAAGACGAAGGTTCGCCGCGAAGTCTCCGGTTCGGGTAAGAAGTTGTGGCGCCAGAAGGGCACCGGCCGCGCTCGCGTGGGTTCGGTCCGCTCTCCGTTGTGGCGCCATGGCGGCACCACCCACGGCCCGGTTCCGCGCAGCTATGACTATAAGCTGCCGAAAAAGATGATTCTCGGAGCGCTTAAGTCCGCTCTGAGCGCGAAGCTGCTCGAAGGCGAAATGACCATCGTGAAGGACTTCACCTTGGCCGACCACAAGACCAAGACCATGCATGCGACTCTCGGCAAGCTCAACGCCGCCAAGTCCTGCCTGCTGGTGGAAAGCGGCGACAACCGCAATCTCCTGCTCGGGGCGCGCAATCTTCCGCACATCAAGCTGGTGCAGTCCAAAGACGTCACTACCTACGACCTGCTGAAGCATACTCGTGTGCTGCTCACCGAATCGGCGGCTCTCAGACTGTCGGAGGGACTGGCCAAATGACACATTATGACGTAATCGTCCGGCCGCTCATCACAGAGAAGGCCGTTGGCAAGAAAGACGATGAGCGGACGCTCTGTTTTGCAGTCCACGTGGACGCCAACAAAACGCAGATCCGTAATGCCGTGCAAAAACTATTCGCGGTGAAGGTGGACGAGGTTCGCACTTCGATCACGTGCGGCAAGTTGCGCCGCCGGGGCCGTTTCTCCGGCTACCGCGCCGATTGGAAGAAAGCTTATGTGCGAATCAAGGCGGGCGAAAAGCTGCCGGAGTTCGCCGAGGTATAACGCGCCATGCCAGTAAAGAGTTTTAATCCGTTTACCCCATCACGCCGTTACATGACGGTGGAGGACCGCTCGGACGTCACCAAGCAGACTCCGGAACGCTCGCTGACCGAGGGTAAGAAGCGCAGCGGCGGCCGCGATAGCTACGGCCACATCGCCATGCGGTTCCGCGGCGGCGGCGCCAAGCGCGCTCTGCGCGATATCGATTTCAAGCGCGACAAACACGGCATGGCAGCTCGGGTGGCGTCGATCGAGTACGATCCGAACCGCTCGGCTCGCATCGCCCTGCTGAATTACGCCGATGGGGAAAAGCGCTATATCATCGCCCCCCTCGGCCTCAAGGTCGGTCAAACGGTTTCGTCCGGCCCAACCGCCGACATCCTGGTTGGCAACGCCCTGCCGCTGAAGAACATCCCGCCGGGCACCATCGTTCATTGCATTGAGCTTCGCCCTGGCAAGGGCGCCCAAATGGCGCGCTCGGCCGGCACCCAAGCCAGCCTGGTTTCCCGCGAAACCGAATACGCACTTCTCAAGCTGCCTTCGGGCGAAGTGCGCCGCATCCGGGTTGAATGCCAGGCCACGATCGGCCAGGTAGGCAACGTCGATCACGAAAACATTTCGCTCGGCAAGGCGGGACGCACCCGGCATCTCGGCCGCAAGCCGCACAATCGCGGCGTGAGTATGAATCCGATTGACCACCCGCATGGCGGCGGCGAGGGCCGCACCTCGGGCGGCCGCCATCCGGTTACCCCGTGGGGCCAGCCCACGCGCGGCTTCAAGACCCGGAACAATAAGCGCACCGATCGCATGATCGTCAGCAGGAAGAAGAAGACGAGATAGTATGGGCCGATCACTTTATAAGGGACCATTCTCGGACGACCACCTGGTCAAGAAGGTCGTCGCCATGAACGACAAGAACCAACGTCAGGTTGTCAAAACCTGGTCGCGGCGGTCGACCATTCTGCCCGATTTTATCGGCCACACGATCGCCGTGCATAACGGCAAGAAGTTCATCCCGGTTTACGTGACTGAAAACATGGTGGGCCACAAGCTCGGCGAATTTTCGCCCACGCGCGTATTCAAGGGTCACTCGGCGAAAACGTCCGAGTCCAAGGGCAAATAGGAGAACCGATGAAAGCCAGAGCAGAAGCCCGGTTCCAGCGCGTTTCGGCGCAGAAGGCCCGCTTGGTCGTGGACGAAATCCGCGGTCTCCATGTGGCCGACGCCATAAGCACGTTGCGTTTCACCAACAAGCGGATTGCGCCGGTTGTTGAAAAGCTCCTCCAGTCGGCCATCGCCAATGCGACCAACAAAAGCGACAATGTCGACGTCGACAAACTCTTTATTATCGAAGCGTACGTAAACGAAGGGCCGCGCCAAAAGCGCATCCGGCCCGCCCCCATGGGCCGCGCCTACCGCTATCAGCGGCGCACTGCGCACATCGCGCTAACCGTGGCGGACGAAAAGTAAAGGAAACAGATGGGTCAGAAAGTACATCCCTACGGCTTTCGTCTCGGCGTCACCAAAACGTGGCGGTCACGCTGGTACGCCAAGCACGACTACGCCAAGCTTCTCAAGGAAGATCTCGACCTGAAGGCTGCGCTGCGCGAGCGGCTTAAAGCGGCCGGCATTAGCGCCATTGAAGTGGATCGCCCCGGGCAAAAGCTCCGCATCTCGATCTTTACTTCGCGTCCCGGCATCATCATCGGCCGCAAGGGCGCGGAAATCGAAAAGCTCAAGGCCGATCTGGCCAAGCGCACCAAGCGCGAAGTCTTTATCGACATTCAGGAAGTACACAAGCCTGAACTCGACGCGCAACTGGTAGCTGAGTCCATCGCGCTCCAGCTGGAAAAACGTATCGCTTTCCGCCGCGCCATGCGCAAGAGCGTCGATTCGGCGCTGCGCTTCGGTTGCAAGGGTATTAAGGTTCGCGTGTCCGGCCGCTTGAACGGCGCCGAAATCGCGCGTTCGGAATGGTATCTGCAAGGGCAGTTGCCGCTCCATACGCTGCGCGCCGATATCGACTACGGTTTCGCCGAAGCTCACACGACCTACGGGATTATCGGCATCAAGTGCTGGACTTATAAGGGTGAAATTCTCGAAGGCCACGGTTCGCGACAGGTGCTCCGCGCCAACGAACCGGAACCGCGCCGCGCTCCGCGCCGTGATGGAGATCGCGATCGCCGCGGTCCTCGTCCTGGCGGTGGTGGCCCGGGCGGCGATCGTGGTGGAGACCGTGGCGGCATGGGCCGCAGCGGGGGCCCGCCTCCTCAGCAGCGTGAGCCGCATCCGGCTGGCGCGCCCACCCAGGCGGCTCCGGGCGATCTCAAACCGGCTCATACGCCGATCGCTCCTCCGGTGGCCCAACCTCAGCCCACTTGGAAGGCTGAAGCTGCGGCGGTTGAAAAACCTGCCGTTGAAAAACCTGCCGTTGAAAAGCCGGTAGTGGCTGAGAAGCCCGCCGTGGAAAAAACCGAAGGCAGCGAAAGCTAAAGCCGCGGTGGGGCAGCCCTTTCGGTTGCAGCCAGTCTAGTTTTAGAAGATGCAAGTCTTTTGGAAATGGTAGGAGATCAACGCCATGTTGATGCCCAAGAAGGTTAAATATCGCAAGCAGCAGCGCGGACGCCGCAAAGGCCTCGCCTGGCGCGGAGCCACGCTCGCCTTTGGCGAGTTCGGCCTGAAAGCGATGCGCGTGTCGTACGTAACCGACCGGCAGATTGAAGCGGCCCGTATCGCCATGACGCGCTTCATCAAGCGCGGCGGCAAGATCTGGATCCGCATCTTCCCGGACAAACCGGTTACCAAGAAGCCTCAGGAAACCCGCATGGGTAAAGGCAAAGGCGCGCCGGAAGGCTGGGTCTGTATTGTCCGGCCCGGCAAAATCATGTTCGAAATGGAAGGCGTGGACCTGAAAACGGCGGAAGAGGCCATGCGCCTGGCTGCCGCTAAACTCCCCATTCCGTGCAAACTGGTCACGCGCGATACTGCGGCGGCCTAGCGAGGATTAGTCACGATGAACACCGCCAAAATTCGCGAAATCGACGCAGACGGCATGGCCAAGCAATTGGCCGAAGCCGAGGAAAAGATGTTTCGCATCACCATGCAAATGCGGATGGGTCAGTTTGAGGGCCTGAAGAACTACCGGATTCTCCGCAAGGATAAGGCGCGCATTCTTACCGTCCAGCGCGAGCGCGAACTCGCCAAAAAGTAGCAGGAAAGCAATGACGACGATGTCTGAGACGAAGAAAGCCTCCAACAAAAACGAAAAGATCGGCCAAGTGGTGTCGAGCAAGATGGCTAAGACCATCGTGGTCGAAGTCACGCGCCGCGTGCCGCATCCCCTCTATAAACGCATTATCACGAAGCGCTCTAAGTTCTACGCCCATGACGAGCAGGATTCGGCCAAGAAGGGCGATACGGTTCGCATCGTTGAGGCGCGCCCGATGTCGCATTTGAAGCGCTGGACGCTCGAAGAAATTTTGCGCCGCGCCGTGGATGTGGGTTCGACCGCCGCCGACCAGGCGCGCGAGATCCTGCCGTCAGTGAAGAAAGTCGTCAAGGCCTAGCGGCCGGCGAGAAGGATATAAGGAGACACTGCCATGATCGGAATGAGAACGATCCTCGAGGTTGCCGACAACAGCGGCGCCCGTAAGCTCCAGTGCATCCTGCCTCGCGGCGGAGATCTTGGACTTACCGCCGGGTTGGGCGACATCATCACCGCCGCCGTCAAGGAAGCCGCGCCGGATTCGAAGATCAAAAAAGGTAAAGTGGTTCGCTGCGTGATTGTGCGGATGCGCAAGGAAACGCGCCGCAAGGACGGCACCTATATCCGGTTCGATTCCAACGCCGCCGTTTTGATCAACGAAATGGGCGAGCCGGAAGGAACCCGCGTATTCGGGCCGGTGGCGCGCGAACTGCGCGACAAGCGCTACATGAAGATCGTCTCGTTGGCGCCGGAGGTTATCTAACAATATATGCCTAAGAAGAAACAGGCTCCGCCGCCGGATAAGATCCGGTTCAAAAAAGGCGACATGGTCAAGGTGATCACGGGCAAGGACAAAGGCAAGACCGGCCGGATCATCGAAGTGCTCCGCGAACGCGGGCGGTTGATCGTCGAAGGCGTCATGATGCTGAAGCGCCACACCAAGCCGAACCCGGCTAAGCAGATTAAGGGCGGCATTGCCGAAAGCGAAGGCACGATTCATCTGTCCAATGTGATGGCGATGACGTCGACTGGCGAGACAACGCGGATCGCCTACCGCATGGACAAGTCCGCTAGCGGAGTCGTCACCAAGACGCGGATCGCTCGCAAGACCAACGAAATTCTGGGCAAGGGCTAAGCGCCCCCGACAGGACAAGGAACAAGGAAGATGGCTGCCCGACTCAAGACGTTGTATCTCGAAAAAATAAAGCCCGCGCTCACTCAGGAGTTCGGCTACACCAACGCTATGCAGGTGCCCAAGATCGAAAAGATCGCGGTCAACATCGGCATGGGCGAGGCCACGCAAAACGCCAAGCTGATCGACGGCGCCGTCGGCGATCTAGCGGCCATCACCGGCCAGAAGCCGCTGATCACCAAGGCTCGCAAATCCATCGCCGCCTTCAAGCTGCGCGAAGGGATGCCGATCGGCGTTCGTGTAACGCTCCGCGGCGACATCATGTACGAATTCCTCGACCGCCTGGTGAACGTCGCGCTCCCGCGCGTGCGCGATTTCCGCGGTATCTCGTCGAAGAGTTTCGACGGCCGAGGCAACTATACGCTGGGTCTCAAGGACCAGTTGATCTTTCCGGAAATCGACTATAACAAGGTCGAAAAAACCAAGGGCATGAATATCTGCATCACGACCACTGCCGAAACGGACGCCGAAGGCATGGCGCTGCTCAAGCTGATGGGGATGCCGTTCCGCGCCGCAGGCGGAGCCTAAGAAGGAACCACGATGGCCACTACTGCCAAAATCGCCAAAGACGTTAAGCTCGCGAAAGCTAAGCTCGCCAAAACGCCGAAGTTCGCGGTTAAACACCGCAACCGCTGCATGGTGTGTGGCCGTCCGCGCGGCTATATGAGTAAATTCAAGCTGTGCCGGATCTGCTTCCGGAAGCTGGCGCTCGAGGGGCAGATCCCCGGCGTGACCAAGTCGAGCTGGTAGTTTGTGGCCAAGGATTAAGGAACGATGATCTCCGATCCCATCTCCGATATGTTGACGCGCGTGCGTAACGCGCTCCAGGCGCGCCACCCCAAGGTGGACGTCCCGTCGTCCAAGCTCAAAATGGAGCTGGCCCGCATCCTCAAGGAAGAGGGCTATATTCTTAACTTCAAGCTCGTCGAGGAAGGTCCTCAAAAGACCATCCGCCTGTACCTCAAGTACACGGTTGCCAACGAGCCCGTCATCAGTAAGATCGAGCGCATCTCGAAGCCCGGTTGCCGGATCTATTCAGGCAGCAAGGGAATCCCGAAGGTGCTTGGCGGCCTGGGCGTTAATGTGCTCACCACCTCACGCGGTGTCATGACCGGCGCCGACGCGCGCAAGGCCGGCGTGGGCGGCGAAGTGCTCTGCCGGATCTGGTAAAGGAACCACAAGATGTCGCGAATCGGTAAAAAGCCCATCCCGCTGCCCAAGGGCGTGCAGATCACGCCGGGCGACGGCACGCTCCAAGTCAAAGGGCCGAAAGGCGCGTTGACCGTGCCGGTGCCCAAGGGCATTACGATCAACAATAATAACGGTATACTTGAGCTGGCTCGCGAGAACGACTCGCTTGCCGCTCTCCATGGCCTCACGCGCGCGCTAACCTCCAACGCCGTTACCGGCGTGGCGACGGGGTTTACGCGGGAAATGGATATCGTGGGTATCGGCTACCGGGCCGACGTGAAGGGCAAGGTGATTGTCTTCACGCTCGGCTACTCGCACCAAATTGAATTTTTGATGCCCGATGGTATGGACTGCAAGATCGACAAACAGACCCATCTGGTGCTGTCCAGTCACGATCGTCAGGCCCTGGGCCAGGTTGCGGCTAACATCCGCGCCTTGCGTCCGCCCGATCCGTACAAAAATAAGGGCGTACGTTACACCGGGGAGAAACTGCGCAAGAAGGTTGGCAAGGCCGGCGCTGCGGGCAAGGGAGGCAAGTAAATGATCGCCAGGAAATCTCGTGACGAACATCGCCAACGAATTCACAAGCGTATCCGGGCCAAAGTGGCGGGCGATTCCAATCGTCCCCGGCTCGCGGTCTTCCGCAGCCTCCGGCATATCGCCGTGCAGGTGATCGACGACCGCAAGGGCCACACCCTGGTTTCGGCGTCGACCGCTGAAAAAGACGGTAACAAGGGCGGCAATGTCGACGCGGCCAAGACGATCGGTAAACTGATCGCCGCGCGCTGTGTGGAAAAAGGTATCAAGCGCGTGGTCTTCGACCGCGGCGGTTTTCTTTATCACGGCCGCGTCAAGGCGCTGGCCGACGCAGCCCGCGAAGGCGGACTGGAGTTCTAATGGCCACAACGCAGAATCCCAAGAAGATCAACCTGAACGAGCTCAATCTAAAAGAGCACGTGATCGCGATCAACCGCGTCACCAAGGTGGTGAAGGGCGGCAAAAACCTGAGCTTCGCGGCTTTGGTGGTGGTGGGCGATCCGGTGGCCAAGGCCGTTGGGTTCGGTACGGGCAAAGCGCGCGAGGTTCCTTCGGCCATCAAGAAGGGTATCGAAGCCGCTAAACGCAATGTCCGCAAGATCAACGTGCTGGAACATACGATCCTGCATCCGGTGCTTGGGCGTTTTGGCGCCGGCCAGGTTTTACTTAAGCCGGCTCCGGCCGGCACAGGCGTGATTGCCGGCGGCCCGGTCCGTGCAGTCATGCAAGCGGCCGGCGTGCCCAACGTGGTAACCAAGTCAATCGGTTCGCACAACCCGCACAACGTGATTCGCGCCACCATGGCGGCGCTCGACCAGTTACGCGACAAAGCGCAGGTCAGCGACATGCGTGGCGTCACAATCGATAAGCTGAACGGCTAGAGGTCTCCAGGATAATGGCTGCTTTTCAAGGAAAAATGATCAAAATCAAGCTGATCGGTTCGCCGATCGGCCGGATTGACCCCCAGAAGCGCGCAGTACGGGCTCTTGGTTTGACCAAAATGAATATGGTCGTCTCCAAACCGGATTCGCCTTCGTTTCGCGGCGTTGTTAGGAAGCTGCCGCATCTGCTGGCGATCGTCGAGTAGCACTCGAGTGTTAGGGAAAGCAAATGAATCTCAGTGAACTGAAACCACCGGCCGGGCAACAAAAGGTCCAGAAGAGGGTCGGCCGCGGCATCGGCTCCCATCGCGGCAAAACCTCGGGCCGTGGTATGAAGGGCGCCCGCTCCATTTCCGGCTACAGCAAAATGCGCGGCTTTGAAGGCGGCCAGATGCCGCTCCATCGCCGTCTGCCCAAGCGCGGCTTTTCGAACGCACCGTTTAAGAAGCACTTCGCCGAACTCAATGTCGGCCGCTTTGAACAACTGGTTGGCAACGATTTCGATCCGGCCTCGCTCAAGGCGAGTGGCGTCGTCAAGAAGTTGTTTATGGGCTTGCGTGTTCTTGGTATGGGTGAGGTTAAACGCGCCCTACACGTAAAAGCACACTACTTCACGCCCGAAGCGAAGAAGAAAATCGAAGCAGCCGGCGGCACCGCCGAACTGATTATCGTGAAGGAACCGGCCCCGATTAAGAACGAGGTTGCCGATGCGCGCGCCGCCAAGCGGGCCGCCAAAAAGAAATAAGCGCCATGAATAAGTTCCTCGAAGCCTGCGCGAACATCTTCAAGATCCCCGACCTCCGCAAGCGCGTGTTTTTCACGCTGGGGCTCCTGGCTGTGTATCGTCTCGGCGCGCTGATTCCGGTCCCCGGCATCGACGCGAACAAACTCGAGATGTTCTTCTCCCAGAACCAGGGGAGCTTCTTCGGCTTTATCGACATGTTCAGCGGCGGTATGTTCCGCCGCCTCACCGTTTTCGCCCTGGGCATCATGCCCTACATCACCGCGTCGATCATCCTGCAATTGATGACTGTCGTCGTACCAGCGCTCGAAAAACTGTCCAAGGAAGGCGAACTTGGGCGGCGCAAAATCACGCAGTGGACCCGCTATCTCACCGTGATCCTGGCGCTTTTCCAGTCCATCACGATCGCCACTGCGCTGCAGAATTCGCAAGGCGGTTTCGTAGTCAACCCAGGCTGGGGCTTCATCTTCATGACGATGCTCAGTCTCACCACCGGCACGGCATTCATCATGTGGCTGGGTGAGCAGATTTCCGAGCGCGGCATCGGTAACGGGATGTCGCTCATCATTTTCGCCGGCATCGTGCGCGGTCTGCCGAGCGCCATGACCGAGATCTGGTCGAACCTCCGCACCGGCAACTGGAACATCTTCCACGTGTTGCTGATCCTGGCCGTGATGATCGGCGTCGTCGCCTTCATCGTCCTGGTCGAGCGTGGCGAACGCCGCATCCCGGTTCAATACGCCAAGCGCGTGATTGGACGCAAGATGCTGGGTGGGCAATCGACTCACTTGCCGCTCAAAGTAAACGCCGGCGGCGTGATCCCAGTCATCTTCGCTTCCAGCTTGCTGGCGATTCCGCAAAGCTTCCTGAACTTCGATATCGTCCGGAACAACTCGTGGCTGCGTGGATTGTTGGAAACCATCAACCACTCCGAGCCGCTCTACTTTATCCTGTACACGGTCGGTATCATCTTCTTTTGCTTCTTTTACATCTCCATCATCTTCAACCCCAATGAAGCTGCGGATAACATGCGCAAGTACGGGGGCTTCATTCCGGGAATACGCCCGGGCCGCAATACGGCGGACTACATGAACAAGATCCTCACCCGGATCACGCTCGCTGGAGGCCTTTACTTGGCGCTGCTCTCGCTGATTCCGGAAATCATGATCTCCGGCGTCAAGCTAAACCATCTTCCGCTGGTCGGCAATTTTATCGATAACACGTTCCCCCGCGCGATTCTGGACGGGCTGGGCGTCAGTTTTTACTTCGGCGGTACGTCACTACTGATTGTGGTCGGCGTGGCTATGGATTTGGTTAACCAGGTGGAAGCCCAGTTGATCATGCGGCACTATGAAGGCTTTACGCCTCGCGCCGGCAGGATCCGGGGCCGCCGGTCCGGTTTCTAAGATTCTGATAAGATATAAGATAAGTTTCTACGGTTATTGATGGTCGTAAGAAAAACCCAGTCTGAGCTCGAAAAAATGAGAGCGGCTGGGCTGTTGGTTTACGAAGTTCTGAAGGCGTTAGAGGCGATCACGGTGGAAGGCGTTACCACGCTGGAACTGGAAATCGTAGCCGAAAAAATGATCCGGGACGCAGGCGCCCGGCCGGCCTTTAAGAACTATTACGTGCCGGCGGTGGGGCAACGATACAAGTACGTGCTCTGCACGTCGGTGAATGACGAAATCGTCCACGGCTTGCCGTCCGATAAGCGAGTTTTGAAGTCAGGCGACGTGGTTAGTATCGATACAGGCGCGGAGTTGAATGGCTACTTTGGCGATTCGGCGATTACGGTGCCAATCGGTAAAGTGACCCCGCAAATCACGCGGCTTCTTGAGGTTACGCGCCAGTCGCTCGAACGGGCGATAGAGCAGGTCAGACCGGGCAACCGGCTGTTTGACGTTTGCGGCGCAGTGGAGCGGTATGTCGTAACCAACGGGTTTGGCATCATCCGCGAGTATGTGGGCCATGGGATCGGAACGCAGTTGCATGAGGAGCCTCAGGTTCCCAACTATGTGGATCGAAACCATGAAAATCCCCGGCTCAAAGAGGGTATGGTGCTGGCGATCGAGCCGATGATCTCGGCCGGAAAGCCTGACACCAAGGTGGGTTCGGATAAGTGGACTGCCAAGACGAAGGACGGGTCGTATTCGGCTCACTTCGAACATTGCGTGGCGGTGACCGCCGACGGACCGTGGGTTTTGACGAGGCCGTAAAGCCTTGGAAGAAGTTGAAGGCAAGGGTGAAGCGGCGGCGATCGTCGGCACGGTGATCGAATTGTTGCCCAGCCAGAAATGCCGGGTGGAGCTTGAGGATAGACGGCGAGTTATCGCGCACCTTGGGCCCGCGACGAAGATTAACTTCGTCCGATTGCGGATGGGCGATCAGGTGGCCGTGGTGGTCGCCGAACGCGACCGGACGCGTGGAAGAATTGTAAAGCTGCTCGATTCGCAGGCCACTGGCCGCGACCGGGGTGTGTTGTAGAGAGGATTTGAGCTATGAAGGTTAGAGCTTCGGTAAAACCGATCTGTGAGAAGTGCAAACTGATCACGCGCCAGGGTGTGGTGCGGGTTATCTGCGAGAATCCCAAGCACAAGCAGCGTCAAGGTTAAGGCAAGGAGAACGAGAGAATTATGGCGCGTTTGGCTGGCGTCGATCTACCCCCTCGGAAGCGGGCCGAAGTGGGGCTCACCTACATTTACGGAATCGGCCGTACCCGTGCAAAGTCCATCCTCTACCGGTGCAAAATTTCCTTCGACAAGAAGATCGGCGATCTCACCGAAGAAGAGGTCAATCACATCCGAACCGTGCTCGAAGAAGAGGGCGCGGTCGAAGGCGACCTCCGCAAGGAAATCTCGCTCAACATCAAGCGGCTCATCGAGATGGGCTCCTACCGCGGTCTGCGTCACCGCCGGAGTCTGCCGGTGCGCGGCCAGCGTACTCATACCAACGCGCGCACTCGCAAGGGACCGCGCCGCGGCACCGTCGCCAACAAAAAGAAGGCCGGCGTTAAGTAAGGATCATCGGAAGCAACATGGCCAAAGCTCAAGCAAAAGCGGCGAAATCCAAAGCCGCTGGTGGCAAGAAGAAGTCCTTCAAGAAGAAGGAAAAACGCAACATCCCGGTGGGTGTCGTTTTCGTGCAGGCGTCGTTCAACAACACGATCGTCACGATCACCGACCCGCAGGGCAACGTTATCTGCTGGTCGAGCGCCGGTTCGCTCGGCTTCCGCGGTTCGCGCAAGGGTACGCCCTTCGCCGCGCAACAGGCGGCGCTCACTGCCGGCGGCAAAGCTAAAGATGCCGGCATGCGTACGTGTAACGTCTTCGTCGCCGGACCTGGCGGCGGACGTGAATCGGCCGTTCGCGCTCTGGCCAGCGTCGGGATTGAAGTGCGCAGCATTAAGGACGCCACGCCCATCCCGCACAATGGTTGCCGTCCGCCCAAAAAGCGGCGTGTCTGATCTATTCACTAGGGACCGTTCGCGCAAGCGGGCGGTTCTTGAAATCATAACTGAGCTGCGCGCGCAAGCAAGCGGTTTTGAAAATCATACTGAGCCGCGCGCGCAAGCAAGCGGTTTTGACATTCGCAAATAAGCGGGACGAAGGGCGCTCACTCCGCCCGTAAACCGCACCTGACATTGAGATCAGGTAAGGAGAATAACAAGAAGTGGCTCGATATACTGGCCCTGTATGCCGCCTATGCCGGCGCGAAGGCGTGAAGCTCTACCTCAAGGGGGAGCGTTGCTACACCGAAAAGTGCGCGATTGAAAAGCGCAACTTTCCCCCGGGACAGCACGGCAAAGACCGCAAACCCAAGATCCTCGGCTACGCGCTGCAATTGCGCGAGAAGCAGAAAACGCGCCGTATCTACGGCGTGCTTGAGAAGCAATTCCGCAACCTGTTTGAGAAGGCCAACCGCGCCAAAGGCATTACGGGTGAAAACCTGCTCGGGCTGCTGGAACGCCGTCTCGACAACGTGGTCCATCGCATGGGCTTTGGCTCCAGCCGCGCTCAGGCGCGTCAGGTTGTCCGCCACGGCCACATCGAAGTGAATGGCCGCAAGGTCAACATTCCTTCGTTTACCGTCAAGCCGAATGACGTGATTTCAGTCCGCGAGAAGAGCAAGCAGCATCCCGGATTGCTTGCCTCGCGTGACGCCACGGCTCATCAACCCTCGCCGAACTGGATCGAAGTCGATCGCGAGAACCTCAAAGCGCGTGTGCTTCAGAATCCCAAACGCGACGAACTCGTTCAGATCCAACTCAACGAGCAGCAGATCGTCGAACTGTACTCCAAGTAGTCGCAGTGCTAGTAACCACCACGAGTAAGTTGCCCGAAAGGAGACGAACGCATGTTTAAAGGCTTTCAAAAACCCAAGCGGCTGGTCGCCAACACCGAATCGCTCACCGAGCGGTATGGGATGTTCTGGGCGCAGCCCTTCGAGCGCGGCTTCGGCACAACGGTCGGCAATAGCCTGCGCCGTGTGCTGTTGAGCTCGATCGAAGGCTGTGCCATCACAGCCGTTCGTATCGATGGCGTATCGCACGAATTCAGCCCGATTCCGGGCGTCGTCGAGGATGCCACCGACATTATTCTCAATCTCAAGCAGGTGCCTTTCAAAATGGCCGGCGAGGGAGTGCGCACCGCGCGCATTACCGTCGACGGCGCAGGCGAGGTCACCTCGGCTCAGATTCAAACCGACCATGACGTGGAAGTTCTGGATCGCCACATGCACATCGCCACGGTGAGCGAAGGCGGCAAACTCCAGATTGAAATGCGTCTCAAGTCGGGCCGCGGCTACGTCGCCCAGGATCGCAATTTCGACGACGATCTGCCGGTCGACTTCATCCCGATCGACTCGGTCCATTCGCCTGTGCGCAAGTGCAACTTCTTCGTGGAGAACGCGCGCCTCGGGCAGATGACCGACTATGACAAGCTGACTCTTGAGGTCTGGACCAACGGCGCCATCTCGCCGCAGGATTCCATTGGCCAGGCGGCCAAGCTCCTCAAAGACCACATGACCATCTTCATTAACTTCGAAGAGGTTCCGGATGCGGTGGAAGAGCCGGCCGAGCGCGCCATCAACCAGATGAACGAGGTGCTCAACCGGAGCGTCGAAGAACTCGAGCTGTCGGTTCGCTCCTACAACTGCCTCAAGAACGCCAACATTCAGACGATCGGCGATCTGGTTCAGAAGACCGAAGCCGAAATGCTCCGGACCAAGAACTTCGGACGCAAGTCGCTCAACGAAATCAAGGAAATCCTCGGCAACCTCGGCTTGGGCTTCGGCATGCGGTTCGATTCGCAGGGCCGTCTGGTCTCGCCGTCCGGTACGCCGGTCGCCCTCAGCGGCGCCGAAGAACTCGGTAGCGGTGGTGGTGGTGGAGCGATCGCGGCTGGTGGAGCCGACGACGAGGATGACGACGATGACGACGACGATGTGGCGGAAGCATAAGCGCTAGAGGAAGGAATCAAAAAGGTAAAAGAAGATGAAACACGGAGTTTCCGGATTCAAACTCAAGCGTGACTTAGGGGCCCGCCGTTCGCTGTTTCGCAATCTCGTGACCAGCGTGATCGATGCCGAACGCATTCAGACGACTATCCCGAAAGCCAAGGCGATCAAGCCTTTGGTCGACAAGATCATCACGCTCGGCAAACGGGACACGCTGCACGCCCGCCGTCAGGCCGCGGCATTCCTGATGACTGTAGACTCGGTCAAAAAGCTGTTCGACAAGATCGGTCCCCGCTTCAACCAGCGCAACGGCGGCTACACCCGCATCGTCCGCCTCGGTTGGCGCAAGGGCGATGGCGCCGAAATCTGCATGCTGGAACTGGTGGGTTCAGAACTGATCAAGCGCGCCGACGAGCGGAAGAAGCGCAAGGAAGATCGCCTGAAGGAAATGCGCGAACAAGGCGGCGAAGCGCCGGCTGAGTAGAGAAAAGGTTACAGGACTCGGGGTGCAAACCCCGAGTTTTCATTTAACCCAGCATTTTCCAATCCGAAAGTGAGCCTGAAATCGAAATTTGATTCCAATACAAGATGAGCCTGAGATACGGGTTTGATTCCAATGC
>JAYUSQ010000182.1:0-4809 GCA_043755595.1 Acidobacteriota bacterium | reverse complement strand
AACTCATTTTCCTTGCCGCCTCAACTGCAAGGGGATGAGATCAGGAGTTCTGAATCCGGCGTATGAACCTCATAGAGGTGATCCAGATGTACTGCCTCAAGCCCGATCTCGCGGTCAAGCTGCTTCACTTCGGCTGGCTCGTCCAGCCGCAACGCCCCGAACAGATGAAGCACGGCGCGCGGTTCAATCTCCGCGGTGTTCTTGAAAATCCTGTCAATCGGAGTTCGCACTCCGTCCGCCTACAACCAGATAAACTTATGCGCGCACTGCCGGCAATGCATATTCCGGAACCCCAGCCGATTGATCAGCCATTCCCAGGGATCGGTATCCGGCTCACACACGACTTGCGTTGAGAGACACCTCGGGCAGGCGTAGGACGGGCGCCCAAACGTCGAATCGGCGCTGCGGCGGGCCGGCTTGGAAACGGTGGCATTGGCATGCGGGGACGGAATCGGTTGAGGAAGCGTAGCCATGAAAGAAAAATGACCTCGAATGAGTAGTGCGTTGAGGCCCTGATTTCTCTCCGGCTTTGTGGTACTCCTGTCGTCGATTTTGGCTGTATGTCTCCCGGCGAAGGTGCGGTAGGGGTATTACTTCAGCGCAACGCGCAGCCACTCGATCATCTTGATCTTGTAGGTCTGCCATTCGGGATTTTTCTCCCACGGGCCGACTCCGTGGGGAGCGCCCGGCACCGTATACACCTCGCATTTAACGCCCGCCGCCTTCATCGCATCGCACATCAGCGGCGACTGCTCGTAAGGCACCGCCTTGTCTTCGGTGCCATGAACGAACAGAAACGGCGGCATATCTTTGTGTACGTACGTAATCGGCGAAGCGGCCGTCAACTTCTTCTCGCTCTCCGGATTCAGCTCTTCAATATGCAGCAGCTGCTTCAAATTCTTGGTCAGCCCACGCTGTTTTTCCCGCCGCAACAGATCGTGTACGCCATAGAAATCCACCACCGCCGCCACCTTGGTCTTGCCCCGGCCCCGCGCACCGACATACGCCACGATGTGCCCGCCGGCGGATTCGCCCATTAACGCAATGCGCCGCGCGTCCACCTTGTACTCTTTGGCATGATCCTTCACCCATTCGACGGCCTTGAAAGTATCGTCGGTGCAGGCGGGAAATGGATACTGCGGCGCCAGCCGGTAGTTAATCGTGAACCAGGCGTAACCCGCCTGCTTAAGTGGCTCAAACAGCGGCGGGACATACGTGCCCTTGTTGCCGTTTTCCCATCCGCCGCCATGCACGATGATCACGGTCGGGAAAGGCCCCTTGCCTTCTGGCACCCATGCGTCAAGCGTCAAGCTAGCCTCGCCTTGCCGCGCAAATTCTATGTCCGTCTTCCACTCCCCGGCGGCTGGGCCGGCCGCGCCCAGGCTCGCTGTGAGGGCGGCGCTAGTTATTGCCAGTCGTGTTATCGGTTGCATTCGATTGGGATCCTTCGACCGGTCTCGCCGGTTTCGCTTTCGGAAGTGGTTTTCTCGGCAACGGCTCTGGCCGCATAGCCGAGTGGTAGGCGAACGAAGCGATCACGGCGGCGGCTTGCTTCAAATCGGCCTCCACCAGATGATCGTAGACGTCCATGTTGGAATGATGCGTGCGAGTCTGGTATTCGATCGGGTCCTGCACGAATTGGAATCCCGGCAAGCCAATCTCATCGAAGGCCAGATGGTCCGTTCCACGCGTATCGCGCACCGATAGCGTGCGCGCGCCCAGGTCATGCAGAGGCTCCAGCCACTTCGCGAAAATCGGCCGCACTGCGTTGTTCCCTTGCAGATAGACGCCGCGAATCTTGCCGGTGCCGTTGTCGTAATTGAAATACGCCGCGATCTTTGAATGTTGCGTCGTCGGCTTCATCGTTTCGGGCGCGGCGAAATGCTCCTTCACGTACGCGCGCGAGCCGAGCAACCCAAGTTCTTCGCCGCTCCACAGCGCAATCCGCACCGTGCGGTCCAGCGGCTGGCCCAGCGATTTCAAGATCCGCATCACCTCCATCATTACGGCCGAGCCTGCCGCGTTGTCGGTAGCCCCGGTGCCGCCATGCCAGGAATCGAAATGGGCGCCGATCATCACTACTTCGTCCGCCTTTTTGCCGCCTGGAAGCTCGCCAATCAGGTTGTAGGAGTCAGTCGTTTCGGTGTGGAATTGGGCCTTCACGCCGATCTCCACCGTCACCGTCTGCTTCGCCTCCAGCAAACGCACCATGCGGTTGTAATGTTCAGGCGTCACGGCGATAGCGGGCGGCGGATCGGGGTACTTGGCATCGTAGGCGCCCATCGATGAAGCGAACACTGTGCCGCCATCGCCCGCGTAGCCGACTCCGATTACGGCGAGCGCTTCTTCTCTCTTGAGAAATTCATTGCGTAACCCCGTGCGTCTTCGCGTAGCGTTTGTAGCGGTCGTCGCCGCTGCCGTATCCCGCGCAGCCAATGGCCCGATGCGGCGCGGCGCCCCAACTGGTCCCGTAGCCGCAGGCGCGGTACGCACGGCATCCAGAGCGGGGGAGTCCAGGCCGTCCAATTCGGTATCGGCGTATCTCCGGCCCAGCGCCGCAGCCTGCATCGGCGTCAGGCGAGCCTGATCCACCATCACAATCTTCCCCTTTAGCTTGCCCTTGTACCGCTCAAAATCCGCCGCCTCGCGCATCGGCGCGAAAACCACTTCGCCGGTTACCGGTCCATTCGTGCCCGGCGACCAGGCGTAAGGGAAACCGATCAGCGGCTGATAAACGGGCGTCACGATGTGCGCCGAAAATCGCGAGTAAGACCAGCCTCGCCCGAACGGTCCCCACTTCTCTTTCTTAACGCCGGCCAGCCCGATTTCTTCGAGCTTCTTCACCGTCCAATCGGCCGCCGCGTGAAAGCCCGGTGAGTTGGTCAGGCGCGGGCCATGCACGTCAGTCAGGTAGAATGCGTACTCCATCACGTGCGAGTTCTCCAGCGCCTCCGAACGAATCCGCTGCACCGCGTTCAGGTCCACGGTTTCCTGCGCCCATAAGGTCGCAAAAGCAAGGAAAGCGGCGAGTGGGCCGATGGCGATTCTCATGGCGTGAATACAGCAGGATATCAGGCGATAGACTGGGAGAGGAAGCTTGTGAAGATCACTATCTCCAAAGAGAACTATCTCAAGGCCATCGCCGAAGCCGAGGCGCAGGGCCATCCGGTGATCGCCGCCGCCCTTTCGCGCTGGCTCAGCGTATCGGCGCCCGCCGTCACCATGGCGATTCGCAGGCTCAAACGCGACAAGCTGATCGTGCTCGATCCCAAGGGCCACATCGGCCTCACCGCGCCCGGCCGCGCCATTGCCGATCTCATTCTTCGCCGTCATCATTTGATCGAACGTATGTTGGTCGAACTCTTCGGCATGGAATGGTACAAGGTGCATGACGAGGCGGAGCGCCTGGAACATGCCGTCAGCGAAGACTTCGAGCGGCTGCTGCTGAAAAAGCTCGGCGATGGCCGGACCTGCGTGCATGGCAATGAAAGCGAGATCGCTTCACCGGACGCGATGCGCGAGCGTGGCTGGCGGCGTTTGGATGAGGTCAAAGGACCGCTCTCGGTCACGGTGGTCAGTGTCTACGAACGCGACCGCAGCTTACTGGAGTATCTGGATGGCATTTCGGTGCAGCCGGGCGCGAGCCTGGAAGTAAGTGCGCCGCTGGGCGATTCGGTCGGACTCAAAGTGGCGGGGCGAAGCGTCAAGTTGCCAACCGAGACCGCGCGCAAAGTCTGGGTCCGCCCCGAGGCTTAGGGCAGTCAATCCTCCTTTCTCTCACTCACATCGCGCTTGGCCCGCCGGCTCTGTTCCTCAATCTCCCCTCCGCCGCACTTTCGCCCGTTGTGTCGACAGTCGTCGAAAACACCGCGATCGTTGAGGATCGCGGCGGTATCACGATAGAAGGACTAATCATGTCAGAACGGGTTCAATCGATCGTCGAGGCAGTGCGGAGCCTCGACGCCCAGCAGCGCAGGGAGTTGACGGCCGCTCTCGCGCCAATCGAGGCTTCGCCAGGAGACGACCGACGCGACCGTAAGCAGTTGATCGATTCGATCAAGGGCAAATATCGGCACGTCCCCACCTCCAGTGAATCGTTCATCAACCGGAAGAGGGACGAGATCGCTCTCGAATCTCGGCCGTGATATTTGTTCTCGACGCCAGCGCGATGTCGCTTTCTTGCGGGACGAGCGCGGCGCCGATGGTGTGGCGGCAGCACTTCTCGATCCGGAATCCCGATGTTATAGGGCGCACAAGATCGCCGTCGTCTTCTACACGAAGGTGAGCAAGCAGGTCGAGTACGACGCCTCTCTTTGGGCCAAGCGCGATGAGATGCGAGAAAAGCGGATTGAGGCCAGGCTCCAAAAACAAGCCGCCCAGCGCGGCTACAAACTGGTCCATTGGAGGCCGCTGCCTAACTCACTGATACTCAAGACTTATCGTGGAGGTTCCTCAAAAGGTTTTGTCCTCGCGAAGAGCCAGCATCGGATCGACACGAGACGCCCCCAGGGCTGGAACCAGGCATGACGCCATTCCAGCCAACAAGAAGAGCATGCTGACCATTCCTAGCGTAAGAGGGTCGAGCTGTGTCGTGTTGAACAACATCGACTCGATGTACCGGGCCAACACGAGCGCCGCGCCCAGCCCCAGCGCCAGGCCGAATAGGACCGGCTTAGGCTTAGCGGCGCTGGTTAGCACCATGCAAATCAATTCGCGCTCGGTCGCACCGTCGCCGCGCGGATTCCGATTTCTTGCGTCCTCCTTGGGACAATTGGCCAAGTGGCAGTCAAGCCTGAAGTATCATAGGAA
>JAYUSQ010000181.1:0-4827 GCA_043755595.1 Acidobacteriota bacterium | reverse complement strand
AATTTATCCGGGGCCGCCTAAAAACGCCGATGAACGCCGATACGGAATAAGACTGGCCCAGACTACGAAACTTATTTAAGGGCGTTCTCCCAGAAATGGAACTTCTCCTCGCTCGCCGCCACGGGGATCGCCCCGAAGCGATCCCCAAGTTCCATCGTTTCGCGCTTGGCTGATGACACAGGCGCCCAGTGCGCGAGCCCCTTGCCATTAGGATCTCCCGTTTTCACAAAGTTCGCCCAATAAGTGGACATCGCGTCGGCGATCTTGCGGTCTTCGTCGACAAACGGACGAGGCGACGTGTAGAGAGTGTTGAATACGTAGGGAACTTCCGACGTATGGAATGCACCGTACTTAGTAATCTCGGGGCCTGGCAAGGCGTGCGTCCAGAAATACGTATAGGCTTTGGTCTTCGCGGTCTTGGCGCGGTTGGCCGCCCATAAGTACATCGACACCCGCGCCTGATCGCGAGCGCTATCGTTGGCTGCCTTGCGCGCCTGTTCGTCGGTCGTGGCCGGATACAGCTGCAGTTGGCCATTGCGCGCCTGCTTCTGAAACGCGGCAGCGGTCACGGCCGGATTCGGCGAGGCTCCGTATTCGTCCTTGTTCGCGCCAGTCATCGTGACGACATCATTCTGCTTGCCCTTCGCGAACACCTCGCGCACCGGCGCAGTGAGCGAGTAACCATCGACGATCGGGCGCAGACGAATCGCTCCAGAAGGCAACGGCTCAACCACCTTTTGCCAACTCATCGCGCGAAGATCCCCTAATGAATGCGCGCCTTTGGCGTCGGCGAATTTCGCACCCGCCGCTTCCGCTTCCGCCAGTGGCGGCTCGCTGCCGTTCGGTCCGGGAGCGACACTCGATCCGCTCTCGGCAATCGCGCGGTGGAACAGGCCTTTCGCCAAGGGCGAAGCAGTCAGGAAATGGACGGATGCTGCGCCGGCCGATTGTCCGGCTATGGTGACGCGGTTCGGATCACCGCCGAATTTTCCGATGTTTGCCTGAATCCAACGCAGCGCGGCGATCTGATCGAACATGCCATAGTTACCCGACACCTTATTATGCGATTCTTTGCTCAATTCAGGATGCGCCAGAAATCCGAGCACGCCGACTCTGTAATTCATCGACACCACCAGAATCCCCTTGGCCGCCAGCCCTTCGCCATCGTACACGGGCACCTGTCCCGAGCCGGAGTTAAAGCCACCGCCATAGATATAGACAAACACCGGACGCTTCTCGCTTGCGGACTTGGCGCCGGTCCAGATATTGAGAAACAGGCAATCCTCGCTTACCTCGTTGTGAGTCATGAACTCGTAGGTCCACGGCTTCAATTCTTCGACAATCCGCTGGATGCAACTGGCGCCAAACTTGTCCGCCTGGCGAATGCCGTCCCACGGCTTCAACGGTTGGGGCTCACGCCAACGGCGGTCACCCACCGGCGGCGCGGCAAAGGGGACCCCCTTAAAGACGGTGATCGAACGATCCCTGGTCCCCGCCGAACCCTGGACCAAACCGCCTTCCACTTTCACGGGCTTGCCGATGGCCGCCCACAACGGCAGAGTCAGCATGGACGTCCAAAGGAATAGTTTCATGGCTGAACCAAGATATCGCATCTGAGCCGATACGATTTCGCTGGCGATTCCGCGTTCCAGGTCGTATGAAGAAAAAAAACGCTGAATGGCTCGCGGCCACTCGAGACGGCGTCACGTTGCCAATGAAGGTGACTGTTGAGTTGAATCCTGATGGGCTAGACGCCGGGGAATACACGGCCAAGATCAATCTGACCGTGCCCGGCGCATTCAATCCAGTGGTAGAAATCCCCGTGCGGCTGCGAGTCTTCGACCCGCCTCCGGTTGAGTAACTTGAAGACTCCCTTACGGAGCCTGCTTATTCGCGGGAATTCTCCACAGGAAAAACTTGCGGCTAAGACCTGTGTCGAAGTCCTCGTTATCCACGGAGGATTCCTTCTCCGCTTTCCAGTCACCCATGTCGAAAGTGTTCGACACCACCCGCGTGCCCGGCTTCAACTGTTCCAACAGGCGCGGCTTCAACCTCAAATTGATGCGCGGCAGCAGAAACAGCGTCACGACCGTAGCCTCGGCGAAATTAGCTTCGAAGAGGTCGCCCTGCTCGAAGCGCACCAAGGACTCAACGCCCGCGCGTTTGGCGTTCTCGTTCGCTTCCTTGATGCGTTGAGGGTCGATATCGATTCCGACGCCGCGCGTGCCAAAGGTCTTGGCGGCGGCGATGACGATGCGCCCGTCGCCACAGCCGAGGTCGTATAGTACGTCGGTCTTTTTCACCTCGCCCAGTTTCAGCATCGCTTCCACGGCTTCCGGGGTTGTCGGAACATATGGAACATCCGGATCACGCGGCTTCGGGGCCGACGTCTGAGCCGAAAGCGCGGCGGAACCGAGCAAAACAATCGCTGCGGTCGCGGGGATTGCGAATCGAAGCCGGTTACTACTCTTCATGGCTTGTTCGTTCCTGCTCTTTGTTATTTGGAGGCGAAGCAATAGAAGTATCCATTGCCGCCGGTGCCGATCAGATTGGCTTGGCTGCATCCGCGTGAAGGATGCACCGCATTCCATGAAACGCCCGGGCCGCCGGTGCGATCATGATGACCCACCTGAGCCGAGCCCTCGCTATCGCTGGTCCAGTTTTTGCAGGTATGATCCTGACCGTCGGTGTAGGCTTTGCCTTCAAGAGTGGAGCCGGTTAGGATATCGTGCTGATTCGGGGCGTCGCCAAAGCCTTTGACCGGTTCGCCCTTTTCATTGAGCGCTGTCCCTTTCGTGAGGGTGTTCCCCATACGCGCCTGATCGAGCGTATCGCCGTGGAGATCGCCGACGTTCTGCGCGATACGGCCGCCCTTGGCGTTGAACCACGGGCCGGCGCCGATGCGATCCCGCGCGTGTACGGCGGGTTTACCATCGGCCGGGCTCAGGCTCAGGTAAGCGTGCCAGGTGCGATCGCCAGCGCCCACGGCGGTGGCCAGAGCCTGGCAATGTTTGTCGGCCCCTTCCAGTCCACCGAGATTGGCTCCCTTGCCGAGGCCAACACTTGTGACAAAGAAACTCATTGGTTGCGGGGCCGGCTTGGCCGGGGCGGCGGGCTGCTGTTGGGACAACGCGGGCAGCGCAGCGATCGCGGCCGCGAAAATTGTGCGAAGCATATGGTTCATGAAGAATCTCCCTATTTCGACAGATAAAGCGTAGCATAAGCCGCTGGCGCTATTTGGCGCCGAAGCAATACAGGTGAGAGCGTGTACGCAGGTAGAGCCGGTTGTCGGCGATAGCCGGCGTTGCAAAGATCGGCTCCTCGAAGTCGGCCGACGAAAGGATCTCCCACTGCCCCCCGGCTTTCAAAACAGTCGCCTTCCCGGTCTGGCTCAAAAGCAGCACCTTGCCCGCCGCCGCCACCGGTGACGAATAGTAGGTGTCCAGGGCGCCGGTCAGGCGTCCCTGCTTCAGAATCTCGCCGGTCTTGGCATTCACGGTCGAGAGAATTCCGCTGTCTTTGATGAGGTACAGCACGCCTTCGTACAGCAAGGGCGAAGGCACGTTTGGCAGAAACTTTTGCATGCGCCACACGACGGCGGGCGAAGTGGTGAGATCGCCGCGCAAGTCGCCGGGGCGCACTGCCAGCAAGGCGTTACGCGACGCCCGGCGTGCCCGGTAATTGTCCCAGTCCTTTTGCTCGATCGACCCATCGCCCGCCAGATCGATGTCGGCGAAGCCCCGTTGCAATCGTGGGTCGGAAGCGAGTTCGTCACGCACGACTTTGCCATCCTTATTGGTATCGAACTTGGCCAGTGTATCCACAAACTCGGGGGTTTCGGTGGGGACCTCGGCTTCCCCGCCCCCCTCCCACCAATGCGCATAGATCATGTCCCCGTCCACGATGGGCGTGGACTTGGGTTGCCATGACAAGCCGCCAATCCACCAAAGCTTTTCGCCGGTCGCCGCCGAATACGAAGTCAGATAGTAAGAGCCCGGTATGATCAACTGATCGCGCCAAATCGAAGGCGTCGTATAGGAGCGAATGACCTCGGGACGCTCCACGCGCCAGACGGTCTCGCCCGTACGCCGGTCAAGCGCAATGAGATAGGAATTCGTATCCTGATCGCACAGCAGGACCACTCGCCCGCCCGCCAGCATCGGCGAAGAGCCGTGCCCGTTCACGTTATTGAATGGCCCCATCGCATGGCGCCAGCGCTCCGTACCGTCGTGTTTATAGGCGATCACGCCGAAGTCGCCAAAGAAGACGTACACGCCTTGCTCGTCGGCGGCAGGACTAGGCGAAGCAGGCGAATTGGTGCGTTGATAACGTTCCAGGCGGAGGCGCGGGGCTTCGCGCTTCCAGAGCACGGCTCCATCTTTTCGACGGAGACAGTAGGTGAACAGGCGGCCGCCTTGATCGACAATCTTGTCGCGTCCGGCGTCGGCGTCTTTGCCCAACTCAGCGGCGGTGACATAGATATGATCGCCAAAGAGCACCGGCGACGAATGCCCTGGCAGCAGCGGAATTTTCCAAATGACATTCTTGTCCGGCGCGATCTCGCCGGGCAGCGCGCGAGTATTGACTCCGACGCCAGAGCCATTCGCGCCCCGAAACCTTGGCCAGTCCGCTCCAGATACGCAGATGGCGGCCGCCAGCAACCATACAAACTTCATCCGACGATTATCACTCGAACCAGTGCCGCCCTGCCTGAAGGAACCCACACACCCCTCTGTGCCAACATCATGTGAGACACTTCTTTTCTCTAATTAATGTGCAGGGCGAGAAAGATTCTCTTCATGAACAATCACTTGGTTCCCGCTTCTT
>JAYUSQ010000180.1:0-4834 GCA_043755595.1 Acidobacteriota bacterium | reverse complement strand
AGAATGTGCTTCGGTGGTTACAGGGAGTCGAGGCGGGGGAGCCGTTGGCGGCGGGACTACTATGGGTCGCCCAACTTACTCGTGTCCTCATTGCTTTTGGCTCAGTCGTGTTGGTCACGGGATTACTATATTTCATCGGCCCGGCTCATCGACTGCGGTGGCGCGACGTGTGGCCTGGCGCATGGGTGGCCAGCGCTTTGTGGTGGGGCCTGACCTACGCCTTCGGTTGGTATGTCAGGAACATCGCCGGATACAACGTTATGTACGGCGGCCTCGGCGCAGTCATCGCGCTCCTCGGCTGGATTTACCTGGTGGCCTTGACGGCCTGCGTGGGCTGCGCCTTTAACGCAGCCCGGCAGCGCTACCCGGCTGAACCGCGATAAGCTCTTGGGATGCGATTGATCCCGTTCTCCATTCTGCTGCTCGCCTTTGCAGGCGTGGCGGCGGCTCAACCAAAGACTGAATTGCTGTACCCCGGCGGCGCTCCAGGAGCGCAAGGCGTGGCCGACGAGGACAAACCCACGTTTACTCATTACTTGCCTAAACGCGCCAAAACCCGCACTGCGGTCGTAGTATGTCCCGGCGGTGGATACCGGAATCTGGCGATGGACCACGAGGGGGTGCAAGTCGCTACCTGGCTCAATTCGCTGGGCATCACGGCTTTCGTCCTCAAATACCGGCTGGGCCCCAAGTATCATCACCCATCGGAAATGCTCGACGTCCAAAGAGCGCTTCGAATCGTCCGCTCACGGGCGGCCGAGTACGGCGTCGCTCCAGACAAAATTGGCGTCTGGGGATTCTCCGCTGGCGGACACCTCGCATCCACGGCAGCGACTCACTTTGCCGAAGCGCAGCCAGAATCCGCCGATCCAGTGGAGCGGGTGGGTTCAGCCCCGGACTTCGCCGTACTTACTTACCCCGTCATTTCATTCACCACCGAATATGTCCACAAGGGCTCACGGCTGAACTTACTAGGTGAGAAACCGAGCGAAGAGGAGATGCGCTTGCTGTCGAGTGAATTGCAAGTTACAAAGCGAACACCGCCGACCTTTCTCGTTCACTCAAACGAAGACAGCGGCGTGCCCCCGGAAAACAGCGTCCTTTTCTATCTGGCCTTGCGCAAGGCGGGAGTTCCCGCCGAGATGCATATCTACGAGAAGGGGCCCCACGGCTTCGGGCTGGGTTCTTTAGATGCGGTGCTTAGTTCCTGGCCCGCCCGTTTAGCCGACTGGTTCCGGGGCCGTGGCCTGCTATGACTCGCCGTTGTTTTCAATTGGCGGCTGCGACTTCGGTAGCGGCGGCCGCCGAGCCACGGCTCAAGGTGGCATTGTTGACTCATGCCGACGGTCCCCACTTGAACGCCTACCTACCAGCGTTGGCCGCCATTCCTGAAGTGGGGTCGGTCGTACTTTCAGACCCGAGTAATTCAGTGGAGCCAGCCGCGCGCAAAGCTTTGGGCTCGAAACTGACTAGCGCTTATCGGAGTGCCTCCGAATTGTTGCGCGTGGAGAAGCCCGAACTGGCGCTCGTCACCATGGAAGCGGCAATCGCCCCACCCGCCATTCACGCGGCTCTCAAGGCTGGGTGCCACGTGTTGGCCGAGAAGCCAGCTTGCGTCAGCGCCGCTGATTTTGACGCGCTGGCGGTGCTGGCGAAGAACGTCAATCGTCAGTTTGTTCTGGCCTTGGCCAATCGAGTAGACCCGCTTGCCATTGAATCCCGCCGGCTGATTCGCGAGGGTCTAACCGGGAGGATCTACGGAGTAGAGATTCATATTGTCGCCGATCAGACTCGGCTCACTCGTCCCGCCTATCACAAGACATGGTTCGCCCAAAAAGATCGCGCGGGCGGCGGGCATCTGATCTGGCTGGGCATTCACTGGCTTGATTTAGCGGTCTTTCTCACCGGTTCGCGCGTGAAAGAAGTGGCGGGTTTCATTGCCAATGCCGGGGGCCAGCCGATCGATGTCGAAGACTCCGCTACCGCAGCGCTGCGGTTCGACAACGGCAGTCTCGGTACACTTACTTCCGGTTACTACGTCGACAAAGGCTATCATTCTCAGATCAAGATCTGGGGTGCGGATGGTTGGCTTGAACTGCGCCGACATGGCTCCCCGTCGCCTTTGGAATGGTATTCGAACAAAGAAGGCAAGGTCCGGCGCTATGAGGGCCCACAGGAACCGAGTGGCTACGAGCCGTTTGTCCGGCACGTCGTACGGGCGGCCGCCGGTATCGAACAGCCGGTCTTGAACACCGGCGATTGCCGTCACGCGATACATACCGTATTCGCCACTTATCGCGCGGCGGCGACAGGTCAAACGCAGAAAGTAGGATAAGCTATGCGAAGCCAACTCGCGCTGATCGTCGCCGTCGCGCCATTGCTAGCGCTTGAACGCCCCGGCGTGGAGTTCAAGATATTCCAGTTCCCGGCCAATATGATTCCGCGAATCGACGGCCAGCCCGGCGATTGGGCGATGGTTCCCCCGAGTTATATGATTGGCAGCGACCAACTCAAGGACACCGTCAACTCGACGGCGCGCGACCCCAAGGATCTGGATGTATCCGTGAAAGTTGGATGGGTCAAGGGGCTGAACCGCCTCTACTTTCTCTACGAGGCCTACGATAACTACTGGGATTTCCGCTCCACTACGCTGCACAACGACATCTTTGAATTGGTGGTCGATGGCGATCGTTCCGGCGGGCCGTTCATCCGCCAGATGCATCCGGACGAATCGCTCCGCGACAAGTTATCCACGCATCGCTCCTTTCATGGCGTTCACGCGCAGAACTATCACATATTCACGCCGGCACAGGGTAAGGACTGGGCGATGGTTTGGGGTGCGCAGCCGTGGATTCGCGAACTCCCCTGGGCCAACGCCGCTTACTCATACGACTTCAAACATGGCGAAAGCGGAAAACTAACTCTCGAGTTCTATGTGACGCCGTTCGACTATGCTCCTTACGAAGGACCGGCGCGGGCGATCGAGAGCCGGCTGGAAGAGAACAAAGTGATTGGCATGTCGTGGGCCGTGCTGGACTATGACGACGAAGCAGTGTCTCGATACAGAGCCTTCTGGAATCTCTCGCACAAGACCACAATGTACGGCAACGCTTCCGATCTCGTCGCCTTTCGCCTGATGCCGGTGGAGCCCTCGCCGCTCCCCGCCATAAGCGCCGATTGGGGATTCAAAATATTGGACGGCCCGGCGCGAACGGTGGCTTTTGAAGACCGCTCTCAAGGGGACATTACGGGGTGGCTTTGGGATTTTGGAGATGGAATGACATCGACCGAGCGCCACGCCATTCACCGCTACGACAAAGCGGGAGAGTTCATTGTCGTCTTGACGGTGAAAGGTCCGGTGGGCGAAGCGCGTAAGTCCAAAGTCTGGGACGTAACACTGCCCTGATTTCGCAGTTAGAGAATCAACATACAATCGCCGTAAGAGTAGAAACGGTAGCCGGACTTGATGGCGTGGCGATAGGCCGCCTGAGTCAACTCAAGGCCGGCGAGCGCAGAGACAAGGACCAAGAGGCTCGACTTAGGCAGGTGGAAGTTTGTCACCATAGCGTCGACTGCCTTAAAGTCGAAGCCTGGCGATATAAAGAGATCGGTTTCGCCTTCCATCGCGCGCCAGCCTCCCCGTAACATCACGGTTTCCAGCGTTCGAACGGCGGTGGTGCCAACCGCGATACGGCGGCGCGCCGAGGCAAGCCTGGCGGCGTCTTCGGCCCGGAGTTCGAAGTGCTCTTCGTGAAGTTTGACGTCCTCGATTCGCTCGGCCCGCAGCGGCGAAAACGTACCGAGTCCGACGTGTAGAGTAACATGAGCGACACTGGCCCCGGCACCTTGACAGTCAGTCAAGACCTCGGTCGAAAAGTGCAGACCAGCGGTTGGCGCGGCGACCGATCCACGCTTGGCTGCAAACACCGTTTGATATCGTTCGCGGTCGGATGGCGTGTCCGCCCGATCGATGTAAGGCGGCAGGGGCACGTGGCCCACCCGCTCGATCTCGTCCCACAAAGACCCGTCAGGCTCGAAGCGAATCGTACGTTGCCCAAAATCGTTCCGCCCAAGGACTTCAGCCCGCAGCCGCTCTCCGAAAACCAGCTTGTCTCCGGTGCGAATCTTGCGGCCCGGATGCACGAGACACAACCAAGTGAGTCCTTCGTCACCGGGCAAGGCGCGAATGAGCAGAGCCTCAACCTCACCGGTAAAGCCCTCGCGGTGGCCCAAAAGCCGCGCCGGGAAAACGCGCGTATCGTTGAGCGCCAGGCAATCGCCGGGGCCAAGATAGCCGGGGAGATCGCGAAAGACTCGATCTTCAAACCGGCCCGCCGCCCGGTCCACCACCAGCATCCGTGACGCGCTGCGATCGGACAGCGGCGATTGAGCGATCAGACGATCGGGTAGAACGAAGTCGAAATCCGAGACCAGCATCTACCGCGCGGGACTCCACCAGCGATCGAGTTCGGCACGGAGCTTCGCCACGACGTCCCGGTTGGCGCCGGCCACGTCCGACTGTTCATTGGGGTCCTTGGCGATATTGAATAGTTCGGGGTTCGGCTTGGCCCACTCGATGTTTTTTGCGCCGGGCCAAATTTCCAGCGATACGTTCGGCGAATAGGGAACAACCAGTTTCCAAGCGCCATCGATCACCCAACGGTATTTCAAGCTGGACTCCGGCCGTTGCACGTCTTCGGAGGTGTGAAGGAAGAGACTTCCGAAGATCGCCTTGCGGCGGGCGCGCGCGCGGGCATCGCGAAGATCGATGCCCGGCATCTCTTTCGGCGCTTGAATGCCAGCGGCCGGCAGCAGCGTCGTGGCCACGTCAACG
>JAYUSQ010000179.1:0-16150 GCA_043755595.1 Acidobacteriota bacterium | reverse complement strand
ACGGGCAGGGGAAGCCGCCAAAGAGGCAAAAGGCGCGCACGAGAAAATCGGCCAGTTAGGCGAGCAGACCGCGTCGGCGACGGCGGCGGTAGGCAAGACTGCCAGCGAAGCACGAACCGTGGCTGATCGTGGCTTGGGCAAGGCTACCGAAGTGGAGCAGCGGCTTGGTTCGCTCGACAACTTCCAACTTTCGACGACGCAGAGTGTTTTGTTTGGCTTGGCGAAAAGCGCGCTGACCCCGGAAGCGACTAAGCAACTGGACGAAGCAGCTTCGGCCGCCCTGAAACTGACACGATATGTAATTGAAGTTCAGGGTTTTACTGACAAAACAGGTTCACCGGACGTGAATTTGGCCCTGAGCCGTCAGCGAGCCGACGAAGTCGTACGGTACCTGACTATGCAACACAAGATTCCGCTTTTCCGGATCTATCAGTTGGGTTCGGGCGAGATGGTGCCCGTGGCTGACGACAAGACTCGGGACGGCCGCAAGCAGAACCGGCGTGTGGAGGTCAAGGTCTATTCGGCTGACTCCGACGGCAAGAGGGTCACTGCTTCCAGCGGTCGTTAGAAATCAGTTCTTTTTCCTGCCCGGAAGTCTGGAACGCGGGTAGGAACAGGCGCAGCTCGAAGGAATATAACGAGCGCCTGAGCGAGGCGACCGAAAATCCTGGAACGGACGCACCGGGGTTGGATGGTCCCCTCGCTTTTTCTTTTTCTGATTGCTAGATTAGCTGTAGTACTAGCGGTATTGTATAGTACTTTAGTTTGATCTTCCAGCGAAAAAATTACCTTAATTCAACCGCTACGGACTGGGCCAAGATGACGGCCCGGTCCGCTAGTGTTTTGGCGGTCACTAAATCAACTTGCCGGGTCTGCTGAGCCTGGGACACGAACGATCTAGCCCGCGCGGCGTTCGCCTGTTGGGTGGGGTTCATCCGCTTGCGGGCGATCGAGGCCAAAGCTTCTTCGGCCCGCAGCACGGCAGCGTCGATGGCGCTGTTGAAGGCCTCCTGTTGAGCGGCCGACAGAACGGGCGATAGCTGCGGCGCCGGTTCCGGAGTTGTCTCGACAACCGGCGGCGGAACTTGCGCTCGAATAGCTGTTGGTTTCCGGGGCGGCTTTCGAGCGGGTTTAGGCTTCGGCGGCGGTTTCGCGGGAATCTGGGTTGCCACCGGCGGACTGATCGCCGGCGCCTCCGCCTGCTCGACCCTGGGCGGCGGAGGCACCTGCGGATTTTCGATGGGAATATTTGGTTTGGTGGGCGGCGCGGCGATAACCGGGGCCTGCGCTTTGTTGCGACCTCTGCGGATGAGAGTACACGATGAATTGGTCGCAAGCGTTGCCAAGGCCAGCCAATAAGCGAAGCGCCTCATCAGTTGTGTTGCCCCCCTTTGGGGAGTGTCGTTGGTGCGGCCGAAGCCGCAGGTTGAACCCCTAGCGTAGCATCGGCGGCCACTGTCTGTTCACTGGCTGACACATCCTCGGCTGGGAATCGAAGGCGGAAAGTAGTGCCCGTGAGTGGATTCGAGGAAAAATCTACCGTCCCATTGTGCAATTGGACGATCTGAAAGGTTCTGGCGAGCCCGATTCCCGACCCTACCCCCTTTTTCGTAGTAAAGTACAGATTGAAGATCTTCTCCCGGATGGCAGGTGGAATACCGGGTCCTTGATCGGCAACGGTGACAAGAATCTGATCGCCTTCGCGATCCACCCCGATCGTCAATCGCCCACCTTCCACCATCGCCTCGACGCCGTTGTTCACGACATTGATCAGCGCTTGCTTCACAAGGTCTTTGTCTACGCGCGCCCAGGCTTTGGGCGCTTTGGCCTCAAGTTGGACCGATACGGCTCCCCGTTCGGCGCCGGGCCAAACCAGGGTCGCCACTTGGCGCGCCAAGTCCACAATGTCCACGGTCTCCAGTTGTAATTCCACGGGCCGGGTGAAATCCAGAAAAGTCTTGACGACGTGATCGAGGCGGGCTATCTCGCCGCCGATGATGCCCAGTTCACCTTGCACTCGGGGTTCTCCCTCCAGTTTGTCGGCGAGGTTTTGCAGATGGAGCGCCATGGCGTTGAGAGGGTTCTTGATCTCGTGGGCAACTCCGCCCGTTAAGCGGCTAATCGCCGCCAGCCGCGTGGAGATGTCAAGCTGAGTGCGCAGTTGCCAGCGGCTTTCGATATCGCGCAAGGTTAGCAAGAGGCCCGGCTTGGCGCCCTCCGGCCCCTCCACCAGATCGACGTTCGCGAGCAGACGAAGCGAGCCGGCCTCACCGCGCTCCAATGTTACGGCGGTTTCGCGCACCGCTCTTGGTCTCGCGATTACGTCGCGCAGCAGTTCTCCCAAAGGGCTGGAACCGGGAAACAAGGACGCGATCGACTTGCCGTTGACTTCGGTTTGGCTCAACCCGAGGATTCTCTCGGCCGAACGCGAAGCCCGGACCACTTTCTGCTCGGCGTCAAAAAGAATCACGCCTTCGTCGAGCCGTTCGAGCATGCCGTCGATGTTGCTCCGCAGCTGGAGCATATCCTCGCGCGCGCCGCGAAACTGGTGGCTGAGCACCTCCAGCTTGGACGTCATGTCGGCAAACTCCTTGGGCTCCTTGCTGGTGTTGGCTTTATCGGGAGGCGTGAATTCCCCGGTAGCGATCGATTCGATGCGCTGGCTGAGCCGGTTCAGCCAGTTGACCAAGGCGTTAGAGAACAGGTAGGCGAGAGCCATGGCGGCCAGCAGACTCAGGGCCGAGAAGCCTGCCAGCGTGCTCACCTGGGTTTCAATGGCCTTGCGAATCAGGACCGTCGAAACTACGATGCGGATGTCGAGAATGGCGCCTGCGCCGGCGCCGAGCGGCACCATGATGGCGTAGTCATGAGTATCGGAGATCATGACCTCCCAGATCCGGTCCCACAACGGGCTCTTGCTCCAATCGTCGAACAGCGGCAGCGACATGTAGGTTTGCCGGCCTTCGTGTTTGGTGGAAGAGGCCAGGATCAAGCCTTGACGGTCGCATAGTTGAATCTCCACAATGCCGCGCGAGCCGATGATCGAACTGACGAAAATTTTAGGCAGATACGGATCGTTAGAAACCAGTTCGCGGACGAGCGCCTTGGTCTCTTCGGGCCCGGAAGGAGCGGGTTTATGCGTGGCCAACTGATCGTTGACGCGTTGTTGCACCTGGAACCGCGTTTGCTCCTTGATCGCTTCGGCGCGGTCCTGAACATCCTTGAATTTGTCCTCGATCGTGAACCTGAGCGTGGCGATGCACTGCATAAGGACAAGCATCGTCACCAGGGTGACGATGGAAATCCTGAGGCGCGCTTTGAGTGACATGGGTGAGCCTCGTTAGGACTCCGGTTCGGGTGCAGGCGTAGAGCCGTATTCTTTCAATTTGTTAAAGAGAGTTTTCAAACTGATGCCCAGGATGTCGGCCGCTCGGGTCTTGTTGTTCTTCGTATGCGCAAGCGTCATCAGGATCAGTGACTTTTCGGCTTGTTCCACTCTGGTGCCGACTGGGATGACCACGCCTTCACCCGCAGACGCCGGGGTTTGGCCTGGGATGACCAACGGATTAGAAGTTGCCGCCGCGGAGGCGGGCCCAGAGCCGCCTATGCCGAGGGTGGGCGGCAGATGTTGCGCGCCGATCAACCCCGAGCCAGCGATAATCGCGGCACGCTCCAGTACATTGCGCAATTCGCGGACGTTGCCCGGCCAGGAGTGGCGCTGCAACCGGACCAACACCTCAGGCTCAAAACCGGCCACACGGATGCCATGCTTCTGGTTCAGATCGCTCAGAATCGTTTCCGCCAGCGCGGGAATATCTTCCAAACGCCGGCGCAGTGGCGGCAGTTCGAGGCCGAAGACATTGAGCCGGTAAAAGAGATCCTCGCGCAGCATGTTCTTCCTGATCGCTTCTTCGGGCGGCCGGTTGGTGGCGGCGATCACGCGGACATCGACAACTGTCTCGGTCTTACCGCCCAACTTTCGCACGCGAGAGTCTTCGAGTACGCGCAAGAGTTTGGCTTGCGTGCCGATGGGCATTTCGGCCAATTCATCGAGCAACAGCGTGCCGCCCTGCGCCAGTTCGAAGCAGCCCGCCCTCCGTTCGACGGCCCCGGTAAACGCGCCTTTCTCGTGGCCGAACAGTTCACTCTCCATGAGCGTTTCCGGGAGCGCGGCGCAGTTGATGGCGACAAACGGCCCTTTGGCTCGTGGGCTTAGCTGGTGGATAGCGCGCGCCACCATCTCCTTGCCCGTTCCGCTTTCGCCGGTAATCAAGACGGCTGCGCGCGTCGGCGCGACCTGCCGGATGAGCGAGAAAACCTCGTGCATGGGTTCGGAGTTGCCTACGAGTTGCCCCAAGATGCCCTGATAGCTGAGCTGGCGGCGGAGCCCTTCGGCTTCTTCGGTCAATTTGGTTTGCGTCGCGGCGCGCTCCAGCAGGAAGCGCAGGACGCGGCTTTGGATCGGCTTTTCCAGGAACCAGAATGCGCCCAAGTCGTGCGTGGTCGTCAGCGCCGTTTCAATATTGCCGAAGGCGGTGATGACGATCACGGGCATCTTTGAACCGCGTTCCTGGAGGCGCTTCATCAACTCCGGTCCGTCCATGCGCGGCATCATCATGTCGGTAAGCATGACTTGCGGATCGAAGCTTTCGATTTTTTCAAGAGCTTCCACGCCGTCGCAGGCCGTCTCTACGGCGAAGCCCCAACCGGAGATCATATTGGCCAAGCCTGACCTTTGGTTGTCTTCGTCGTCAACGATTAAGACCCGGGTACCGGGCGGCGGTTGGGCCGAGGCTGACATATCGTCTTAGTCTAGCGCCGCAGGGCCTCGAAGCTTCGGAACGGCGAGGCTTATTTCTCAAACGGCCGGTCGTCGCGAGGCTTCACCACATTGGCGTCGTCGATGGTGTGAGGCTTCCACCCGCGGGCGATTTCGACATCGCCGTCCACGTTCGCTATCAAAGCCGGAATGTCCACGACCCCTACGCGGTTATAGAGCACCGGTTGCTTGTAGCGGGCCGAATATACACGCGAGTACTCGCGCCAGTGACTCGCGGCCGATTCAAGGCTGTCGATCGCGCTTTGCCGTTCTGCTTCCACCGAGTTGAGATCGTAGATGGCCAGGCTGGCCGCGCCGCGAATCTTCGCCGCGTAATAGTTGCCCAGATGCGCCATTGCTTCCATGTCGTCGAGCGTGGCAGCCGTTTCACCCGCGGTTACTTTCTCGCGCAAGCGAGGCAAAGCGGAAAGGACACTGGTGGCTTTGGCCGCCAACTGTCCGGCGATCTTAAGGGGTGTCGTCGCGGTCGTCGCTTCGCCCGCCGTCTTCTTCTTTCTCCACTCGAGGATGTTGATGACACCGGCTCCCGGCATCGTGCTGCCTTCGATGAAATGCCGCACGGTGAACCAACCTTTGTAGCGCCGATGGCTCAAGCAAGCTTCCGGAAACCACCGTAGATCGATATCGCCCCAGAAGAACCGCGTGATGAGCGGAAACACATTGAGGAGGAAGACCAGGCGCTCATCAACGAGGCGGCGTCCACTTCGGGGAAACGTTGCGCGGCGATTTCTTGAATCTGAGCGTCTGGAAGTCTGAGCGTCTGGAAGATTGACGTCGTAACTGAGGCGTCCCCACAATAGGAACGACATCCATTGTTTCGAGATTACCAGCGGTTTGGGATTGGCGGTGTGACGCGACAAACAATCGCTGGGTCACCGGATCGTGAGCCACGATTTCGGCCGCCGACACGTTGTATTGTCCGGTCGAGTAGGTGCCGAGTACCGTCAGTTTCGGTCTTGAGAGAAGGCGGCCTATACCACGATCAGTGCGATGGCCAAAGACCGTTAACTGAGCGGTAACAGAGCTGAATTATTTCGTCAATACATCTTCGAAGAACTTCAGTGCGCGCGGGTCCTTCGATTGCCGAGCCAAAACATCGCTTGCTTGCGAACCGCCGGGTTCGTATTGGCGCGCGCCACCTGAATCAACATCGGAACGCCGTCGTCTTTCGGCATCTGAGTCAGGGCGAACACCGCTTTCTTCTTCACTTCGGTATCGGGGTCCTGGTCGATCGCTTCGTGGATCGCGCCCGCCGCCTGTTGTTTGGATGCGCGTTGCGCCAGCCAGAAGAGCGCCTGTCCGCGAACATGCGGGACCTTGTCTTCCTTGGCCACGCGAAGTGAACCACTCTGGCTCAGGACGAACAAGGCGCGAACGCGCAACTTGGGAGAAGAATGGTTGGTGAGAATCTTCTCAAGCAACGGAATCGACCGCTCCGGGTCGCTGTTCATCAGGCCGTTAATCGCCATGATCTTGATTTCGTCATCGCTCGCGTCTTCGGGCGAGACCGGGCGGCCGCCGGCTTGCGCTATTTCGACGCGCATCGCCTTGGCGTCGTTTAGCCAGCGGCTTTGGGGATGATGCTTGCCCAATTCGTCCAGCGCCGCCGTAGCCTCCTTGCTTCTGCCAAGCTTCATCAGCGCGTATGCCTTCCAATACATCGCTCCGTCGGCGCGGCCCTTTCCGGCTGCCGCCGCTTCATCGAATTGCGCAGCCGCCTCGTCCCATTGGCGTTTGTCGAGCGACCGCATGCCCCACTCATATTGACGATCGGCTTGGTCCTCCGGCCCTGTGCGGGGCTTGCCTTGAAACTGGAACTGGAAGGCGTGGTCTAGCTGGCGCAGGTTTCCCAGCGTCTCCAGCTTGTCGAAAGCCCTCCCAAAGCGCTCCAAGCAGGTTCGACTATCCAGACAAATGGGAGAAGTTCGGTCAGGTTGGAAGCGGGACTACTCGCTGTATCCGGCCCGTGCGGAACTGGTTGCGGCATTTGAAGAGAAATTGGCTCCGTACACGGTTGAGAAGTCGACGACTCGCAAAGTTCAGGGTAAAAGAAGTGCAAGCGGCCCGGCAGAAGCGCTAGCCTTTTCCTTGCAACCGCATGCTACTCTTGAGCTTTTATGGCTGATCCCGTATTGCAGGTTGTTCCGTTAGGTGGATTGGGCGAGTTCGGCATGAACTGTATGGCCCTCCGCTATGGCGACGATATTATCGTGATCGATTGCGGGATGATGTTTCCCGATGCCGAGATGTTGGGCGTGGATAGTGTTATCCCCGACTTCACATACCTGACCGATAGGAAAGAGATGGTCCGAGGGTTGGTGCTCACGCACGGCCATGAAGATCATATCGGCGGCGTACCTTACCTGTTGCGCGAACTCGACATTCCGATCTATGGCACCGACTTTACGCTCGGGTTGGTGGAGCGGCGGCTGGAAGAGCATAAGATGCTCGACGATGCGGACTTGAACACCGTTAAGCCTGGCGACAAGGTCAAGCTGGGGCCGTTCTCGATCGATTTCATCCATGTCACGCATTCGATTGTCGCCGCCGTCGCGCTGGCGATTACGACTCCTCTGGGCGTGGTGGTCCACACGGGCGATTTCAAGGTCGATCCGACACCGACCGACGATTTGCCTTTCGACTTGCATGCCTTTGCCGAGTACGGCAAACGCGGCGTGCTGTTGTTGATGTCGGATTCAACCAACGCCGATACGCCGGGCCATTCTCCTAGTGAGCGCGCGGTGCGGCCGGCGCTGGAGAATGTTTTTCATCGCGCCGAACATCGCATTATCGTTTCCTGCTTTAGTTCTTCGATTCATCGTATCCAGCAGCTGCTGGACGTATCGCGCGAGTTCGGACGCAAGGTGTCGTTCCTGGGCCGATCGATGACCGAGGTTTCCGAGATTGCCCACAATTTGGGATTGCTCTCGATTCCGGAAGGCGCACTGCTGCGTCCACAGGATATCCAGGCCGCGCCGCGCAACAAAGTTTGCGTGATTGTTTCCGGAACGCAGGGTGAGCCCATGTCGGCGACGTCGCGCGTGGCGGTGAACAATCATCGCAATCTTTCGATCCAGCCAGGCGACACGTTCGTGCATAGCGCGCGCATGATTCCCGGCAATGAAAAAGGGATCTACCGGATGTTGAATCACGTGGCGCGCCGGGGTGCGCTGCTGGTGACCAGCGGCGGGCAGAATCCGCCGATCCACGTTTCCGGCCACGGTTATTCGGAGGAGTTGCGTCTGGTTCTGAACCTGCTGAAGCCGCGGTTTTTCATGCCGGTTCACGGGGAATATCGTCAGATGGCGGTGCATGCGAATCTGGCGAAGCACTTGAAGAATTCGGGTCTGGAACAGACGTTTGTGATGGAGACCGGGCAGACGCTTTCGATCGACCGGCGGGGCGCGAGCAGGGGCGAGGAAGTGACAGTGGGCCGGGTTTGTATCGACTCTGGCACGCTGGACGAAGTGGTGGACGAGTACGTCATTCGCGATCGGCGTCATTTGTCCGAAGATGGCTTTGTGTTGCCGATTCTGGCGATCAACAAACAGACCGGGAAGGCCGAGACGCCGCCTGAGATTATCACGCGCGGGTTCATTTCCGAGAACAGCACGGACATGATGGAAAAGGCTCGGCAAGTGGTGTTGAAGACGCTGGAGAGTTCTTCGGTGGAAGAGCGCGGAGACACGGGCGTCATGCAGGAGAAGATTCGCGTGGACCTTAAACGCTTCCTCAATAAGCAGACACAACGCCGGCCGTTGATCATGCCCGTTATTCTCGAAGTGTGACGAGCGAGGGCGAAGTAATAGATCGCCGGTACGTCGAGGACGCGTCTGGATATCGTGGGCGCGCTGAGCGCGTGTTGACGCCGCAGTCGGGCGATGAAGTGGCTGCGATGCTGGCTGAGGCTTCGGCGGCGGAGATGCCGGTGACCGTGGCGGGGGCGGGCACGGGCGTAACAGGCGGTCGAGTAGCCGAAGGCGGCTGGGTAATCTCCACTGAAAAACTGGATCGGCTGGAGGTGCGTGAAGGCGTAGCTCTGGCTGGCCCCGGCGTGTCGTTGCAGTCTCTGCACGCGGCTGCGGCGCGGTCTGGTCAACTCTATCCTCCCGATCCTACCGAATGGACGGCGTCAGTTGGCGGCACGATTGCGACGAACGCCAGCGGATCGCGCAGCTTTCGTTACGGGGCGACGCGACGCTACGTGCGGGCGTTGACCGTGGCGACGATGGATGGCCGGTTGCGGACCTTTCGCGGAGGCGAGGCGATCGATTTCGATGTGCCTGCGATGCCTATGCCCGCTACTACGAAGAACACCGCCGGCTATCCGCTGCGGCCTGGCATGGATTGGGTGGATCTGTTTGTGGGGAGCGAAGGCACGCTGGGCGTAGTGACGGATGCCGAATTGGGGCTGCTACCGGCAAGTCCCGAGAGCGAACTGATTACGGGCGTCGTGTTTTTTGGCGATGACGAAGCGGCGGTCGGCGCGGTGGATGCGTGGCGCGGCGTCGAAGGCGTGCGGATGCTGGAGTATTTCGATGGGCCGTCGTTGCGGATGCTGGCCCCGCGATTCGATGGAGTGCCGGTGGCGGCGGGCGCAGCGGTGTTAGTGGAGGCTGAAGGCGGCGACATCGATGCGTGGCTGGATCGGCTGACGGCAGTGAAGGCGATGGCCGATGAGTCCTGGTTTGCGGCGAGCGACCGCGACCGTGAGCGATTCCGGCGATTCCGGCACACGCTGCCCGAGTTAGTGAACGACACGATGCGGCGTCACGGGTTTACCAAGCTGGGCTCCGACTATGCGGTGCCGCTCGCGCGGAATCTTGAGATGCTGGCGATTTACCGGCGCACGCTGGAAGCCGAATTCTCCGGGCGCTATGTGATTTTCGGGCATCTGGGCGATGCACATGTGCATGTGAATATCCTGCCTTCGACGGCTGCGGAGTTTGAGCGCGGCAAGGCGCTGATGTTCGAGATGGCGCGCGAGGCCGTGCGATTGGGCGGGACGGTGAGCGCCGAGCATGGGCTGGGCAAGCGGAAGGCTCCGCTATTGGCGCTGATGTTTTCCGAGGTGGAGATCGAGGCGATGCGCGCGGTGAAGCGGCGGTTGGACCCGCAGTGGTTGCTGGGGCGGGGGACTTTGTTGAGCCGGGGTTGACGAGCATAGGTGCAAAGACCCAAAGCCACGCAAAGAAGTCCGGCGGCGCCATCCCAGTTACGGACTTGCAAGGCCGCGGCGGTCTCCGTGGTCATCCCTTATTGGTCGGCAACGGAACCAATTCCCGGCCTTGGAACGGAACGAATGAATGGCACAAGCCGGGCTGTTTGCCAGTAGCGGGTTGACTTGCCAGCAACCTTGTGACGGACGATATCGACAACGTTGCTCATGCGTATCCGGACGTACAAATTGCCAGGCCGCCAAGGCATCAGTTGGCGCGGAATAGCAAGGTCCAGGCCAAACGTGTGGGCCGGTAGATTGAGACTAGGAAATCACGAACCGGCGGTGGTGTTGACGCTGCGCGGCCCGCCGTGCGAGGCCATGACCGATTGAAGGTTTGGCGACGGGTACTCCAGCGTCCGAAACGACGAGGGCCGCGACGTCTCCACTGAGTCGTCGTAAGGGCGCAGATTCACGCTGGAGGCGGCGGCAAAGGCGGTTCTCAAAATATTCGGCGGCGAAATTATGCGGCAACACGGCCTTCGATCACGCAGACCGGTCCTTGCGTGGTAACGATGCGTTCAAGCCGGAGTCCTGCGGCGGCGAACAGCTCGGCGAACTCCTGCTCTGTACGTTCCTTTCCGCCGACGGTACAAGAGAGCATTTCTATGTCGAGTAACTTGGCCGGCGACGGCTCAGGCGTTTCGTTCACGACCATGTCGCAGACCAATACGCGGCCATCGGCGGGAAGCTGGTCCTTCATGAGCTGTAGTATCTTGATGCAGCCCTCGTCGTGCCAGTCATGAATGATGTGCTTGGTCACATACGCATCGCAACCGGTGGGAACGCTTTCCAGGAAACTGCCAGCCTCGAAGCCGATTCTTCCTTCCAGGCCAGCAAAGTGGCCGGCGGCTCGGGCTTCGTCGATCACTGGGGCACGGTCAAATAACACGCCTTGCATGTCCGGGTACTTACGCAAGATACTCGCCAATAACAGGCCGTGACCGCCTCCGACGTCAGCCAGGCGTTTGATGCCCGAGAAGTCGAAGACTCCCAGTATTGCTGCGCCGGAAGCTCGGCTGAAGCTGGTCATAGCTTCGTTGAAAGTTTGACCTTGATCGGGCTTGTCGTTGAAGTAATCCCAAACATGCTTGCCGTAGGCCAGTTCCACGCCGTTGGTTCCGGTGCGGAGAGTCTCGGCGAAATGCTCATAGGCGCGATGCCGCCACTCGTCGAACCAGGTAGAGTTCAAGCGCTGGAGTGAGCGCGGGTGATCGGTGCGGAGCAAGGCGCCCACTTCGGTCAACTGAAAGGCTCGGCCGGTCTGCGTGAAGACGCCGAGACCGGAGAGCGCGCGCAACGTGCGGTAGAGGGAGGGCTCATGCGCTCCAGCGGCGGCGGCGAGCGCAGCCACATCGATTGACTCGGTGGGCGACATATGATCGGCAACACCGAGTTTGGCCAGTGCGCCGAGGCAAGAAAAAACGGTCTGGCCGAACATCAAATTAAGAAGTTGGGCTTCGGGCGGAAGTTGTTGAGCGGGCGTATTATTCATGATTTGTTCGACTCTATCACGAGTAGATTGAGGCGGTCGAGGGCTGCTTTCGAGTCGATCGACTGCTCGGCTAGGATGACTCCGTTACGGGGCGAATCGGCGAAACCGGCAGCCAATAGCGCGGCTGCGGAGTTGATCAGGACGATGTCACGGCAGGGGCCCAGTTCGCCTGCCAACACGGCGCGCGCGATTCTTAGGTTGTCTTCCTTGGTTGGTGCGGCGAGGTCAGACAGGCTGGCGCGTGCGATGCCGAAATCGGATGGCTGCCAGACGTGTTCGGCGACGCGATCATGCGCGACTTCCAAGACGAGCGTCGAGCCGGTGGTAGTGATTTCATCCATGCCATCGGAGCCGTACACGACAAAGGCGCGGCCAGTCCCCAACTCAGCCAGCGCGGCGGCCATCAAGCGCGCCGCCGATTCTGAAGGCGCGCCTATCAATTGAAACTTGGCGCCAGCGGGATTTGTTAGCGGGCCTAGGAGATTGAGGGCCGTGCGCATCTTGAGTTCGCCACGGGTGGGCTGCGCATGCTTCATGGCGGGATGCAGGGCCGGCGCGAACAGGAACCCGATGCCGGCGTGGCGAATGCAATCGGCCACGCGATCGGGCGTCAACGCGATTTTGACTCCGAGCGCTTCGAGGATGTCGGCGCTGCCGCAGTGCGACGCCATGGACCGATTGCCGTGTTTGGCGACGGGTACGCCAGCGCCCGCCACGACGAGGGCGGCGACCGTTGAGATATTGAAACTCCCCGATGTATCGCCGCCGGTGCCGCAGGTATCGAGAACCGGCTTCCGGATGTCAGAGACATTGACGCGCAACGAACGGGCCCGCATCGCTCGTGCGAAGCCCAGAATTTCATTCTGCGTCTCTCCTTTCATTCGCAGCGCTACCAGGAACGCAGCGATCAGCGGGGCCGAGACGTCTCCACTGAGGATCAGGCCTAACGCGGCCTCCGACTCATCCGCATTCAATGGCGAATGAGACGTCACGCGATGCAAGTAGGGAAGAAAGCTCATGCTATATTGGGTGGTTCGGGCGGTCTTCGGATACTATCACAATCCTATGAAAATTCATGAGTACCAGGCCAAGAGCCTCTTGGCCAAATATGGCGTCCCCGTGCCTCGCGGCAGGGTGGCCTTCTCGGTTGACGAAGCGGTGTCGGCGGCCAAGGAATTGGGCGCGGGCGTCGATGGGAAAGGCGTGGTCGTCAAGGCGCAGATTCACGCTGGGGGCCGCGGCAAAGGCGGCGGCGTGAAGGTGGCCAAAGACATGGCGGCCGCCGAGACGCACATCAAAGCGATCCTGGGCATGACGCTGGTGACACACCAGACTGGGCCCGAGGGACGCGTGGTGAAGCGTCTGCTGGTGGAAGAAACGCTGCCGATTGAACGCGAACTCTACTTGGGTATCACGCTCGATCGCCAGACCGGCAAAAACGTTTTCATGGCTTCGTCCGAAGGCGGCATGGATATCGAAGAAGTCGCCGCCAAGACGCCGGAGTTGCTCCTGAAGGAGACAATCGAACCGGGCATCGGCTTTCAGAGTTTCCAGGCGCGCAAGCTGGCGTTTCGCATGGGAATTCCCGTGCCCAGCATTAATGCGGCGGTTGCGGCGATGATGGCGCTTTCGAAGGCTTACGACGAGTTGGATTGCTCGCTGGCCGAAGTGAACCCGCTGATTCTGACCAACGACGGGCGCGTGGTGGCGCTCGACTGCAAGATGGGGATCGACGACAACGCCATGTTCCGGCACAAGGATCTTGTTGAGTTGCGCGACACCAACGAAGAAGATCCGCTCGAAGTGGAAGCGTCGATCTTCAGCCTGAATTACATCAAGCTGGATGGCAACGTGGCTTGCATGGTGAACGGCGCGGGCTTGGCGATGGCGACAATGGACATCATCAAGTACGCAGGCGGGAGCCCGGCGAATTTCCTGGACGTGGGCGGCGGCGCGACGGCCGAACAAGTGAAGAACGCCTTCCGTATTCTTCTTTCCGATCCTTCGGTGAAAGCCGTGCTGATTAATATTTTCGGCGGTATTCTGCGGTGCGATACCTTGGCGACCGGTGTGGTGAATGCGGCGCGCGATCTGGGCATCAAGCTGCCGATCGTGATCCGCATGGAAGGCACCAACGTGGAACAGGGCCGCAAGATTCTGCAGGAATCGGGCTTCAACTTCACGGTGGCCGATGGGATGAAAGACGCAGCCGAAAAAGTTGTGGCGCTGGCTAAGTAGGATCGAGGAGAGATATTCGTAATGAGCATTCTGGTTAATAAGAACACTCGCCTCCTCGTACAGGGTTTTACCGGCAAGGAAGGCACGTTTCATGCGACGCAGGCGATCGCTTACGGGACGACCGTCGTGGGTGGAGTTACTCCGGGCAAAGGCGGGCAGAAACATTTGGAGCGGCCGGTTTTTAACACGGTGTCCGGTGCGGTGAAAGAGACGGGCGCGAATGCGACGGTGATCTTTGTGCCGCCCCCGTATGCGGCCGAGGCAATTATGGAGGCGGCCGATGCCGGGCTGGCGTTGGCGGTCTGCATCACCGAGGGCATTCCGGTGGCCGACATGGTGAAGGTCCAGCAATTTCTGATGGGCCGCGCGACGCGTTTGATCGGGCCCAACTGCCCGGGCATCATCACGCCGGGCGAGTGCAAGATCGGTATCATGCCGGGTCATATTCACAAGCCGGGCCATGTTGGCGTGGTTTCTCGCTCCGGCACTTTGACTTACGAGGCCGTGGGCCAACTGACTAAGTTGGGGATCGGTCAATCGACGTGTATCGGGATCGGCGGCGATCCGATCATCGGCACCAATCATACCGACGCGGTCCGGCTGTTCAACGAGGATCCGGACACGCATGTCATTGTGATGATCGGCGAGATCGGCGGCAATGCCGAAGAACTGGCGGCCGAGTATATCAAGCAGCACGTCAAGAAGCCGGTGGTTGGGTTCATTGCCGGTCAGACCGCGCCTCCAGGCCGCCGTATGGGCCACGCCGGCGCGATCATTTCGGGCGGATCGGGCAAGGCGAGCGACAAGATCGCCGCCATGGAAGCCGCCGGAATCAAGGTGTGCGCGTCTCCAGCCGAGATGGGCGACAAGGTTCAGGCTTGTCTTAAGAGTTAGTCGACTTACAGGGAAATCATAAACATTCATATGTCCGTTCAACGTACTTTTGGAATCATCAAGCCGGACGCCGTCGCCAAAGGGCACACCGGCTCCATCCTGGCTCTTATCGAGAAAAACGGCTTCAAGATCGTTGGCTTGCGCAAGATCCAACTGTCGCAGGCCCAGGCCGAGGCGTTTTACTCGGTCCACAAGGAGCGGCCTTTCTATGCCGGTCTGGTCAAGTTCATGACCGAGGCTCCGGTAGTGGTGATGGCTCTTGAGAAGGAAAACGCGATTTTGGCGTGGCGCGAATTGATGGGCGCGACCAACCCCGAGAAGGCCGCCGATGGGACACTGCGTAAGTTGTTCGCCGAGAACATCGAGCGCAATGCCGTGCATGGCTCCGATGCACCGGAGACCGCCGCGCAGGAAATTCCGTTCTTCTTTACCGGCACCGAACTGTTGTAGTTGGGTCCGGTCCGGCAGTTTCAAACGATCAGATAGTCCTTCTCTTTGATACCGCGAGTGCGGCGGCAGACCTCAAAACCTTCCGCCGCGCCGCTGTCGTTGGTGTTCCCCTCGATCGTCCACATCGCTTCCCCTTCAATCGCTTCGACGACGCCGATGTGTGCCCATTTATTGCTGGTCTTGCGCACTAGAAATAGATAACCGGGTTTGATGGAGGCGAGTTCAGACGGAGTTTGAGGCCGGAGAAATCTACCGTTGCCTTGCGCGACGCCCGCCAGATAGTGGCAGCCAAACGCCGCTGGATGAGGCATGGGCACGCCGCGGCTTTCGCACGCTTGCCTGAGTACGAAGCTGGTAAAACCTGCGCACCACGGCCATTCGCGGCCCTCTCTGCCATCCATGTACAAACGAACCCATGGACCGGAATTTTCTCCGCCGATTTCGATGGGATGCTGTTTGAGATGCTGCTTGGCGTAGGCGACGACCAGCGCGGGGAGCGTCTTGTTGCCCGGGGCGATCGGCGCGGCGGCGGCTACGATTGGCGCGAGCAGAGCCGCCTGCGTAGCGGTATTCACGATGCCCGATTCGGCGATGCCGAGCTTCGCCTGGAAGCGTTTGACACATGCCGCGGTGGCTGGACCGAAGTCCGAATCAATCGAAGTGGCGAAGCCATGATAGGAGAGCCATTCCTGAGCGAGTTTGACGTCGCGGCCCTGGTCTCCGAGCTTGACGGTCTGGGTGAACATTAGTTCAGGATATTTCAACTGGCCGGGAGTCGTGGTCGTTTCCATGGCCCGATTCTGCGGCCTCTTGGAAGCGAGCCGGTGACGCCGTGCATCTTACGCGGGTGAACGGCCTGCCGGAATCGCCTTGATTGCGATGGGTTTGCAACGGATCCCATTTTTTCTCGACTACATGTGAATGCATAAGTTCTCATCGCCCGCTTCCGGCGCGGATGCCGGAGCGAGGAGGAAGGCTGACCCGGAAGGGGCGTGAGAACGGGCGTTGAAGTGAA
>JAYUSQ010000178.1:0-16163 GCA_043755595.1 Acidobacteriota bacterium | reverse complement strand
AAACCGGCATTCGTCTCGCCCTGATCGACAAGCCCGCCTCCGCGCCGGGCGAGCGATTTGTCTATAGCGACATCAATTTCCTTTTGCTGGGTGAGATGGTCCGCAAGCTTTCCGGCAAGCCGCTGGACGTTTTCATCGAAGAGATCGTCTTTGGTCCGCTCGGAATGAAGGACACGCGCTTTCGTCCGCCTGCCGATTGGCGTCCGCGTATTGCGCCTACTGAAAAGGAAGCGGGGATGACCGAGCCTTTGCGAGGCGTTGTGCATGATCCGACCGCTCGTTTCATGGGCGGCGTCGCCGGCCACGCCGGGCTGTTTTCCACCGCCGCCGACTTGGGCCGCTTCGCTGAAATGATGTTGCGCCTGGGGGCCGCCCCGGACGGCCGCAAACTATTCCAACCGGCAGCGGTGCGCAAATTCACCGAACCTCAAACGCCGATGGATCAGCCGGCCCTGCGCGCACTCGGCTGGGATATGGATTCGCGCTATTCGGCCAATCGCGGTGAGTTGTTCCCTTTGGGCTCCTACGGGCATACAGGCTTCACGGGCACTTCCATCTGGATCGATCCGAGCAGCCAGACCTACGTGATTCTTCTGACGAATAGCGTGCATCCCATGCGCCGGCCGGCGGCCACTTCGCTACGCAGCCGAGTCGCCACGATCGCCGCCGTTCATGCCGGGCTTGAGCGGCCGGGAGTATTGTTCACCTCCTACAACGAAACCACGGCGGGGCTTCGGCGTGTCGCCGCGCGCAATGGCGACGTGCTTACCGGGCTCGACGTGCTGGCGGCCGATGGCTTCGCACGGCTCAAAGGAAAACGGGTCGGTCTGATTACCAACCACACCGGGCTCAGCCGCGACGGCAAACGAGCTGTGGATCTGATGGCCGCCGCCCAGATCAAGGTGGTCGCGTTGATTGCCCCGGAACATGGTTTTAGGGGGACGGAGGATCGCGAGAACATTGCCGACTCGAAAGATCTTGCTACGGGCGTGCCAGTGATCAGCCTTTATAACGGTCCCAATCGGAAGCCGTCACCCGAGCTTCTGGCCAAGGTCGACGTGCTGGTTTTCGACATCCAGGATGTCGGTTCCCGCTTTTACACGTATATGTGTAGCCTGCTCATTTTGATCGAAGAGGCAGGAAAGTCAAATGTAACAGTCATGGTGCTAGATAGACCCAATCCCATCACAGGAACCCGAGTCGAAGGTTTTGTCCTCGAATCAGAGCTTGAAAGTTTCGTGGGCTGCTATCGGTTGCCGTTGCGTCACGGCATGACAATCGGTGAAATCGCGCGGATGGCGGTCGCTGAAAAAGGTTGGCCGACACGGCTGGAAGTGATAGCAATGAAAGGTTGGCACCGTGGCGATTGGTGGGACTCGACCGGTCTCGCCTGGATCAACCCTTCGCCAAACATCCGGAATCTGAACGAAGCCATTCTGTTCCCGGCCGTGGCTCAACTCGAATACTCCAAGAACTATTCAGTGGGAAGGGGCACCGATGCGCCTTTTGAACAGGTCGGAGCGCTATGGATTCGGGGCAGAGAACTGGCGGCTTACCTCAATTCCAGGGCGATTCCGGGAATTCGGGCGTATCCGGTGAAGTTTAAACCAACCTCAAGCATGTTGGCGGGCGAGACGATCGAGGGCGTGCGGTTTCAGATTACGGATCGGGAGCGATACTCGGCGGGAACGTTCGGATTTGAGTTGATGGCGGGGTTGATGAAGCTGTTTCCAGACAAACTGGACCTGGAAATCAACCGGCGGCTTTTGGCGAACCGCAAGTTGATGAGTATGTTAAAGGCTGGCCGCGATCCCCGAGAACTTGAAGCCGAGGCGGAAGGAGAACTTCGGGACTTCCTGATGAGACGCCAACGGCACCTGCTCTATTGAAGCGATCAGAGCAGCCAGCCCTTCTAACTACTATAAAATACTAATCTTTACCGGCTGAAGCCGCTTTGGCTTTGGCCGCTGCTTTGATCGGTGCGGCAGTGGGACCCGCGCCCACTTCCGGGTTACGCTTACGCGCTTCAAGCAACCAGATCGGTGGGCGCCCGCGGCGCTTGCCACGGCCCTGCGCCAAACGTTCGAGCGTGAGGATCGCTTCCTCTATTTGCTCTCTTTCATCCTTCAGATCGGCTAGCATTTTCGCTACGTCCATAAAGCCCTCCCTGGGGTACTGCCAAAAAATCCAGAGTGTCACGCAATTCCTCTTCGGGGGGAACTACGAGTCTGACGCCTGTATTTTCAGTTATAACGTATTTCCAGGTTCAGTTCAAGGGGGTTCGTTCTGATTTCAGAACAGACGCTGTCTTTTCCAATAAAAATAGAAGGGGAAACCGGTCGATATTAGGACTAATCCGAGTAATGACTGGCGCGGGGAGGCCACGAAGGTGTTTCCGAGCAGGCAAAGGGCGACCAGGACGAACAAAATAGGCACTACCGGATAACCGATCGTTCGGTAGGGACGAGGGAGGTCCGGCCGTTTGTAGCGGAGGACGATCACCGACGCGGCGGCCATGGCGTAGAGAATCCAACTGGCGAAAATCACCAGGTTAAACAGCTCGTCATAGCGGCCACTGAGCACCAGCAGGCAGGACCATGCCGAAAGCAAAAGGATCGATTGCGCAGGCGTACGGTACTCAGGGTGAACCTTGGCGATGGAAGGGAAGAAGAGCCGATCGACAGCCATTGCATACGGCACTCGGGACCCTGTCAGAATTGAACCGTTGATGGCCGCGAAGATCGAGATCATGGCGGCGACGGAAACGGCAGCGGCGCCCCATTCGCCCAACACCCGGCGCATCATGGTGGCGGCGACGCGATCGCTGCCTGCCACGTCACTGGCCGACAGAACGTAGAAATAGGCCAGATTGGTGAGCAAATAGAGAACGATTACCACTACCGTGCCGGCCGTTAATGCCAGGGGCAAGTTCCGTTGTGGATTCTTGATTTCGCTGGCCACCATCGTGACGTTGTTCCAGCCGTCGTAGGCCCACAGAGCCGCGACCATGGCGGCGAAGAAGCCGACAAAACCCGCGGTGGCCGGGATGGCCGACGTGAGATTCGCCGCCGAACCGTGCGTGGTGGTCAATCCGATCGCGATGATTGCCACGATGCAAGCCACCTTGATTACAGTCACCACAACCTGCACATTGCCGCCCACCCGGACGCCGAAATAGTTCAGTACGCCGAGCCCGGCGATCACGCACATCGCCGCTAGTTGACCGGTCCGCAATTCTACCCGCCAGATCCCTTCGCCCGCGCCCCACAACGGCGTATCGAGTCCGGGAAAGAAGTTAGCGAGGTAAAGGAAAAAGCCCGTGGCCAGCGTGGCGATGGAGCCGCTCTTGGCCACCCAGGTTTGCGTCCAGCCGTACAGGAAGCCGAAGAACGGCCCATAGGCCTCGCGCAAATAGACGTACTCGCCGCCAGCTTCTGAGATCGAAGCGGCCAGTTCGGCATAGGTGAGCGCTCCGGCGAGCGAGAGAATACCGGCTGCGATCCAAACCAGGAAGACCGTTTCCACGCTCCCGACGTTTTGGATCATAGTCTTGGGCACCAGGAAGATCCCGCTGCCGATCACGGTGCCGACGACGATGGCCGCCGCCCCCCAGATTCCCAAGTCGCGGCGCAACTGCGGAGTTTCAGACATCAGCCGGCTCCTTTGTGTTTTCAAATAGCGAGGCCAGCAGGCCGACCGAGATCGTAACGCCTGTGCCAATCACCACATACCAGGTCCAAGCGATCGACGTCCCCGCTTTGACATAGATCATCGTGCCGAGGCTCGCCACCATACCGGCGATCGCGGCGGACTCGCCCACGCGCTTGGTGAGCACACCCAACAGAAACACCCCAAGCAGGGCGCCGTAGACTACGCTGGCAATCGAAAGCCCCGCCTGTAGGACGGATTGCACGCCCTGTGCGATGAGTGCGATGCCAAACAGAATCGCACCCCAAACCACGGTGCTGCGCTTGGCCAGGGTCAGCCACTCGCTGTCGCTGCGAACGCGTTTGGAAAGTGGTTTGACGAAATCCATGATCGTTGTGGACGCCAGTGAATTGAGAGCCGCGCTCAGGTTTGACATCGCCGCGGCCAGGATAGCGGCGGTGATCAAGCCGGCGATTCCGGGTGGCAGGTGAGCCCAGACAAAGGCGGGATAGATGCGATCGGGCGGATTGGGCGGAGCCAACTGCGCGTCTCGATAGTAGACAAACAACAGCACGCCGATCAGCAGGAATAGCGAGAACTGAAAGAAAATGACGCCCCAACTGGCTAGCAGCGCCTTTCGGCTGTCCGCTTGGTTACGCGCGGCAAGCAACCGCTGGACCATCAGCTGCTCGGTCCCGTGGCTGGCCGTGGTCAGGAAACAACCGCCGATCACGCCGGCCCAGATGCTGTAGGTGCGGGTGAAGAAGTCCGGCGCCAGGAAATCGGTACGCAGATCAAACACAGTGAACTTGGCAGCCGCTACCGCGAAGACGTGATCCCAGCCGCCCGGAATTTTGTCGAGAATCACAAACAGGCTCAAAATCGCCCCCGCAACATACAAAATCATCTGAACGACGTCTGTCCATATGACGGCCGTCAGCCCGCCTTCGAAGGTATAGAAAAGCGTGAGGCAGACGATCAGAAAAATGGAGAGCGCCTCGCCAGTGCCGAGCACGATCGAGATGACGATGGAGATTGCAAAGACCCTCACCCCTTCTGCCATGGCCCGCAGTCCGAGGAAAGCGCCCGCCGTGAACCGGCGAATCCGCGGGCCAAACCGGCGCTCCATCAGTTCGTAGGCCGTAAAGATCTCGCCGCGAAAATAATGCGGCAGCAGCAGGGTGACGATGACGATTCGCGCCAACAGGTATCCGAAGACCACCTGCAGGAAACCGAAGTTGCCGTTGAAGGAGATGGCAGGCGTTCCGATCACCGTTAACGTGGACGTTTCCGCCGACACGATGGAGAATGCTATGGCCCACCAGGGCGTCGTTCTACCGCCAAGGAAGTAGTCGCGCAGGGACTTCTGGCCTTCCCGGAAGCGCCATCCGAACCACGTGATTCCCGCCAGATAAACCAGGATCACTCCAATGTCGAGGTAGCGCATTTGAATTTGGTGATCGTAGCACACGGGCCGCGAGCGGTATCAAGACGCTGACGACCGTCGAGGATTTTGAGGAGATGGCCACCTCTGAGACCGAGGATTTCGAACTGGTTGAAGGAGAATCGATTGCCTTGCCGAGCGCCAACGCGACCCAGGCGAAGATCCGTCAGAACGCCGAACGCCGGGTTGCCGACTACTTCGACCGGAACCCTATTGGCGTTGTTCTGGCCGAGATTGACTGCCGGATCGGCGCCGAAACTGTGCGGCGTCCCGATCTGGCAGTCTTTTTTGGCCAGCCGATTGAAGGACCTCGACCGGAAGAAAGTCCCCGTTCCCTTCGCGCCCGACATCGCGGTGGAAGTGCTTTCTCCGTCCGAAAGCGCCCGAAAGCGCTGTCGAAGTACACCGCAAGGCTCTGGAATATCTGGCTGCGGGCTGCCGCGAAGTTTGGCAGTTCGACCATGAAAATGGTGAAGTATTCGTCCAGACCGATGCCGGGCTTCGGCTGCTTCGTGGCGAAGCGATATTGGAAACCCCCTTGCTGCCGGGCTTCTCCGTCAAAGTGGCCACGCTACTCGCCGGATTCTAGCCGCTGATTCCGGGAACCTTCCGGGAAATCGCACAGTCTATAGTTATCAGAGAGATTGTGTGTCGAGCGCTCGTCTGGGCGGAAGGTTAAGGCCTTGCGGCAGTTGAATCTATTTCGGTATACTCCGTCGAAGCTAGCGCAGGGCAGCGCGCCGAGCCGTTACGGGTGCTCGTAAATCTAGCAAATTCATAGAACCTCTAGAAGGAGGCGGTACGTGGTGAGCAAATTGAGGCGCCTTTCGGCGTGTGTGTTGGTTCTTACTCTTGGGGTTGCCGGCGCTCTGGCGCAAGAGGCCAAGAAGCAGAAACAGGTTAAGGACCAGGGGGAGTACGACATCCTGCAACTGGTTAACAAAGAAGCGGCGGGTCCGAAAAAGATCGAGTTGCTCGATCAATGGAAGCAGAAGTACCCGGAGACTGAATTCAAAGAAGACCGGGCTATGGTCTACGTGCAGACCTATCAAGCCATGGGCGACGGACCGAAAATGTGGACAGCCTGCGAGGATCTGCTGGCCATCAATCCCAAGAGTGCGCCGGGATTATTCTTTCTGATGTCGTTGACGACTAGTTTGGCCGACGCCGCTAAGTTCGAGAACGGCGAGAGCTACACCAAGCGCTTTATCGAATTGCTGCCGGAACTATACGCGGGTAAAGACGGCGACGCAACGGCGATGAAAGAGAAGAAGGGCCAGGAGTCAACCGCTCGCAAGACGCTGGGGCAGATCGCCATGCTCAAGAAAGATTACGTTAAGGCTGAGGCGCTGTTCACCGAGTACTTGAAATGGGATCCCAACAGCGGGAATATTTCGTATTCGTTGGGCAACGCGATGCTACTGCAAAAGGACAAGACCAAGCAGATTCCCGCGTTGTGGCATTTGGCGCGGGCCGCCCACTACGTGGGCGATGACGCTTTGCCCGATGCGTCCAAGAAACAACTCCAGCCCTATTTTGAGAAGACCTACGTGAACTATCACGGGTCGAAAGAAGGCATGCAGGAAGTGATCGACGTAGCGCTCCAGAGTCCCTTCCCCGCACCAGACTGGAAAATCCTGAGCCAGATCGAAGTCCTGGCGGCCAAGATGGCCAAGATCAAGGCGGAGAATCCCCAACTCTACATGTGGCTGCAACTCAAGGAGGGCTTGACCGGACCCGGAGGCGCCGACTACTGGACATCCAGCTTGAAGGGATCCGCTATGCCGGCGTTCAAGGGCAAGGTTATTTCTTCCAATCCGCCGCTCAAACCCAAAGAAGTGATCGTCGGAATCAGCGGCACGGATCTGTCTGAAGTGAAATTAGTACTTGAACAGCCGGTTGGCAAAATTGAACCTGGTGTCGAGATTGAATTCACCGGCGCGGTCCCAACCGATTTTTCGCCGGACCCGTTCATGGTGACCGCCGATATTGAGAACGCCAACGTGACGGGCCTGCCAAAGGCTGCCGGGCCCGCCATTCGCACGCTTCCGAAGAAGGTCATGGGCAAGAAGAAATAGCCTGTTCGACCACGTCAGAAGTAAAAAGGACGGTCCTCCTGGATCGTCCTTTTGCTTTATGGCGCGAACTTGGTTAAAATTCCTCTGATGGATGGCATTACCCAAAAGAGGATCGTCGCGACACTCGCGGCACTGACGCTCGCCGCAACCGGAGCTTTCGCTCAGGAGGCGCCTAAGCCTAAACAGGCTCAGGATCAGGCAGAATTTGACCTGCTCACGGCTGTGAATAAGGAGGTGGCCAGTCCTAAAAAGATTGAGTTGCTTCAGCAGTGGGAGCAGAAGTATCCCAATACTGCGTTCCTGGAGGAGCGGGCGACGGTGCTGGTTCAGACCTACCAGCAGTTGAACAAGCCCGCGGAGATGTACGAGGCCTGCAAGAAGCTCTACGCGATCAATCCCAAGAATCCGATGGCGCTGTATTTCCTGATGCAGCTTCCGCTCAGCCTCGGCGATGCGCTTAAGTATGACGAGGGTGAGGCCTACTCGAAGAAGTTCCTGGAACTGCTTCCGAGCCTGCCTGGAGCTGAAGCCGACAAGAAGGCCCAGGAAACGCTGGCTCGCAAGCTGCCGGGCAACTACGCCGTGCTGAAGAAGGATTTCGTCAAAGCCGAGCAGCACTTCTCGGAGTATCTGCGGTGGAATCCCAGCAGCGGCAATATCTCCTATGCCCTTGCCAATGGTATGTTTGCGCAGAAGAACAAGGCCAAGCAAATGCCTGCGCTATGGCATCTGGCTCGCGGCGCTCACTACACCGGCGACGATGCCCTGCCGGACGCCACCAAGCTAAAGCTGCAGGCCTTCTTTGAGAAGTCCTACGTTGGCTATCACGGCTCCAAGAACGGGATACAGGAAGTCATCGATGCGGCCTTGAAGAATCCGTTTCCACCAGATGGCTGGAAAATTCTGAGCTCTGACGAGCAAGACGACCTTGAGATGGAAGATCTCAAGAAGACCAACGAAATGATGTACAACTGGGTGCAGATGAAGCGCGGTCTTACGGGTCCGGAAGGCGCCAAATATTGGGAGGCGTTGAAAGGTTCGGCCATCGCCACCAAGTTCAAGGGCAAGGTGATCTCTTCGAGCCCTCCCGTTAAAACCAAGGAAGTGATTATTGGCATCCGCGATGCCAATAACGCCGAGATCAAGCTGATCCTCGAAGCGCCAGTCGGCAAGATCGAACCCGGCACAGAAATCGAGTTCGAAGGCGCGGTGGCCAAGGATTTCACCACCGAGCCATTCTTGCTGACCGCCGACATCGAAAACGCGAAGGTGACCGGACTGCCGAAAGCCGTCGGCCCCGCCGCCGTCCGCCCTGCCGGGAAGAAAGCGGTGGGCAAGAGGAAGTAGTTCGCCGTCCCTTCGACGAGACTCTTGTTGATAGAATTCCCTTGATGGCGATGCGAGCTGCTACGCGTGGTGTGGTTGTCTTGCTCGCGGTGGCGATCGTGCCGGCCGCGTTTGGAGACAAGAAGAAAAAGCCCGAGGAAGAAATCACCCAGACCCTTGAAATCCCGCCGGATCCGCCGGCGACCATCAAGGCCGAAGTGGGTCGCCTCGTTTTTCACAATTCGCCTCTCGTCAACAAGGGCCTCCTCTCGCAGCAAGTCCGTGAAGCGATCAAGGCAATCTGGCGGCTCAATCGCGGAGCTGGCGTTGTTAAGCTTCGGGCTCTCGTAGCCGGTACCGGCGACCTCCGCCGTGTCCAGGCCATCGTCAGCGAGATGTTCACCGAAAAGAAACTCTCGTTGCCAGTCCTGAGCGTTGTGCAGGTGGGTTCGCTCCCTTTGGAAGGGGCTCAGGTGCTGGTGGAGGCGACATCGATCGTCAAAGGCAAACCGGTGAATCCGCACGGGCTGGCTTTTTTATCGGGTATGGGGGCAACGGCTCCGATCAACCCTGAGCACGCCACTGCCCCGGTCTTGCCCTTGGCCGAAAAATCGGTCGCCAATCTGAAGACGGCGCTGGTTGGTCTGGGTCTCTCCGGCGCGGACGTATTGCGCGTCACCTGCTTTCAAAGCTCGCTCGACGACATCGCGCAGGTGCAGACGGCTGTCTCGCGCGAGTTTCCCGGCGCTCCGGTTGCCTATGCTCAGACGCAACGGTCTCCGTCCGCGCATCTTGTCGAATGCGAAGCAGTCGCCAGGTTGAAGACTCCGGCGGGAGCGAATTGGAAGGTTGTGAATCCTCCCGGCCTCACGCCCTCGCCTAACTTTTCTCAAGTGGCTCTTGCGGGGCCCGGTCCAGTCGTTTTCACCGGCGGACAACTTGCCTTCCGCACGCAGGATGCCGACGTCCGGCTCTGCTTCGACCGTATGAAGAAACAGCTGGAAGAGAGCGGCGCCAACATTCGCGACGTGTTCTGGTCAAGCATCTACCCTCTTTCTCGCACGGTTACCGACAGGGTGCGAGCCATACGCTTCGAGTTCTACGATCAGGCCAATCCTCCGGCCAGCACCGTGTTGAACTTTGAAGGTCTCCCTTCGCTGGACGCGTCGTTTTCGTTAGAAGTGATTGCGGGTTTGCGCTAGCTGCCGCATCAGTTTCTCAATATCAGGGTGAGATTTTTCCGTCCTTCGCGCCACTCTATCTACAGGTGCGATGGACAAACCTTTTGATCGTGGCTTGAAGGCTCTCGTCGACCAAGCTCCGGAGTTGTTCTTCCGGTTGGCCGGTATTCTTCCGCTTCCGCCTGGATGGGAGTTGAAGGTCCTCCGGCAGGAGACCTCGCCGGCTGTGTTGATGCCGGACTTTGTGACGATGGCTGTTGGGCCACTCGGGGAGGTGATCGTATTCCACATGGAGTTCTATCTGGACTACGAGCATTGGCAGCCTGCGAAAATGGCCAAGTACGGCGGCAGTCTGATGTCGCAATACGATGCCGAAGTGAGATCCGTGATGGCGCTGGTCCGGCGTGGCGGCCCGAGCGTCATCCCTCAGGGCGGCGAATACCGGAAGGGCAAAACGGCGATCACTCACGAATTCGAGACGGTGAAATTCTGGGAGATTGACGCGGCTCCTATTCTCGAGAACGAATCGATGCGGCACTTGTTTGCGCTGGTTCCCGCGCTGCAATCGGACTGGGCAGATGTTCAGAAAGTGGCCGACGCCGTAGTGGAATCGGGCAACGAAGAAGAGTTCTCGCGGTTAGTGATGATGTTGAGCCTCAAGTATAATAAGGAACAGATCGACGAACTGATCGGGAGACAAAAAATGGGATTCCGCGAAGTGCTTTGGGAAGGATCGTCGCTGCTGAAGGACATGCGGGAGGAAGCGATCCGCAACGGGATGAGTAAAGGCTTGGAACAAGGCCTGAAGGCTGGTCGATTCGATGAGGCGCGCCGGTTGCTGTGCGCGGCGCTGGCTCGCCGTTTCCCCGGACTGGAGGCCATGCCTGAGATTGCCGCGATCCCGAGTGTGGCGCAGTTGGAGTCTCTATTGATCGATCAGGTGTTCACTCAAACTTCGCGGTTGGATATGGAAATGACCATTCGCCGGACTGCTTCGGGCGAATAGCTCCACCTTCACTTCGCCGGCGGACGCAATAATCCTTTCTCAGCCCGGAGATCTTTTTCCAGGCGGGCTGGATACCGGGCCATGAAGAAGAGTAGTTGTCACTGCTTGTTGATGTTGAGGCTCAATTACAATTGGGAACAGATGCAGCGGATCGATTCGGGGGAGCGAAAAGTGGCATTCCACGCACTATTTTTCGGAGGGATCGTCTCTGCTGAAGGGTCAGGCGGGAGCAGTCGATCCGCAACGGAATGAGTGAAGGGCCTGGCGAAAGATCTGGAGCAGGGCCTGCTGGTAGGTCTGGCCAAAGTAATAGAGGCGGGTCGCGAAAAACGCTGTGAGGCCGGCCGAGGCGAAGAAGCGCACCGGTTGCTCTGCGCGGCGCTGTTACGTCGTTTCCCGGTTTGGAGGCCATGCCTGAAATCGCTTCGATCCCCAGCGTGGCGCAATTGGAATCTGTTCTGATCGATCACGTGTTCACCCAGACTTCGCGCACCGAAATGGAATCGGCAATCCAGGACCGCTTCCGGCGAATAGACTCCGGTCACTTCGACGGTCGCAATCCTTCATCGGCTCCGAGCCCTTTTTCCAGCCAGCCCGGATACCAACGGAACACGTTGCCGGTCAGGCTCCCGACGAAAATCAGTCCATCTTCCGTTGCGTGAAGCCAATGTCCCGGGCACTCCATGGCCCCGAGAATGCGGCCAGAGCCCAAATCGATCTTCATGATGCGGCCGGCCAAAGTGTCGTAAGTCAAATTCTCGATGTTGTTGCGGTGCGTAATCACCCACATCTCATCCTTCGCGGTAATGAACAGATTTTGTGTTGCGCCCAGATGCGTCCACATTTTGAGAAATTTTCCATCGGCATCGAAGATCTGGATGCGGTTGTTCTCCCGGTCACTCACGTAGACCGTTCCGCGTGAGTCGACCGCCACCGAGTGGACGGTGCTAAATTGGCTGGGACCGGAACCGGGCGTACCCCACGTCGAAACGAACTTGCCGTCGTAGGTGAACTTCATCACGCGCGAATTGCCGTAGCCATCGCTGACGTAGACAAATCGCCCGTCCGGGGAAAAAGCGATATCGGTCGGCCGGTTGAAGGTCTGCTCATCGGTTGCGGCCTTGCCCTTGATTCCCAGCGTCAATTCCCGTTTGCCGGAATGGTCAAAGCGCATCACCTGATGATCGCCGTTGTCGGTCACCCAGATCTTCCGATTGCGATCTACGCGCATGCCATGAGCATTGCCGAACATCCCCTTGCCCCACGACCGAAGGAACTTGCCTTTTGCGTCGAAGACGACCACCGGATCAGCCTTGGGCCCGCGTTGGAAAGCATATACTTCGCCCTGTGGATCGACGGTCACGGCCGACACGCGCCCAAATTTCCATCCGGCAGGCATCGTGTCTGGCTCTTCGCCGAAGCGGATGTTCACGCGGTACTTCAGCAAACCGCCTTCGTGGGGAGCCCAGCCTTGTTCGGCGGCCCAGAGCCATCCGGCGCAGGCGGCTGCCAATGTCGCGGTGGTGGCGGTGGCGGTAGCTTTATTCATATGGCGTTTGATTATAACTAAATGGCTTCGGCTACGTATGGAGATGTAGAACGCCTCGCGCAGCGGTTTCGTGAGGTCGTACAATGAAGAGAGCGTTTTCAATGAAACAGGCGGCTTGTGTTTTGTTTTTCCTCGCGGCTGCGGCTTTTGGCCAGCAGTCCAGTACTCCCCGGGGTTTCGGCGAACTGTTCAATCAGGCGCCGCCGAACGTCGATCAGGCGTTGCGCGAACGCATTAAGGCCTTCTACCAACTGCACCAGGATAAGAAATTCCGGCAAGCCGACAAGCTGGTGCATGAGGACTCGAAAGATATTTTCTTTGGCGGCGACAAGAACAGCTTCCGCACCTTCAAGGTCGTCGGCATCACCTACGAAGAGAACTACACGCGCGCCAAGGTGATCATCGACATCGATACCGACATGTTTTTCCCTGGCTTCGGCCAGATGCAGGTGAACCGTCCGCTGACTTCCATGTGGAAAATGGATCAGGATCAGTGGTGGTGGTACGCACTGCCTTGCGACCCGAACGTCGGCAAGGACAGCCCGTTCAACAACATGTTCAAGGGCTGCGGGGCAACGGCTCCAGAGGGCCCTGCCCCGCCGATTAGAATTGGCGAGCCAGGCGCCGTCGAAGATTTCCAAAAGACTCTGGCCGACCTGCGAAGCAAGATAACGATCGACAAGAATCAGGTAGTTTTTCCCAGCCACGAACCGGCGGAAGCCGAGATCGTCGTTTCAAATCATTGGGAGAACGCAGTGCATCTGAGCATCGATGTCCCGGACCTTCCCGGTTTGACTCTGAAGATCGATAAGCCGCTGCTCGAGCCCGGACAAAAGGCGCGCGTGAAGATCGTATCGAAGCCCGAAACCAGAGGCGCCAAGCCAACCGTACAAGCTCGCTTGACTGCCGAGGAGATGTCCAAGGTCATGCCCATCGACATCACCTTCCTCCCGCCCCCAAACATTGAGCCGAAGCCTGGAACCTACATCGGCCCGGCCGCCCAGCCCAAGCGATAGTCGATGACGATCTACCCTGAGCGGGCGTCCCCAGGGGAGGTTCATCGCATCCTGATCGGCGCAGTGGTCCCACGTCCCATCGCTTTTGTTTCGACTGTAAGCTCCGAAGGCATTTTCAACGTCGCGCCGTTCAGCTTCTTCAACGCAGTCTGTTCCGACCCGCCGGTACTTTGTGTTGCGATCTCGCGCCCGTCTAGCCGCGGCCCAAGCGGGAAGAAGGACACGCTCGCCAACATCGAAGCCACCGGCGAATTCGTTGTCAATATCGTCTCTGAAAAATTCGCCGCGCAGATGAATCAGACCGCAGGCGACTATCCCGCTGGGGTGGATGAGTTCTCCTTGACGGGGCTCACGCCGGTAAAATCCGAGCTTGTCAAGCCCCCTCGCGTGGGACAATCACCGATCAATTTCGAGTGCAAGCTGACCCAAAACATACTCGTAAGTGATAGACCCAATGGCAGTAACCTGATTCTTGGTGAGGCCGTCTGTATTCATGTCGACGAGGAACTTCTCGAAGGAAACCGAGTCGACCCGGACCGTTTGCGCGCCATCGGCCGCATGGGCGGGATCAGTTACGTCAGGACGGGTGATCGCTTCGAACTCATCCGTCCGAAGTAGGTATTTTGTTTCGATCTTTTCTCTCCGGGCTTCTCCTCGCCGTTTCGCTTTCGGCTCAAAGCCCAACCCGTCAATTCACGTCGAACGCTCATGGCTGGTTCATGTACTTTGGCGACCATCCTTTTAAGACTGGCTCGAAATGGGGCGTCCATCTGGAAGGCCAATGGCGCCGCCACGATGTGGCTACGCGCTGGCAGCAATTATTTGTCCGGCCCGCGCTAAACTACGAGGTCAACAAGAACTTCACGTTGGCAGCGGGCTACGCTTTCGCGAAGACCTACCGCTATGGAGATTTTCCAACCACGGCGGCGTTTCCCGAGCATCGATTGTTTCAGCAAGCGATGCTTAAGCAGACTATCGGAAAATGGAGTATTTCCCATCGCTATCGGATGGAGGAGCGTTTCATCGGCGAGAAGACGGTACCTGTTCCCGGTGGCCCCGCGCAGTTTGTGCGCTGGCGCTACGAAAATCGTTTTCGATATCAGTTCCGCCTCGCCCACCCGATCAAAGGACCCTGGGGCATTGCGTTGTATGATGAGCCGTTTATTGCCTTTGGGCACAATGTGGCGTCGAATGTCTTCGACCAGAATCGCGCCTATGCCGCGGTTACCTACACATTGGGAAAGGCCAGCCGCATCGAGGTGGGCTACATGAACCAGCTCATCCAACAGCGCAACGGGCGAATTTTCGAGAGTAACCACACTCTCCAAGTGGGGATCTTCTCAACCGTGGCGCTGCGGTCCCACTAATCCGAGTGCTAAAATCGCTCCTGATCCTATGGAGCAAAACAATCCTCGTCGAGATTTCCTGAAGTCTGCCGCCACCGCAGCCTTCACCACCTCGATCTTCACCGGCAATGTCAAAGGCGCCAATGACCGCGTCGCGGCGGCTTTCATCGGCGTTGGGCGCATGGGGCAAAGCAATATGAACGCGGCCATGAAGCAGGACAACCTGGAGGTTGCCACCATTTGCGACGTCTATAAACCGAACCTGGACAAAGCCGTGAAACTGACCGACGGCAAGGCGAAAGGCGTCAAGGATTTTCGCGAGGTGTTGGCCGACAAGTCGATCGACGTTGTCTGTATCGCCACGCCCGATCACTGGCATGCCTACATGACCGTTGAAGCGTGCAAAGCGGGCAAGGACGTCTATGTCGAGAAGCCGATTTGCCTGACCGTGGATGAAGGCACGAAGATGGTGCAGGCCGCCCGGAAATATAACCGCGTCGTCCAGGCCGGCACCATGCAACGTTCGGGCCTTCACTTCCAGCAGGCGGCGCAAATCGTGAAGAGCGGCGAAATCGGTGAAGTGGCGTTTGTCCGCACCTGGAACTATGGGCTCGCGCCGAAGGCCGGAATCGGCAATCCGGCCGATGCGGCTCCGCCCGCCGATCTCGATTGGGATTTGTGGCTCGGCCCATCGCCCAACCGGCCGTTCAACGCCAATCGTTTCGGGATGGACCCGAAGGCGTTTTCGCACTTCCGCTGGTTTTGGGACTACGCCGGCGGCATGATGACCGATTGGGGCGTCCATCTACTCGACATCGTGCAAATGGCATTCGACGAAAAGATGCCTAAGTCGGTGACGGCTCTCGGTGGTAAGTTCTGGCTTACGGATAATCGTGAAACTCCCGATACGCTAATCGTCAGCTACGAGTATCCAGGCTTTCTGGCGACTTACGAGAATCGTAACTCCAGCAGCGAGTCCATGTTCGGCAAAGGTTATGGCATCCTGTTTCACGGCTCCAAGGGAACGCTGTTTGTCGATCGCTCCTTGTACAAACTGGTACCGGAGCGCGGCTCCGATCTGAAAGAGATCGAAGTGAAAGCGTCCAACAACACGAACGTCGCCCATTGGGCTAACTTCCTCGATTGCGTCAAAACACGTCAGAAGCCGAACAGCGATATCGAAATCTGCCAACGCTCGTCCACTACCTGCCTGCTGGGCAATGTAGCGCTACGCAGCGGATTGCGGCTCGATTGGGACGAAAAGAAATGGACGACGGTGCAGCCCGAAGCCCGAAAGTTCCTTTCGCGTGAAGACCGGAAACCCTGGCGCATCAAAGTCTAAATTGAGCGGTTAGTAAGCTGGAGATCAGGCGAGAAATCGAGACTCGGTACCAAGAGGCCGATCAACTACGCTGTCGCGTGATTGAGCGCGCTTGGATCGAAGCGGAACTCGCGCAGCGCCGATTCATTCGGGTCGACCCAAGCAACCGTCTCGTCGCCGGCACGCTGGAGAGGGAATGGAACGACAAGCTGCGGGCGCTGGCCGAGGCACGGGAGGAACGAGAAAGG
>JAYUSQ010000177.1:0-16213 GCA_043755595.1 Acidobacteriota bacterium | reverse complement strand
CGGTCCCGCCAGCGGTGAACCAGTTTGCGCGCGTTCGGTGGCGCGGGGAAATTGGTCAGGGTTTCCATTTCAGCGCTGCCCGGCCAACTGTTCGATTTCACTTGGCAGAGAACTATGTCGGTCGAACTGACGCCGATCAGATCCCAACAGCCGAGGCTCGCGGCGCTACGGCACACGGCATATCCCGAGCTCTCCAGTAGGCGGGCCGATTGGTGTTCGCGACGGTTACCTCGTCTGAGTCCCTGTAGCGCAGAGTTCGGATTGCCCGGAATGGGTGTGACGGGTCGAGCACCAGGAGCCCCTCGTGCTCACGAGTCTCGCCGTCGTCGGTTAAGTCGCTGCCTCTCACGCGAAGAACACTGCCAAACCTAGACTGTAACTCTATTCGCGTTTCCTGCGCGCCCTTCATTGGCACGTTGCTTCCGTGATCGGGTTTCTGAAAGGCAAAAGTGCCATCGCTATCGCCCGGTTGGGCGGGAAGGAGAGGAATTTCTCAGGAGAGCATTTCTGGGCGGGCGGCTACGCGACCGTCGGATTCCAGTTGGAACAAGTCCGCCAATACATCCGCGAGCAAGAGGCTGCGGATGGTAACAGCGGGCAATTCTGAAGTGACCAAATGAGGCGCGCACCGCGCGACCCCTAGACCCACTGACCGACCGCCTTTGAGGCGGCCCAACTCATCAAGCCACCCGCTTCGCGGGGGGTGTCTGACTCGGCGATCGAGAGTCACCTCGCCCCCGGCGGTGTCCGCAGTGCGCCGCCAAGCGGCCGCTCACCGCGCACGGTTTCTACACCCGTACCATCGTCGATTCCGCGTTCGACGGCTCAATCCCGCCGCTATTTGCCTGCGCACCGTCTCGCTGCTCCCTGAATTCGCCTTACTCTACCTCCGCTCCAGCATCGTTTTGATCTCCGCATTTTTGATCGACCGATTGCTCCGGCAGCAGACTCTCGCCGCCGCGCTCCCCCCTTCGTCGCCCTATCGGCTCGGCCAAGTTGACCATGCCATGACACTACCTGAAACGGGCTTGAAGGGCAAGGCCGAAACCCCGTGACAGCTCTCCCTGCCCGATACCCTGCTCCTTCATTATTAGTAAAACTGAATTCACACGACTGACAATTATCGATTAGGTGATGTTGACGGCAACCTCGGAAATCCCTTACACTAGACAAATCCCCGCAGGATCAGCTCCGGGGAGGGGAGTATCCACGTGAGCCAAAACGAAGAGTACCGCCCTTTTGATTACGACAACCCGACCGGTCTGCCCCCCGCGCAGGGGCTGTATGAGCCCGCATTAGAGCGTGACGCCTGCGGCATGGGCTTCGTCGTCAATATTAAAAATCAGCCCTCGCACGACATCATCGTCAAGGGCATTCAGATCTTAATCAATTTGACCCATCGCGGCGCTTGCGGTTGCGATCCGGAAACTGGCGACGGCGCCGGCATCATGATTCAGATCCCGCACGGCTTCTTTGTTCGCGAATGCCGTTCGCTCGGCTTTCAACTGCCCGAAGCAGGCAAGTACGGCGCAGGCATGGTGTTTTTCCCAGTCGACCGCACGATGCGCCTCAAAGTGGAAGGAATTCTCGAACGTATCGCCTCCGAAGACGGCCTCGAAGTGCTCGGCTGGCGCGATACCCCGATCAACGTCGACGCCATTGGCCGCGTCGCCCGCGCCTCGCAGCCTTATATTCAGCAGATCTTCGTCGCGCCGAAAACCGAAATGAGCATCGACGAATTGGAGCGCAAGCTCTACGTCATGCGCAAGCGCGCTGAAAAGGAAATCGCCGCTAGCGACGTCAAGGACGCGGACTTCTTTTACATCCCGTCGCTGTCCGCCCGCACCATGGTCTTCAAGGGCCTGTTGCTCGCGCCCCAAATTTCCGAGTTCTACAAGGATCTGAAAGACCCCGAACTGATCAGCGCCCTGTGCCTGGTCCACCAACGCTTCTCCACCAACACGTTCCCGACCTGGAACCTCGCGCATCCGTTCCGCTTCGTCTGCCACAACGGCGAAATCAACACGATCCAGGGCAACGCCAACTGGATGAACGCGCGCCAAAACGTACTCGCCTCGCCACTGTTCGGCGACAGCATCAAAGAGTTGTTCCCGATCGAAGTGCCGGGCGGCAGCGATTCGGCCCGGTTCGATAACGCCGTTGAACTGTTACGCCGCTCGGGCCGCGATCTGCAGCACGCCATGGCCATGATGATCCCTGAAGCTTGGGATCACGACGTCACCATGGAGCCGGCCAAGAAAGCGTTCTACGAATATCACGCCTCACTTATGGAGCCGTGGGATGGCCCAGCCGCCATCGCTTTCACCGATGGCCAGGTGATCGGCGCGACGCTAGACCGTAACGGTCTGCGTCCGGCGCGCTATTTAGTGACGCACGACGGCCTTCTCATCATGGCGTCCGAAACCGGTGTCCTCCCAGTGAAGCCTGAGGACGTGAAATTCAAGGGCCGCCTGCAGCCGGGTAAGATGCTGCTGTGCGACCTGCGTGAACAGCGCATTATCCCCGACGAAGAAATCAAAGAGCGCCTTTGGTCTCGCCAACCCTACGCCGAGTGGATCAAGGCGCAGCAGATTACCCTGGAGCATTTGCCGGAGCCGCCCCGCTGGCACGCGACTGAATTCGAAAGTATTCTCCAACGTCAGCGCGCTTTCGGGTATACCGACGAAGACCTCAAAACGATCCTGATTCCGTTGGCCATCAAGGGCGAAGAACCTATTGGCTCCATGGGCGCCGATACGCCGTTGGCTTGTCTCTCTGAACGCCCGCAGCCGCTGTTCAATTACTTCAAGCAGTTATTCGCGCAGGTTACCAACCCGGCCATCGATCCGATTCGCGAAGAGTTAGTCATGTCGATGTGTTCTTACATCGGCAATGAACGCAACCTGCTCGCCGAAACGCCGGAGCATTGCCATACTCTCAAGCTCCCGCATCCGATCCTCACTAATTACGACCTGGAGAAGCTGCGGCGCGTCTCGCAGGGCGATTTCCTGGCGACCACGTTATCGATGATGTGCAAAGCCGATGGCGGAGAGGGCGGTCTGGAGCGGGCGATTGACGCCTTGTGCCGCCGCGCTTCGTGGGCCATCAAATCCGGCTATTCGGTCTTGATCTTGTCCGACCGTGGCATCGATCCGGACTATGCGCCCATTCCGTCCTTGCTTGCGCTTTCGGCCCTTCATCATCACTTGATTCGCGAGGGCACGCGCACCCAGGTAGCGCTGATCGTCGAATCCGGCGAACCGCGCGAGGTCCATCACTTCGCCCTGTTGATCGGCTATGGCGCCAGCGCCGTCAATCCGTATCTGGCCATCGAAACGCTGGAAGATTCGCAGCGCCGCGGCTTGTTACCCGATGGCATGACGTTTGAAACCGCCCTCAAGAATTTCAAGAAGGGCGTCAACAAGGGGCTCCTGAAAGTCTTCTCGAAGATGGGCATTTCGACGCTGCAAAGCTATCGCGGCGCGCAGGTGTTTGAAGCGATCGGCTTGACTCAACAAGTGGTCGACAGGTACTTCACCGGCACCTCCACGCGCATCGAAGGCGTGGGCCTTGAGCAGTTGGCGCGCGAAGCCAAGATGAAGCACGATCTGGCGTTCCGCACGCTGACCGACGCCGATACCGAATTGCCCGTCGGCGGCAGTTATCAATATAGGATTCGCGGCGAGTATCACTTACTCAACCCGACCACGATTTCGAAGCTTCAGCACGCCGTTCGCCAGGACAAAGAACCAAGCGACGCGGGCTTCAAGACGTTCCAGGAATACACCAAAGCCATCGACGACCAGTCCAAGCAGATGTGTACCCTGCGCGGCTTGATGGAGTTCAAGTGGGCAGCCAAGCCCGTACCGATTGAACAGGTAGAGCCCGCCGCCGAAATCGTCAAGCGGTTCGCCTCCGGAGCCATGTCGTATGGCTCGATTTCCAAGGAAACCCACGAGACGCTTGCGATCGCCATGAATCGCATGGGCGGCCGTTCGAATACCGGTGAGGGCGGTGAGGACGAAGAACGCTTCAAACGCGACCCCAATGGCGATTCGCGCCGCAGTTCAATCAAACAGGTGGCCTCAGGCCGCTTCGGCGTCACGACCAATTACCTCGTCAATGCCGACGAACTTCAGATCAAGGTTTCTCAGGGAGCCAAACCGGGCGAGGGCGGCCAGCTTCCCGGCCATAAGGTCGACGAAACGATCGCCCGCGTTCGCCACTCGATCCCGGGCGTCGGCCTGATTTCGCCGCCGCCGCATCACGATATTTACTCAATCGAAGATCTTGCGCAACTGATCTACGATCTCAAGAACGTCAATCCCAAGGCCCGCATCAGCGTCAAGCTGGTCAGCGAAGTGGGCGTTGGCATCGTCGCCGCCGGTGTGGCCAAAGCCCACGCCGACGTTGTCCTGATCTCGGGCGATAGCGGCGGTACGGGCGCGTCGCCCATCACCTCGCTCAAACACGCGGGCGTACCGTGGGAACTCGGCCTGGCTGAAACCCAACAGGTGCTCGTGATGAATGACCTGCGCAGCCGCATCGTTGTCCAAACCGATGGCAAGCTCTGCACCGGGCGCGATGTCGCGATTGCGGCTTTGCTCGGAGCCGAAGAGTTCGGCTTCTCCACCGCGCCGCTGATCACGATGGGCTGCATCATGATGCGCAAGTGCCATCTCAACACCTGCCCCGTCGGTATCGCGACCCAAGACCCGCGCCTGCGCGCCAAGTTCGACGGCCAGCCGGAGCACGTCATCAATTTCTTCTTCTATATCGCAGAAGAAGTCCGGCAGATCATGTCGAAGCTCGGCTTCCGCAAGTTGGAAGACATGGTCGGCCGCGTCGACAAACTCGCCATGGTCGAAGCGATCGACCATTGGAAGGCCAAGGGGCTCGACTTCAAGTCGATGTTCTACAATCCCGAGGTCCCCAAGCGCGTCGGGCGCCGCTGCACCATCGCGCAGGATCACGGCTTGGTCGAAGCGCTCGACCACAAGCTGATGGACCTGGCGAAAGAAGCGATCGAAAACAAGTCGGTCGTCGAGTTCCGCTTGCCGATCCGCAACGTCCACCGCGCCGTCGGCACCATGCTCTCGGGCGAAATCGCGCGGCGCTACGGCTCCGCAGGGCTGCCGGAAAGCACGATCCGAATTCATCTGACAGGCTCAGCCGGTCAGAGTTTCGGCGCCTTCCTGTCGCCTGGAATCACTTTGCTTCTCGAAGGCGACGCCAACGACTATTGCGGCAAAGGCCTGTCCGGCGGACGGATCGTCGTGTTCCCGCCCAAGGGTTCTAACTTCGTCGCGCAAGACAACATCATCGTCGGCAACGTCACGTTGTACGGCGCCACCAGCGGTGAGGCGTACTTCAACGGCATGGGCGGCGAGCGCTTCGCCGTTCGTAATTCCGGCGCCACCGCAGTCGTCGAAAGTGTGGGCGATCACGGCTGCGAATACATGACCAACGGAACGGTGCTGGTGCTGGGCGCGACCGGCCGCAACTTCGCGGCGGGCATGTCGGGCGGCTACGCGTTCGTTCTCGACGAAACCGGCGAGTTCGTCGCCAACAGGTGCAACAAGACCAGCGTCGACCTGGAACCAGTCATGGAGACTGCCGATATCGATGTTATCCGCCGCCTCACGCAGCGTCACTTCGATTTGACCGGCAGCCCGCGCGCAAAATGGATCCTCGATAACTGGTCCGCCGTGCTGCCGAAATTCGTGAAGGTATACCCGCACGAATTCAAGCGGGTGCATACTACCGCCGCCAAGAAGCAGTTGGAGCGTGCAACACTGGCGGCTCAACCGCCAGTTGGGGCGAACCGTCCGATGGTGCATGGAGACTAACGATGGGTAAGGACACCGGCTTCCTCGAATACGCGCGCGAAGTGCCCACGCGGCGGCCCGTCGCCGAACGCATCAACGATTATTTCGAGGTCTATCAGGATTTCTCGATCGCCTCCGTGCAAACGCAGGGCGCGCGTTGTATGGATTGCGGCGTGCCCTTCTGCCACACCGGCTGCCCGCTCAACAACATCATTCCCGATTGGAATGACCTTGCTTATCGCGGCCGTTGGCGCGACGCGATTCGTGTGCTTCACTCGACCAATAATTTCCCCGAATTCACCGGTCGCATTTGTCCCGCGCCTTGTGAAGCCGCGTGCGTGCTCGGCATCAATGAGCCGCCGGTGGCGATCAAGTTACTGGAGCGCACGATTATCGATCACGCGTGGCAAGAGGGTTGGATCAAGCCTGAGCCGCCGCTGGTCCGCACGGGCAAGCGCGTCGCGGTCGTCGGTTCGGGCCCCGCCGGTATGGCCGCCGCGCAACAACTCAATCGCGCCGGTCACAACGTTACGCTTTTTGAAAAGGCCGATCGCATCGGCGGCCTGCTGCGTTATGGGATTCCCGACTTCAAGATGGAGAAGCATCACATCGACCGGCGCGTCCAGCAGATGGAAGCCGAAGGCATCGAGATGCAAACCAACGCGCACGTGGGCGTGAACGTCGCGATCGATTCGTTGCCCACCGACTTCGACGCGCTTCTCCTCACCGGCGGCGCCGAACAGCCTCGCGATATTCCAGTCCCCGGCCGCGAACTCAAGGGTATTCACTTTGCCATGGAGTTCCTGCCGCAACAGAACAAACGCGTCGCTGGCGATCAGCTAGACCCGCGCCAGGATATTTTCGCCACCGGCAAACACGTCATCATCATCGGCGGCGGCGATACGGGCGCCGATTGCCTTGGCACGTCGCACCGTCACAAAGCGGCGTCGGTCACCCAGTTTGAGATCATGCCGAAGCCGCCGGATCAGCGCGCCGCGTCCACCCCATGGCCCCAGTGGCCGCTCATGTTGCGCCACGAAAGCGCGCACGAAGAAGGCGGTGTCCGAGAGTTCGCCGTGGGCACGACCAAGTTCACCGGCAACGCCGAGGGTCATGTCACTGAACTGCACACCATCAACGTCGGCCCTGCGCCGAAATTCGAACCGATCCCAGGCACCGAAAAGGTCTACCAGGCTGACCTCGTCCTGCTCGCCATGGGATTCACCGGCCCGGTGCGCAACGGCATGATCGACCAGCTAAAACTCGATCTCGATCCGCGCGGCAACGTCAAGTGCGACGACAACTACATGAGCTCTCGCCCCGGCGTCTTTGCCGCAGGCGACATGCGCCGTGGCCAATCCCTAGTCGTCTGGGCCATCGCCGAAGGCCGTAAAGCCGCGCGAGCGATCGACGGCTGGCTCATGGGCGAATCGAACCTGCCTTCGTAGCAATCTAAGGCCGTCCTCTATTTTGTTTCCTGGAGCCCAGGAAGGTCACAACGTGGCCGCGCAATGCCGCTTCGAGTCGTTGAAAGGTCAGATCCTCTGCGGGTTGAGTAATCGTCGCCGGAGTCTCGTTCTTGGACATGAGCAGCGCGGCGGCAGTGTACACGTTTTCTCGCACCAACCGGCGAATCAGCACTTCATATCGTTTGCTGTAAGATGCGCCCGGATGAATCTTTTGGTCCTTCCGTTCTACTGGTTCGCCTTTAAAAACGGGATCGACTTCGAAATACGGCTCTTTGTTGCGGACCGGTCTCTTTACCTTGGCACAGTCCTCCAGCAGGAATAGATAGCCCAGGAACGGCCTCGGTCCGTTTCCGAAGCGTCCTTCACGATAAGCCGTCCATAGGCATGTCGCGCTCCCAAGCGCCTCCTCGGATCGGTTGTTGAAGTTGTTTCCGAACGAAGGTCCAACCTGGCTTTTGAACTCCATCGCCAGAACGAGCGAACCCTCGGAGACAACAATCAGATCCCACTTTTTCTCTGCGCGATAGTAACCCGGAAGTTCCAGAGCGGTTTTCGTTCTAACCTCCATTCGCTGAAGGCCAGCGTCACATAGGATATCCCCGACCAGTTGTTCAAGCGCGCCCATTTGGGCTCCGCCTGTTACGGCCCCGCGAGTGCCGGTGTCGATTATTCCACGCAGTTTCTGTCTTTCAAGATTCTGGGCGCGACCGGTCCAGAAACTCTGGATCGCGTCTTTCAGGCGCGCGTCAATATTCAAGGGTCGCCTCCATCTCGGCTTGACTGATCTTGTAGATCCTGAGGGCGGCGTCCGTGGCCAACTTCCGGTCCCTTCTACGAAAGGCGGTCACGAACTCTGCCTTGTTTGCCGAACTGATCGAATCGGGCGAAGGTACGCGGATCCGGCGCAAATATTGCGCCTGGAATCGCAGATAGCCTCCGCGCATCCGGACGCCATAGGCTTCGATGAACAACTGACCCACCGATGAGAGCAAAATACCACCAAGGACTTCCAGGTCCCACACGTCTGAGTGAATAAAGTAGAGATTGTGGTGAGGATAGGTATCCCCTCGATCTAAGACTGGGTTGAACTCATTTTTTATGTCTGGAATATACAGCTTGGGTCTTGAAGTCAGCGAATGAGTCACGCGGTCAATGGTCCGATACCAGGCTTGGAGATTTTTTTGTGCCGTGCTTCTCCGCTTCATCATTTCTTCGTGCTGCTCGAAGTAACGCTTGAGTCGCGGATATTCTCCCAGGTCAACCAAACCGTCGACTGCCCACGGATCCACCAGGTAGTACCCAGACCATTTCATTTGTCCGGTCAGGGTATCGCGGGCCATTGCGAGCGGCAGCAGGCGAGACTCCTCGACCAATGTTTTGTCCCTCGTGATGAAAACGTCGTCGAGGCCAGTCGCCACGCCGATACCTATCTTCACCGCATTGGCTGCGGATTCAAGGGGCTCAAACTCATCTTCCAGCCGCCGCAAGAGGGCAAGTCGTGGAGGGGAGCTACAAGGCCACGGATCGGAGTTTTGAAACCACGTTCGGACAACCGAACATGTGAATCCCGGTACGGATAAGGTCGGCAGGCCCAATTGAGTTGCCTTCATCACCTGCGCCAAGGCCAGGCCGCCCGTTCCTTCGGCGGAAGGCTTTGCACTCGCGACCAGCACCGGTCCCTGTCCAGAGTTTCGAATAACTGTAATGGCGGGATAGGCACTCACATCGTCGTCAAAAGCGTCGGCGTGATGCATTTCAACAATGGTTTCCACTCCGAATCCCGAGGTGACTAAACTTCGAAGCTTGGCCCCATATTGATTGAGCATCCAACGGTCGGCACAAATGAAGGCACACACCCCGCCATCTCTCAGTTGCCCCAACCCCGCTTCATAGAAGGCAATATAAAGATCGGCTCGTCCACTCATCGTCGGATAGGAATCCCGATATGTTCCCGCAACAGCCTCTGGGATGTCCTCCAGCCGGACATATGGCGGATTTCCGATCACGAAATCTACGAGCGGTAATCGAAATGCCTCAAAAAGGTAGTCCCCAGTTCTAATCCAATTGGCTACTAACTCTGCGGCAGTATCATCGGGAACGCCCATCGTGCGCAGAAGGGTACCCACGGCGCCTTTGGCATAGGTTGCGCTGCCTTCATCGAGTTCGTAGGCAATCAAAGACTGAGCGCAATCGGTGAGTGAACGCCCTTGCCTGCGGCAAGACAAAATCAGCCGCTCTGCCATTCTTACCAGGAACGCGCCGTCGCCAGCAGCGGGTTCGACAACTATTGAATCGACAAGATTCCCGTCTTCTGTGTAGCCCGCGAGATCCAAAAGAAAGTCGACCACCCATCGCTTGGTGTACACGACGCCTTTGCGGTCCAACAGATGGGAAATCCGCCCATACCCAGGAGCGAAAATCATCGACTGCCTAGGTTGTGCTCTGGGCCCGATGCTCTGACTCGAAAAGTGGTCTTCTAGTGAATCCAAACTTCGATAGCTCCCAACTTACCGGTAGAACGGCTTCCAAGTAATCCAGCGTGGACCATAATGCGGCTCCTGCTGGCCCACTTCCAGCGCCCCCAGATCCGGCGCCTTCCCCGCGAAGCCATCATTAATCGTCGGCAGCGCCACGCCCGCATCCACCGCCTTCCCATTCGCCTTCAACCGGAAATTCAAATCCATCGCATGGTAAACCCGATACCGCTGCGCCACGTCATCCGGAGCCAGATTCTCAAACACATCAAAGTCCACTTCGACGCCATGCGCCTCTTGCCTGGTCGCCGCCCGAAACTCCGCCAGCGTCGCAAAACTCCGCCAATCGGCATCCTTAGCGCCATGCGCTTTCATACGCGCCGCCGGAGCCAGCCAATTATATTGCTTCGCCACCCCGCGATTCGGGCGGAACCCGTTGTAGTCGCTGCTGTAGTTCTCCGTCGCGTTCGCCCAAGTCATCACCCCGCGATTCGGCACATCGCGCCCCAAAAATAAATTGTTACGAAAGTGCGCGTTCGAATAAGCGTCGCGCGCCGTCTGCTCGCCAATCAAAGTGTTGTGATACACCAGAATCCCCGCCGGGGCCGCGCCAAACTTAAAGGCGCCGCCAGCCGGCACATGATACAGAATGTTACGGAAAAAGTAGACGGGCCCGCCGAAAATCGGCTGAGAGCTGTAACCGTTGTGAGCCGCGTTCACCCCGCGATTTTGAAACACGCGAATGTTGTGCGCGCCCCCGTCCGACTCGATGAAATCGTCATTTGAAAGGTGAACGTCGTTGTTATAAATATCGATCGACGACGCGCGCCGCTCCGGATCCGAGTCCGGCGGACCATACGTCGAAATGCAAATCGCATCGTGAAAATAAGCGATCGCGTTATGAGCGATCACGTGCCCAGGGCCGTACACCTTGATCGCAAAAAAGCTCCGCAACTGATGCGAAGGATAAATGCCGGCCGCCCGCGACCCCGCCTGATTCCACCCAATCAACCGCATCTGGTCTTCCCGCCCCAGCAACAAATTATCGGTGATCGTAAAATCGCGCGAGTCCGCATTCTCCGTCCAGATCCCCGCCCCGATATCCTCAAACCGGCAGTTGCGCACCGTCAACGCCACCGCGCCCATCACTTCTTTTTCACCCGCGAAAATCGCCACCTCGGTATTCCGGAACGTCAGTCCCTCGATGATGTGGTGCTGGCTCGCCACTACATCGAAAAGTTTGTGGTTCCCCGCGCCATCGAAGATCGCTTCGCCATCCCCCGCGCCTTTGATCGTAATCGGTTTCTCGGCCGTGCCTTTCAAAGACAACGACCAGGACCCGGTGAACGGCGCACTCAAGGGATCGACATAGTTCAATCGCTCTGGCCGATACAAACCCGCGTGGACCAGAATCGTATCCCCAGGCTGCGCCTTCTTCATCCGCACCGCCGTCCAATCGCCGCGGCCTTCGCCGTAATAAGCCGCCTTCAGTCCAATAAAATTCGGCTCCAGCTTCGGCCCTTCATGATCGGCTGGATAGACATGCAGCACTCGACCGCCCGCGTACGATTTCGGCTCAGCCCGCGTCGCCACGGTGACACGTTGCTGCTCCTGTCCGTTGACGCCATCGGGGTCCGCCAGCGTGAACTCGCATTCGTAACTCGTCGCCGGCTCAAGATTCAGGATGCTGCCGGCAAAGCCTTCGGGCACGACGTACGACATGGCCTCGCGCTCGCGAAACACCCGTTCCCCGCCAATGCGCAGCAATGGCAGCGCGGGCCGCCAAGCCGTTGCGCCTACCTTGCGGAAGCGGACTTCGACCGTCGCATTCCGGTTCGCGTCCCCCTCGATCGCCCATTCAAATCCGAGGTTGAGCAGCGTAGGATGCTCGACATGGAACCGTCCGGGCCGCGTGGAAATCTGGGCCTGCAGGGTGCAGGTGGCCAACAGTGTCAAAGCGGCAAAACGCATCGTATATAGATCCTACTTGATCGCCATCTTATCCAGCGCATCGCCGCCCGCCGGCATTTCCGAATAGCCCGCCTTGTACCCGTTAAGCTCCAGAACGTACGCCACAATGTCGGCATAGCTCTCCTTGGTAAGTGAGGAAGGCGCCGCCGGCGGCATCGTCTTCTGCGACTTGTCGTAGAATGCCCGCACCGTTGTGCCGACCCACTTGCCTTTAAAATATTCGCCGGCCAGTGGCGTGCCGAACGTACCGTTGGTCATGTTGCTGCCATGGCAAACCGCACAGTAAGAGTTGTAGGCTGTTTTGCCCGCTGCCGCTTGCGCTGCGGTGAATTGAGGCGGCGTCGCCGAAGCCGGAGCGAGTGCCGGCGCCGGACCGCTCGGTTGCTTCACTTCACTCACCATCCGCGTCTCCTCGGGCGCCTTACCTGTACCTTCGCCCGTATAGGTGAAAGCGAGAATCGCCCCGGAATCTTCCATCTTCGAAGTCGTGCCGCCACCGGCAGCCTCGGTCAAGCCACTTGGATCGGTGGCGATGTAAATCGTCTTGCCATCGGGGCTCACCGCGGTATCGCGAAACCGATTTCCGGATTGTGTGGATTGAAAGTAACGCGACATGGGCCCGGCTGCGGACTGTCCGTTTGGCTTCAACGGCAACACGTAGAGCGAGCCGCGCTTGAGCGTAGTCACAAACAGCACTCGGTCCCAGCCAGGAACGCCTTTGCCCTTTGACTGGTAATGCTCAACGCTGGATGCGCCGGTGGTGGGCCAGCAAATATAGTTGATCCCCTTGCAGGCCGGATCCTGAAAATCGAAGCCGGTCGCCACGGTGAACATGGTGGCGATCGGGTTGGTGAAAGGTTTCGTGAAGGCCGACTCGGGCTCTCTGGGCACCGATGGATGAATCGCCAGATCGCTGAATCTCAATTGCGCACAGGGCGTCCTGGCTTCGGCCCAGCGTGCGTACTCATATGCCTTGCCATCCTTCAGCCCTGCCACATGCGGCCAGCCATAGTTGGCGCCGCGCTTCAGGACATTGACCTCATCGTCGGTCTTCGGTCCATGCTCGGAGGAATACAGGGCGCCATCGGGAGCGAAGTCCAGCCCCTGCGGGTTGCGATGCCCATAAGTCCAGACATGGCTGATCACGCCATTCAGCTTCGGGTTATCCTTCGGCACTGAACCGTCCAAGTTAATCCGCAAAGACTTGCCCTGATAAGAGACGAAGTCGCGCTGGTCCATCTCCTTCTGCGTCGGCAGCCGTTGCGCTTCCACCGGGCGGCAGACATTACCGAGTTGATTGTTGCCCTGATCTCCCAGCGTCAGATAGAGCTTCGTGTCGGGGCCGAACTTCAACCGCCCGGCCACATGGTCATTGCCGGCTGGTAGACCAGCGATGACGTTGACCGGATTAGACAACTTCCCATCCGCCTGGTTGTAAGTGAACCGCACCACCTTGGCGTAAAGATACCGATACGGGCTCTTCACATCGGTCACAACGGGATGCGCGCCTCTCGGTTCATCCACGTATGTGTAGGCGACCCAGACGAAATCGTTGCCCGTCCCTCTCAGTAAATCGGGATGCAAGGCCATGCCGAGCAGCCCGTCCTGGCCGCCTGGCGCTGACACTTCGTGGATCGTCGCCGCCACCGTCTGCTCACCACTCGCCGGATCGACGCGTGTCACACGTTTGCCGGTGCGCTCGGTCACCCAAAGTTTGTTATCGGGGCCCCAGGTGATTTCCCATGGCCCAGCCAGTCCGGAAACGACCACACTCTTGCGGAATTGTTTGGTTCCTCGTTTGACTGACTCCGGCCCGTCCTGCCCATTGGCAGACCCGGACAGTGCGATTGAGGCCACTAAGATCGAAGCGGCGGCGGCGGTATATCTGATGAACATCCACTAACAATGATAATCGGTCTTTCGGGCCGTCCGCTTTCGAGACAGGCGCCCGCAATCGAACACCTGCCCCGTCCGCATTCGGGAATCTCTTAGAAATCTAAAAGTTCAGGAAACATCTGTGCTCCTCAAACGTATGAACAGGTGAATCGCGCCACGGCGGGGCGGCGATGCAAACAAGCCAATCCGCAAGAGGAGGTTGAAAAGCATCATGTTTTCTCGAATGGCCGTAGTCTGTCTACTGCTTCAATCGTTCGCCTCAGTAGGCCAAACGGAGCTTGAGCGGCGGTTTGCCGAAGCGCAGGTGCAGATGTTGAGCGGCGGCTATGTTGGAGCCCGCGACAACTTCGCGAGTGTCTGGAAAGAGTTTGCCGCCACGCTCGGGGAATCCAGCCTGGTCACGATCGAAGCCCGTATTTTCTATGGTCAAGCGCTGACGATGACGGGCAAGCCCGATGAAGCCCTGACCATTCTTGGGCCTATCTCGTTGGGTAACTCCAGAACCGGTATGATCGCCCGCGGCTCTTTCGCCCTGGCTTTACGTCAGTCGGGTCAAATGGATCGCGCCGTTGGACTCCTCAAGGAGTTGGTGCGGATTTTCCCCAACGCGGAACCGTCGGACCTCGTACATCTGGGCCGTATGCACGCTGAGCTGGCAGTCTGTCAGGCTTACCGCAATCGGTTGAAAGAGGCCGAAGCCCACGCCTTCGAATCGCTCAAATTAATCGATGCCGGAGGCAATCCGATTTCAGCGAATCGAGCTTCGGTCTACATCGTCCTTGGGCAGATCTATCTGATGGCTGACCGTGACGCCGATGCGCTAAAGGCTCTGCGCAACGCCCAGGAAAATGGCAAACCGTTTTGGCAATCTCCCCATCCGGAATTGGGCATTCTCGACGGCGCCCTTGGCGTTTTGGCCTACCGCGCCCGCCACTACGATGAGGCTGAATTCCACACGCGCCGCGCACTGGAATCGATGGAGAAGCTGCTGGGACCGGACCACCGTGAAGTTGGCAGTGTCGCCCGCCAGCTTGCGTCAGTGCTCAAAAAGCAGAAGCGTAAGGACGAGGCCCGCGACCTCGACGGCCGCGCCAGCCGCATTCTGGACCGCGGTCAAATTGACCCTCGCGTCTCAGCCTGGAACTGGCGCGAGCCCAAGTAGCTGGGGTCTCAATCGCAAATCTGAACGAACGATGGTGCGCGTTGACCGTGTGGGTCAAAGCGGTTCTCGGCGCTCCGTAGCGGGCGATTGGGCGGGCGGGCAAGATTGAGAACACAGTTCCAGCCGATCTCATCGGCGAGGCGTTGTAGCTCAACTCTCCAGAGCCGGACTTGTGATCCGTTGCCGCCACCGGAGTCGGCGGTGATGAGAAGTTGCGTAGCTTTGGGGTAAAGGGCTGCCCCATCCCATACCACCAGCGGTGAATCGTCTCGACCGCAAAGCCGACGTTTCGTGATCGACGCCCACACTCACCCATCCGGTATAGTTCGCTACATCGTACATCCCGTGGGGGGGCGGCGCGACCCAGTTCCGGGATCACAAAATCATGGACGGACACTTCTTCTGGGTCACTCTTGGGCCGCAGTTCTTTGCCGCCATTCTTCAAATTGCCAACCAATTCCTTCTTTTTCGTGTCGACGGAAATCACTGGCTGATGTTGAGCGAGCAGCCGGCTCACTTGCTCGTTGATGTGTTGGAACTGCCGATCGCGCTCGCTGTGGCTGGACCAATCCAGTGTCTTGCGGTTGGCTTGAAGGCTATAGCCCACTTCATGCAACAACTCAACGATGGCTCGTCTGATGGCCCAGGCGCTTGAGTTCCTCGGCCAGCTTGCGCACGCTCTTGCAAGTCCAACGTAAAGCCGATTCAGGATCGCCACGCGTCACCGGTTCCACTAGTCCCTCTAGAGCGGTCTTCAACGTCCCGTCTAGGTCGACGGTCTTCTTGCGTCCCCCACCGGCCCGGCGCACTCGGACCGTCGGGGCCACCGGCGATTTCCAGTTCTTTGATTCCTCGAATAATCGCTCGCCGCGATACCCCCGGTCTGCCGTGACACCGCCGAAGCGCCTCCAAAGCCGACCGCACAAACTCTCCGAGGCCGCCACTAGCCGCCGCATGCGTTCGTCGAGAAACGGAGCCAACTTCTCGAATCGCGTTTTGATCTCGTCAGGCTCAGCCACTAGGCCGAGTATTAAACGTTTCCAATATGAAATGTTTCAATTTCTGTGACAGACCCTTCAGACAGAACTCGTTTCCGCTTGCACAAAAACTGCCGGAAGTTTCACAGAGGGACGTGACTATCACCTCTTCGACCGGGTTCGATTGATCGTAGATTACGATACCCGATCTGGGCCCCTGCGCCCATATCCTAACTAATTCAAAAAGTAAGACCGGTACAAAGTATCCCGCTGCTTGGGCACAAACCCCGCATCGCGAATCAACCGCCGCAGGTCTTCCTCGCTCGCCTAATTACGTGCGCCTGCCGCTGACACGACGTTCTCCTCGATCATGATGCTGCCGACATCATTCCCGCCAAAGCGCAGGCCCACCTGGCAAGTCTTCAACCCCTGCGTG
>JAYUSQ010000176.1:0-16214 GCA_043755595.1 Acidobacteriota bacterium | reverse complement strand
CGCGCCTTCGTTGAGCCGGTCCAGTTTCAATAGGCAGAGTGCGTCTAGATGCAGTGCCCGCACTTCCCCCGGTTGCGCCGCGAGGACCTGGCCAAGCTCATTGCGGGCTGGGGCAAACTGGCCCGACTGGTACAGTGCCAAGCCGAGGAAAAACCGAATTTGCAAGAGGTCCGGACGCGCGGCCAGCGCCTTGCGGAAACTCGCGGCAGCCTCGGAAGCCCGGCCCAGGCGCAACCACACCGCGCCCAGGTTCGACAAGGCGTCTACGCGGCCCGGAGCAATCGCCAGCGCCTGTTCATAGGCCGCGCGCGCACCGGCGAAATCTCCGGCGCGCTCAAGCTGCACGCCTCGTTCGAAATGTGGCGGAGCGGCGGGCTGGGCGAAGGCCGCCGCTGCCATCAGCGCCAGCCAAAACCGCTCCGACCGCCGCCAAGTCCGATCAGAAGTCAAGCCGCAGACTGAGTTGCATCTGCCGCTCGAGACGAGCGCCGGTGAGCTGGCCAAACTGACCATTGACTTGTTGGCCTTGGGCATCGAAGCGTGCGTTGTTGTCGACTCCATTGAACTGGGTGTGATTAAACAGATTGTAGAACTCCCAGCGGAACTGCATCCGGACCTTGTCGTTCACTGGGAAGTTCTTGTAGATCGAGAAGTCCCAGTTGTTGATTCCCGGGCCGCGATAGACATCGCGCGGCGCATTGCCGAAGTCTCCCACCCCGCGCGGGGCCGCGATCGAGGCTGTGTTGAAGTAGCGTGCAAAAGTGCGCTCGCCTTTACCCAGGAGCGGCGACGCGACCAGATTCGGCCGGGGTCCATCGCCGCCGCCCCACCGGTCCACGCCGTCGGTGAAGCTGAATCCAACCCCCTGCGGGAAGCCGCTGGCAAGCGTGGTTATGCCCGCTGCCTCCCAATTGTGGAAGATGCCGCGGGTGAGCTTGTTCCGTCCGAGCGCCGCCACTTTGGGCAGGCTGTAGAGATAGTTCAGCACCAGGATATGCGTCTGATCGAAGCCCATCTTGCCGTAGAGGTAGCTGCGGTAGTCGCGATAAATCGGCAGCCCGCCGCCATCCTGATTGGTCAGGCCCATCGACTTCGAAAACGTGTAGGCGACACCGTATTGGAAGCCTTTGGTGTAGCGGCGATTCCAGGCCACCTGAAGCGCGTGATAGTTCGAGTAGCCGGAGTCCTCAATGTAGCTGATGTTCTGAAAACCCACGTAGGGCCGCAAGAACACGTCCGGCAGCGGGCGGCCTGTCGTAGGATCCTGGCTTCCAGCCTGGAAGCGCTTGCCCGGGAGGAGCGTGTTGGGATTCCGGTTTTGCCGCAAGTGCCGGCCGGTATTGCCGACGTAGCTGACATCGAGCACTGTTCCGAAGCCGGCATTCTGCTGGATGCCGAACAGCCAGTTGTAAACCGTGGGCACCTTGTCGAACTTGCGGTCGAAGGACGACACATCTGTCGGGAAGATCACCTGGCCTGCGCCGAGGAACGTGTCGATGCTACCGAAGAACACGCTGGGCGCTTCGATGAAGGGCGGAGAGGTGGTGGTCGCCCACGCCGAATTCTGCGAGGAGAAGACGGTCTGTTTGGCCATGCCCGCTCCACCGCGCAGGACCGTCTTGCCGGAGCCAAACACATCGTAGGCGAAGCCCATGCGGGGCGCGACCTGCACGGGCGGCCGTTCGCGGAAACCAACCGGATAGTCGGCGTCGCCGACTTTGACCACGCCGTTGAGCCGGTCGCCCGACCCCGGTACGATGGCGCCGATCTGCGGCGCGGGGAAGAACTGGCCGTTGAGAGGGTTCTGCGCCACCCGGCGTCCCTGCGCGTCGAGCGCCGGGCGGTACAACGCCGGGATGCGGGAAGCGTTGTATCGTTCGAGCGACAGCGCCGAGCCGATCTCATTGGTGTAGCGCCATGGCGTGAACGAGTAGAAGCGCACGCCGGCATCTATGTTTAGGCGCTTGGTGACTTTCCAGGAATCCTGGGCGAACCACTCGGTGCTGTAGACGGCCGCCTCGCCGCGCGTCCGTGTGCTCGATTCCTGATAGCTGAAGAAGTTGCCGAGCGCGGCATTGGCGAAGGGATGATTGGCGTCCACCGGGTTGTTGCGGTCGCGGCCGAAGTTGAAGGCGCCCATGTGCCCGCCGCCGCCTGCGCGGAGACCCTCGCTGGCAACATTGCGCTCATAGTAGAGACCGAACTTGAAGTTGTGGCGATTCTTCACCCAACTGAGATTGTTAGTGAGCCAGTAGCGCTTGTCGGCCGCCGCGATCGGCGTGCGCGGATCAAACGAAGTGTTGGGCGCGTTCGGCAAGCCGCCAAAGCTCATCTGCGGGATCAGATTCAGCGGATTGGCGCTGGGGGAAAACTGGCGCAATCCTTCGAGCCCGTGCTTTTCGCGGCGCACGTTGTCGAGGTTAAAACCTTCCTTCAGCGTGCCGAGTTCCTGCACCTTCGAAAAGGCAAAGTTTAACTCGTTGACGACGGTCGGCGAGAAGGTGCGCGTGTACGCGCCGGCGTAGGCATCGGACCGGTATTCGTAGTGATGCGGCTGTGCGTAGAAATTACCTCCGAAGGCCGTTGAACTTGCTTGGCCTTGGATATCGGAGATCCACCAACGCGGCCGGAATGAAATGCGATCCTTTGAGGTAGGCAGATAGTCGAGCTTGACTTGCGTTTGATACTTGGGCTGTTGGCGGCGCTCCTGGAAACGATAGTTGAAGGCGTTGCGCGAGATACTCGTATCGAGGAAGTTGGGCTCGGGGTGCCACGCGAGCATACGCTGGCCCAGGCGATTGAGGCGGCTGGCCGGTAGTACGTTGTTTGCGAACGGCGCGCCATTGGCGTTAGGATCGAGAATCGGGATCAGGGCGCCATTCTGATCGAAGCTGCGCGAGAAATCCCCGGCTCGCTCGAGCGCGGTAGGCAGCGTCGTGGTCAACAGCGGTCCGGGCAGCTTGATGCGCCAGTCCTCGCGGCTCACAAAGAAGAAGAGCTTGTCTTTGCCGGTATTGAACTTACCCGGGATGAAGACCGGGCCGCCCAGCACTCCACCGTAGGTGTTGTAGCGCGTCAATGGCTTGCCGATGCCCAGCCGGTTGTTGAAAAAATTGTTGGCGTTGAACTGCTCGTGGCGCTTGAAGTAGTAGCCGGCGCCGTGGAACTCTTTGGTGCCGGATTTGGAGATGATATTCACCTGCGTACCGGGCGTACGGCCGTTCTCGGCCAGGAACGAGCTCTGTTTGACGCTCACTTCTTCGATGGCGTCCATGCTCACCGAAATAGTGAAGAAGCTCAACGCATCGATGTCGGCGCCAGGCTGTCCGTCGAGCGCGAACACATTCCAATGGCTGCGCATCCCTTGCATGTTGGGCGTTTCGGTGCCCCAGTTGCCGCCCAGCGCGTCGCTGCCAGAATTCTGCGAAACACCCGGCAAAACCGTCATCAGGGATACCACGTCGCGCCCGCGCTGCATCAGTCCGGAGAGCTGATTGCTCGATAGCAGCGCCGTCTGGCCCGAATTGTCGGTCTGCACAACGGCGCCTTGCGCGACGACGGAGATCCTCTCGGTGACCGCCCCCACGACTAGCGCGATCTCGCCAACCGTGAGGCTCTGATTTGCATTGACCACGAGGCTGGTGCGCTCCTGCGTGCTGAAACCCTTCATCTGTACCCGCAGCGTGTAGGCCCCGGGAACTACGTTTGGAAAGAGGAAAGCGCCCGAGTCTCCCGCCTTGACGTCGGAGGACTCGCCGGTACCCTGATTGATCAGCGTCACCTCGGCGCTTTGAATGAGATTGCCCGATTGATCGACCACCGTGCCGGAGACACGGCCGGAAACCTGACCCCAGCTTGCGGCCTCAAAAAAGAGGAAGGCGGCGACGAGGCAAACTTGAAGTTTCATTTCTCACTCCCAAGCGATATTCTGATATACTGAGGTAGTCATAATACCAGTTGGTTTACTATAGATCAGCTATGGCGTCGAGTCAAGCTCTCCCAAGGAACGAAAGTTCATGAAACGAAGAAATGCCATAACGGCCATGTTCGTTGGGGCCCTCGGCGTCAGCGCTGCGGCGGCCAGCCCCGCCATTCAACTCCATACGGACCTGGAGGTGAAAGCCGGGTCGGAGCAGCAGCTCCTGGCGGATTTTGAGAAGCTGTTCCTGCCTCGCATTCGGAAAGCGCCCGGGTTTATCGACGCCAAGCTGCTTAAGTTCCGCAGAGCGAACATCGGCACGGCGCCCGAACGCTACAACTACCGCCTGGTCCAGACGTTCAGTAGCGAGGAGCTCCGGGAGAAGTGGACCTTGAACCCCGATCACAAGGTCGCCTGGCACACGGCTATCGAGAAGCACGTCCGTACGCCGTTTATCGCCTATCTTTACGACGTCCAGCCGTAGCGCCCGCCTTGCTGCAATCCGGGAACAGGTCCGGCGCGGCGGAGCAGCCGGCCATCAACTAAAGCGTCAACGACACGTCGATGGTTTCATGGGTTTTCTTTAGTCCGCTCCAGACGCTTTCTCAATATGGCCGCAAGCAGCGCTCCCGTCGCATTCTGCAGGGTGCCGAACACCACGCTCGGGATCGCGGCGTTGCCGCTCTTCAATACGTCGTAGGCCAGTCCAGTGGCCAGTCCGCCATTGCGGATGCCGACCTGCATCGCCATCGTGGCAGCATCCCGGGCGTTCAATCCCAACAGGCAACCTCCGGCGTAGCCGAGCACGTAGCCGGTGAGGTTGTGCAACATTTCCACCAGCAGCAAGGTCAAGCCGAGGGAAAGCAGCGCGTCGCGCGCATTGGCCACAATGATGGCATTCACCAGACATGTGGCGGCGATCACCAGCCGCGGAAGCCAGGGCTCGGCCTGCGCCCGGTACCCGCGCAGCAACCACTCGCAGGATAGTCCCGCCGAGACCGGCGCCACTACAATCCGCACGATGGACCACGTCAGCGCCGCGAAATCCACAGGCACAATCCGGCCAGCCAGTAGATACATGAAGGCAGGCGTCGTCAGCGGCGACAGCAGCGTGGACAGCGTGGTCATTGCAACCGAGAGCGCCAAATTGCCGCCGGCGAAGTAAGTCATCACGTTGGAGGAATTGCCGGCGCACACCGAGCCAACAAGTATGACTCCGGCACTCACCTCGGCGGGCAACCTGAAGGCCGCGGCGAGACCGGCGGCGCTGAACGGCATGATGAGATACTGAAGACCCAGACCGATGATAACCAAACGGGGGGCCGCAAGAACCTGCCGCAGATCGGCCACGCTCACGCGCGTCCCCATCGCGAACATGATGAACTGCAGCAGCGGCACAACCAGTGTCCTGGGTTGAAACGATCCCCAGTGCAGCAAGAGATCGGGAAAAAGAATCGCCAGACCGGCAGTCAACAGCAAGGTGGCCGCAAAGACAACACCGGGAGGGACGCTGGAGAGCATGAGGGGGGCTAGGTTTCGTCCGTACCCGCGTCAGCGGACCGCTTCGCCGCAGCGTCTTCCAGGATCCGGTACCGCTCGCTGGCCCTAGTCAGATGATCAAGCATCGCGCGCTCGGCTTGGTCCACGTCATGTGCGGCGATCGCAGTCAACAGCCGTTCGTGTTCGGCCAAAGTGATGAGCTCGGACCCCGGCAGCCGGAGCAGATCCCGCCGGAAATTGAAGAGCCAGTCCAGCATGGCCTCGCTCAACACGACGCACACGGTGTTGCCACTCATCAAGGCAATGGCAGCGTGGAACGCCATGTCACCCTTGACGAATTCGGCGGGCGTGCCTTGACAGGCGCGCTGCCGTTCCAGCACGTCTTTCAACCGTTGGATGTCAGCGGCGGAGGCGCTCTTGGCGGCCATTTTCACCATGCCTACCTCGAACATGATGCGAGCTTGCTTCAAATGTTCCAGCGTGGTGGGCGAGGTCTGGAGCAAATGCAGCACCGTCTGGCCCATCCGATCGATCATGTTCCGCGTGTCGGGAACCGCGATGCGGGCCCGTTCGCCGTGGCTGATCTCGATCAATCCGGCCGAGCCAAGCGACTGCATGGCTTCCCGCACGGCGGGCCGGCCCACCGCGAACCGGTCCATCAGGTCACGCTCGGAAGGGAGACGGTCGCCCGGCCGCAACTCGCCGCTTCGGATCATCGCCATCAAACGGTCGCGAACTTCATCTGACAGTTTCCGGCGGATGATGGGTTGGGTGCTCATGATTTCGATTCTCTTACCAGCCAGGCAGCAACTGGAGTAGAATCGAATCTAAGGCTCGACTCTGACTCTCTTGTGGTATGGTGAGTATACCACCAAAGACAATGGGTCATCTTCCAAATCGCATTTATGCCCGCTACGAAGTGGAATCCGCCTTTCCGCTCGAGGATGCCATCGGCGTGCTGGCGGGCGAACAATCGAGCGGTACGTTCCTGAAGGTTCCCGGCGAAACGCCGGAACTGAAGGAAAAGTACGGAGCTCGGATCGAACGGATCGAGGAGACCGGGACCGTGGAGTCGCCTTCCCTGCCCGGAGCCGCGCGGCCGAAGAACGTAGCCAACCCGATCTGGCGCCGGGCGCAGACCTTGATTTCCTGGCCAATCGAGAACCTGGGTCCGAGCCTGCCCAATTTGCTCGCCACCGTGGCGGGAAATTTGTTTGAGTTGCAGCAGTTCTCCGCGCTTCGCCTGGTCGACCTGAAGCTGCCGCAAGATTTTCGGGACGCTTACCCGGGGCCTCAATTCGGCGTGGCGGGCACGCGCAAACTCACCGGCGTCGAGCGGCTTCCGCTGATCGGCACCATCATCAAGCCGAGTGTCGGCTTGTCACCGGCCGAAACGGCGGCACTCGTCAGGCAATTAGTGGATGGCGGCATCGACTTTATCAAGGACGACGAACTGCAGGGCGACGGGCCGCATTGTCCGTTCAAGGAACGAGTCGAGGCGGTAATGCCCGTAATTCTCGACCACGCCTCGCGCACCGGCCGGAAGGTCATGTTTGCGTTCAACGTGACAGGCGACACCGATCAGATGCTTCAGCGGCACGATTTGGTTGAGCGGGCCGGCGGCAACTGCGTGATGGTGAGTCTGAACAGCGTAGGCCTGCCCGGACTCGTGCATCTGCGCCGCCACTGCCGCCTCGCGATCCACGCTCATCGCAATGGCTGGGGACTGTTCCAACGCTCACCGCACATCGGCATGAGCTATCTGGCATACCAGAAATTCTGGCGGCTGGCGGGGGCCGACCACATGCACGTCAACGGGCTGCGCAACAAATTTTGCGAAGACGATGCCTCCGTCCTCGCCTCGGCGCGCGAGTGCCTGACGCCGATGTTCGAGGGACCGGGCCGCGGTTGCGAAGCGATGCCCGTGTTCTCGTCGGGACAAACGGTACGGCAGGCCCATCCGACCTGGACCGGGCTGGGAACGGCGGATCTGATCCATGCGGCTGGAGGCGGGCTCTTGGCGCATCCCGGCGGCGTGAGCGCCGGGGTGAGGGCCCTTCGTCAGGCGTGGGAAGCCGCGATGGCCGGAGTGCCGCTGGACACGCACGCCGCGTCGCATGTGGAGTTGCGGCAGGCGCTAGAAAAGTACGCGTGATGCTGCTCACCTACTACGGCGACGACTTCAGCGGATCCACAGACGTCCTCGAGGCCGTCTCGGTGCGCGGGATCCCGGCGGTTCTTTTTCTCCAACCGCCAACGGCCGAGGACCTGACTCGATTTCCCGATTGCCTGGTGGTTGGCGTGGCGGGCCTCAGCCGCAGCCAGTCTCCGGAGTGGATGGATCAGAACCTTCCACCTGTCTTCGAGGCGTTGCGCGCGCTGGGCGCGCCGCTCTGCCACTACAAGGTCTGCTCCACGTTCGACAGCTCTCCGGTCCACGGCAGCATTGGCCGGGCCGTGGAGATTGGCCGGCAGGTGTTCGGCTCGCGCTGTGTTCCCATGATCGTCGGGGCGCCGGCGCTGCGCCGGTATGTTCTCTTCGGCAATCTCTTTGCCACGGTAAGTGGAGAGACCCATCGCATCGACCGCCATCCGACGATGTCCCGGCATCCGATTACTCCCATGTCCGAGGGCGACCTGCGCCGCCACTTCGCCGGCCAATCGCCGCTGCCCACCGCTCTCGTTGATATCCTCTCTTTACAGGCCGGAGCGGCTTTGGAAAAGTGGGAGCAACTGAAGCGGGATGGGGCCGAGGTCATCTTCTTCGACACGTTGGACGCACTGAGTCTTCGCGAGGCCGGGCGCGCGGTGTGGGAGACGCGCGGCAGCCAGTCCGCGTTCATCGCCGGTTCCTCGGGCGTGGAGTACGCGTTGCTGGCGTGGTGGGAAGCGCAGGGCACACTGCCGCCCCAGCCGCCGATCGTGAATCCCGGACCGGTAGAACGTCTTCTTGTCATCTCCGGCAGTTGCTCACCGGTAACGGCGTCACAGATTCAATGGGCGGTCGATCACGGATTTCTTGGAATCCCGGTGGATCCCATTGCGCTGGCCGCCGGCGGGGGGGAGAACCGCAGAGTCCGCGCCGCGGCGGGCAAGGTGTTGTCGAACGGCAGAAGTCCCATCGTGTATTCGGCTGCAGGCCCACAGGACATCGTCTGCAGTACCACTCAGGATCGCCACTTCGGCACGCAGTTAGGCGTACAACTCGGCGCTCTGGCCGGAGAACTCGTGCGCGAGCACCACCTGCGACGCATACTGATCGCCGGTGGCGATACCTCGGGGCATGCCAGCCAGGCCCTTTGTATCCAAGCGCTTACGATGATCCGGCCCTTCGCGCCGGGGTCGCCACTATGCAGGGTCTGGTCCAATGATCGGGAGGTCGACGGACTTGAGATCCTCCTGAAGGGCGGCCAAGTCGGAGGCAAGACACTATTCGGAGACGTCCGCGCGGGCGCCTCCACAATGTGATGTACTCATCACACCACTTGTGGTAAGTTGAGTATTCACCATGAATCTCAAAGTCGCGCTCTTCGGCGCCGGCGGCAAAATGGGCTGCCGGATCACTGACAATCTGAAAGACTCGTCGCACGAGCTACTGTGCGTCGAAGTGAATCCCGCCGGAGCGGAGCGCCTCGCTTCGCGCGGACTGTCCACAACACCTCAGGACCGGGCCGTGAGCGAGGCCGATGTCGCCATCCTGGCGCTGCCGGACGCTTTAATCGGCAAGGTCGCCCCGGGTATCGTGCCGGGCTTGAAACCCGGCGCCATGGTGATGTGTCTGGACCCCGCCGCGCCGTACGGCGGCGAGTTGCCGAAACGCGACGACATCGCCTACTTCATTACCCACCCCTGCCACCCGCCGGTGATTCACGACGAAGTCGATCGGGAGGCCCAACTGGATTTCTTCGGCGCGATCAAAGCCAAGCAGCATATCGTGTGTGCACTGATGCAGGGATCGGAAGCCGACTACGCGCGCGGCGAGGCGATTGCCCGGCAGATGTTCGCTCCCGTGATGAACGCTTATCGTGTCACGGTTGAACAGATGGCGATCCTGGAACCCGCGCTCTCGGAGACCGTGGCCGCCACCTGCATGACTGTGATTCGCGAGGCCGTCGATGAGGCCGTGAAGCGCGGCGTCCCCGCGGAAGCCGCCCGGGAGTTTATTCTCGGACACATCAAAGTGAACATCGGCATCCTGTTCGGCTATATCGGATCGCCTTTTTCCGATGGCGCGCTGATGGCGATCGAACGCGGCAAGAAGAAACTGTTCCAGCCTGATTGGGCTTCGGTCTTCGAACCGGAGAACGTCATGGCTGAGATCAAAGCAATCACCGCCGGCACTTCCGCCGCCCGGAGGTAACATCGCGGTGGTGTACCGGCTCCGAAGCATCGTACTGGCCATTGTCGCTGTCGTCGCGGCGCGCGCCGCCGATTCGTCTGCCGAGCAAGCGCTGGAAGTCCTGCATGCCAAGTGCAGCCAATGCCATTCGAGGGCACTCTCGATGTCCGGCCTCGATCTGAGCAGCCGCGAAGCGGTGCTGAAGGGTGGCTCGCGAGGCCCCTCCATAGTAGCGGGAAAAGCTGGCGAGAGCAGGCTGATAGAGGCCGTGGAGCGCAAAGGCAAGCTGGCCATGCCGCCTACATCGCCCTTGTCAGCGGCTGATGTCGACGTCCTGCGGCGATGGGTCGATCAGGGCGCGAGTTGGCCGTCGTCGCCTGCCAAGGCGGCGGCGCCCCTATCGACGTGGTGGTCCTTTCAACGAGTAGTCCGGCCCGCCGTGCCGAAGTCAGGCGAAGCTTGGGTGCGCAATGAAATCGACGAGTTCGTCGTGGCGAAGCTGCGAGCGGCGTCGTTGAAGCCCTCGCCATTGGCTGGCCGGGCTGCGCTGGCGCGCCGGGCATATCTCGACATATCGGGTTTGCCACCCACGCTCCAGCAAATTTCCGCATTCACTCAGGACTCGTCGCCGCGCGCTTGGCCGAACCTGATCGACAAACTGCTGGCCTCGCCGCAGTATGGCGAGAAATGGGGCCGGCATTGGCTGGACCTTGTCCGCTATTCCGACACCGCCGGCTTTGAGCTCGACACTTACATTCACGACGCCTGGCGCTACCGCGATTGGGTGATCCAAGCGTTTAACGACGACAAGCCGTATGACCGCTTCATCCGCGAACAAATCGCCGCCGATGAGTTGTACCCGGAAGATCCGGTTGCGCGCACCGGCACAGGGCTGTATTGCGTGGGGCCCAATCGCGACCTGTTTCCGGACCAGGCCGACATCAATCGCGAAGAGATGCTGACGGACTATGTCGACACCACCTCGGCCGTTTTCCTCGGACTGACGGCCGGCTGCGCCCGCTGCCACGATCACAAGTTCGACCCGATCTCGCAGGAAGACCACTATCGGATCCGCGCCATCTTCGCGCCTGCCGTGAAGACCAAGGTGCCGCTGAATCGTCTTTCCTCGCTTGGTTTCGACGTGGGCGAAAGCGTCCGCGAATGGAAGCTGCGCGAAATCGGCGAGCAAATTCGGGCCGTGCAGGCCCGCTGTCAGGATCAAACGCGCTCGGCCAAGATGAACGCCTTGCCCGCTGAAGCCAGAGTGGCGCTCGGTCTCTCCGACAACGAGCGGACCCAGCGGCAGCGCGAACTCGCCACCGAGCATGAGCGCAGTGCGCGGGTCGGCGACGACGAGGTGCGCGCCTGCATGACTCCGGAAGAATCGGCGCGCCTGCACGAAATTGAGAAAGCCCTGGTCCGCATGTATGCCGACTACCGTTCCAAACCCTTTGCCGCCGGACTGGCCGACTGGTGGAACGTGGCGCCGAAAACCTTTCTGCCGGCCCGAGGGTCACGGCCGGAGCGTGAAGTACAACCGGGATTCTTTTCGGTTCTTGGGGGTGGGGATGTGCCGCCTCCCGCCGAAAAGCGTGAGGCCACCGGCCCGATCCCGCTGATGCCCACCACCGGCCGGCGGACCGCCCTGGCGAACTGGATTGCGGACCCGGGAAATCCACTGACGGCGCGAGTGATGGTGAATCGGGTTTGGCAATATCACTTCGGCCGTGGTCTGGTCGCGACGCCCAGCGACTTCGGCACGCGCGCCGGCAAGCCGACCCACCCGGAACTGTTGGATTGGCTGGCGTCGGAGTTCGTGGCCAAGGGCTGGTCACTGAAGCAACTGCACCGTGTCATCATGAACTCGGCCGCTTATCAGCAGCAATCCACGCCCTCGCAGGACGCGGTGGACCGGGATCCGGCGAACCTTCTGCTCTCTCATTTCTCACGCCGCCGTTTGAACGCGGACGAGTTGCGCGACTCGTTGTTGCAAGCCACGGGAGCCTTGAACGCCAAGCGTGGCGGCCGTCCCGTGGTCCCGCCGTTGACGCCAGAGGAGAAGGCCACGCTCACGCAGAGGCCCGAGGATGCGTGGGTGCTGACCACTGACGCATCGGAGTATTTGCGCCGCAGTTTGTACCTTATCCAGAAGCGCACATTCCGCATGCCGATGATGGAAGTGTTCGATGCGCCGGACTCGATGCTCACCTGCTCGCGCCGCGATTCGAGTACGACGGCGCCGCAGTCGCTCACTTTGTTTAACGGCACGCTCACCATGGAACGGGCGCGCTCGCTCGCCGAGCGGCTAACGGCCGCGAGCCCAGCTTCAGACGAAGCCGCCATCGGCGGCGCCTGGCGGCAAGTGCTGGTCCGCGAACCGAAGCCTGAAGAACTCAGCCGCGCGGCCGTGTTTCTCTCCACTCAAAGCCGGAATGCCGGCGGGCGCCGCGAAGCGCTGACCGAACTGATCCGCGCACTGTTGAACGTGAACGAGTTTTTATATGTCGATTAGATCTCGCCGGGAAATTCTCGCTTCCGCGGGGCGGGGCTTCGGCGCCGTCGCCGCCTCGACCCTCCTTCCTTCGGCCTTCGGTGCGGAAAGCTCACTGGCACCCAAGCAGCCGCATCAAGCCGCGCGTGCCAAGTCCGTCATCTTTCTCTACATGCACGGCGGCGTCAGCCATGTCGACACCTGGGACCCCAAGCCGGAACTGTCGCGCTTGTCGGGTCAGACCTTGCCGGCGAGCTTTGTTAAAGGGCTGAAGACCAGCCGCATCGATTTCACCAAAGCATTGGCGCGCGGTGGCGCATGGCCCTTCCGCAAACACGGCCAATCGGGCCTTGAGATTTCCGGCCTCTTCCCCAACATCGCCTCTCATGCCGACGAGATCGCGCTGGTGCGTTCCTGCCACGGCGATGCGTTCGATCACGCTCCGGCAATGTATCTGCACTCGACCGGATCGCAGTTTCCGGGCCGGCCCTGCCTGGGTTCCTGGGCAGTCTATGGGCTCGGCACGGAGAATCAGAACTTGCCATCGTTCGTCGTAATGACCGACGGCGCGATGAAGTGTGGCCCGCAAGGTTATGGCGCCGGATTTCTGCCGGCTGTCTACCAGGGCACGATGTTCCGCGGCGGCAAGAGCCCCATCCTGGACCTTGCGAGTCCCGAGGGCATCAGCGCCACGACCCAGCGCGCGACCTTGGATCTCGTCGGCGATCTGGACCGGCAGCATCTGGCCGAGCATCCGCATGACTCCGATCTCGAAGCGCGGCTGGCATCGTACGAACTCGCGTTTCGCATGCAGTCCGAAGCTCCCGACGCCGTGGACATCAGCAAGGAAACGGAAGCCACCCGGCGGCTCTACGGGATCGGTGAGGGCCTGTCCGACGACTTCGGCAGAAAGTGCCTGTTGGCGCGCCGCTTGGTGGAGCGCGGCGTCCGGTTCATTCAGCTCTACTCCGGTACGCACTTGGGAGACGATTGGGATGGCGCTCACAACGACCTCACCGGCTCGCACAACAAGATGGCCGCCAAAACGGACAAGCCGATTTCAGGGCTACTCAAGGATCTGAAAGCGCGTGGTCTGGCCGACTCGACACTGGTAGTCTGGGGCAGCGAGTTCGGCCGCACGCCGCTCGCCGAAGGGCGTAACGGGCGTGACCACCATCCTTATGCCTTTAGCATGTGGTTCACTGGCGCAGGCGTAAAGGGCGGGCGTGTGCTCGGCGCTACCGATGAATTTGGTCTGCGGCCGGTCGAGAATCCGTTGGTGTCTCATGACGTCAACGCGACGATCCTGCGCATGCTCGGACTGGATCATCTGAAGTTGACGTACTTCTACCAGGGGCGCGACATGCGCCTGACGGACGTGCATGGCGAGAACGAGTTCACGCGGTTCCTGGCCGGCGCGTGACTAGTTGTCACTTTCAGAATTGTTTTGCGTAGATTAGATTCGTCAACATTATTTGGCATACCAGTGCCGGAACATGGTGTTGCGGAAACCTGTCGCCATGCCAGTTCCCAGCGCAATACGGTTTCGCAACGCCGCAAGCCCCGCCGTTGAATGAAGCCTTCGCCGCCGTTGCGGAATCGTCCGTTTGCTGCAACTGGATTCGTACGGCCACGGGCCTCGTACCGATCTTCGGATGCCTGCGCCGTTTTTAGCGAGAGCTATTTGAGCCGCAGCGGAAGGATGGTATAACAGTTACATCAACGAATGCGTGTCCAATTCGATACGTCAAAGAACGCGGAGGTTCTGCGGAAACACGGTGTCAGCTTGGAGGAAGCCCGGGAGATCTTCGATCAAATCTACATCGTTGACGCAAAGAATGACGATCCTGAACAGTTTCGCGCCATCGGTTGGAGCCGGGGTCGAATTTGTTCAGTCATCTTCGAGGTGAGGCACGACACGGTTGGGGAATACTATCATCTGGTGACAGGCTGGAAGGCCACCAAACAGGAATTGAAAGCGTATGCCGAACAAGTCTAAACCGAAAGTCGGAGCGGAGGAGATCGCCGACAGAGCATCGCGCGGCGAGGATGTCTCCCTCTTTTTCACCGGGAAGTTTACCGTAGTCAGACCGATTCGCCGGGTGAACGTGGATCTTACAGAAGGAATGCTGACTGAACTTGATGCCCGTGCTGCCCGGCTAAACGTTAGTCGGCAGGCGGTCATTAAGACGCTGCTGCGCCAGGCGCTCGATCAAAACGAAGCCGCCAGTCCTAGCAGGAAGCGGAAGGCAAGCTAGCAGCGAGTCGCGGTTCCCTTCGCCGTTTTCGGGGACTAAAGTGAACCTATCGCTTGGCCAACCAGTTGCGAGCTCGGCCGACCGCACGATCCCAATCAGGTCGCGTCATGTTTTGCCCGATGCCGAAATCCTGACCCGATAAGCGCTGCAGTGTGCCAGCCGCAACATCGCAGTAGCGCATGGGTGGGAATCCCTCGCGCATGTCGTCGATCAAGACCGCGGCAAGCTCAATCTCACGCTTGTTCTGCGAGTATGCCGCGGAGCCAAACAGCTTCCGGTACTGCTCGACGTCCGCGGTTTTCAAACGCCGTAGCGTGGCGACGAGGGCACCAAACTGGGCGTCATCACCGTAATCGCGGACGAGGCCGCTCGCCGCCTGCAGTTCCGATATGTTCACCTGACCGGGATTCATCACCAGCTTCTGCGCGGCCGCGAGCGCTTGCGGCAACAATGAGCGCTGGCCGTTCCGAACCAGAGACCACGCGATCGTCACGGCCCCTCCCCGATTGCGGCTAAGCGCTTCTCGCAAGCGATCGATAAGCACGGGAGAATCCTTGAACTCCATCAATGTGGTCGCGGAACCCCACGCGTGAACGGGCGCGTCGTCCACGAGCTTGGTAATCAACCGGTCGGGGAACTCCCGTTTGGCGCCCTTTTGCAGTGCGTGCGCGAGGAGAGCCAGAATCGGACCGCGGAATAAGTCCTTCTCGACGGTGCCCGACATGATCTCGGCGAGGCTAGGCCGGGGTATACCGAGCGAACTGACGAGCGAGGCCGCAACAGCGAGCCAACGCTCCTCGTTGTTGCCTATCGCGGCATCTAGCAGGCGATGCGCCTCAGAGGGGACAGCAAAGAGTCCACCCATATAGTTGCTCGCCGCGAACTGCTCGGCCGACGACCCACTCGCGAGCGCGTTGATCAGTTCTGAGACGATGAATTCGTGAGGCGTAACGGGTCCATCGCCGCTGCGCCACTCCTTCCCGGTCGCCGGAACGGTGACATTCATTCCTTCTACGGCGAATAGGGCCCATCGGTCTGAGCGCTCCTTCGAAGGCGACAGAGGAAAAACAGCGCGCTGGCTCTTTTCAAACGTCGGCCAAATGGGGGAGCCGCTGATTCCGCCAATGGTGTCGCCATAGCAGATATAGCGGACCGTGATGCGATCGCCGCCCACGGGCGCGAGCGCAAGCTTTGAGTGGACTCGCTCCACGCGTAACGTCGCCTCGTGCCATCGATATGAACCAGCCCATTGCACCGTGCCCGCGGCGACGGGCTCCCGCTGGGAGATATCCTCGACCGTGCAGACCGCCAACACCGGGGCTTGCTCTAGCTCGCTGATGCTCCAGGATTTGACAAAGCCGGCGTGTGCCGTGGAGGCGAAGACAAAGACGAGCGTTGCAATGCCACGGCGCCTGAGGCTGCGTGCAATCCTCAAGAACATATCCTCCACCACTTTCCCATTCTAGACTCGCGGGAAGTCGCAATAGCGACCTTAAACTGGAACCCGGCGGGGGGTGTACGGCCCTGCAAGCACGTCATCTTATTATTTTTTTCGATTCCCGTTGAATCCTGCGGCGGCTCAGCCCTTCGACGCTGCGCGGATCTCCAGCCCTCTGTGCCAACATCATGTGAGACACTTCTTTTCTCTAATTACTGTGCAGGGCGAGAAAGATTCTCTTCATGAACAATCACTTGGTTCCCGCTTCT